>JAFZAI010000059.1 GCA_017557325.1 Bacteroidales bacterium
AAAGGCTCACCATCACCCCCGAAGGGGCCGCGATTATGATCCTGCGGGCCGCCGACCGCGACCGGTTCGGCATTCTCGAAGGCGAGACAGAGGGCTTCGTCAATATGCCGCTCACCATCGACAAAGTCCGCATCAGCGGATTCTTCAAGGAAGAAGACGGCATCCTCCGCGTATCGCTCCGGTCCAAGAAGCCGCTTTCCTCCCGCGCCCTTGCCGTCAAGGCCTTCCACGGCGGCGGGCACGAGCAGGCAGCCGGCGGCAAAGTCCTTGTTCCGGAGGATATCCCCGATCTGGACGCCGCCCCGGATTATCTCGAAGGCATCTTCAAGGATTACCTCAAATGAAAAGATTCTCCCGCATACTGCTCTGCTTGTTCCTGGCCTCCTGTACGGGTCAGGCCCTGCAGCAGACCTACGATAACCAGGAGAAGAAGATCGACAGCTTCGTCGAAACCCAAACCAAGGGTAAAGAGGATGCGCACGTCGAATACAACGGCGGCTCCGTGCGCCTGGTAATCCAGGAGGGCACGGGCGAAACAGTCCTCGCCGACAAGGGCACCGTCTCGTTCTACTATGCGGGCTATGTCTTTACCGGATCCACGCCTTCCGGGTCCAACCTCTTCGCCACCAACCGGAAAGAATCGGCCGACGCGGCCGGATGGCAGCTCACGGATGAATCCGTCTTCGCCGTCACGACGGTCAGTCTCGAGGAAGGGAACCTCATCAAGGGCCTTCAGAACGGGCTCGTCGGGGTCAAGGAAGGGGAAGAATGCTGGATTCTGTTCTCCGGCAAATACGGCTACGGGAAGAAGGCCATCGGGGCCGTTCCCTCGAAGTCGGCCCAGATTTATCATATCTGGATAGAAAGCATTTCCAACGATTAGATGACTATGAAAAGAAACACCATACTGCTCCTGGCCCTTGTCGGCATCGTCGCCGCGGGTTGCGCCAAAGAATCGAAAAAAGACACCAAGGCCGCTGACAAGACATACTTCGAGGCCCTGATCAGCCTGCGTTATCCCGATGCGGAAGCGACGGAAAACGGCGCCTACATCCTTGAAAAAGAAGAAGGGGCCGGCGAGGCTATCTCCGCCGAAGACAATTGCTACATCTTCGTGGATTATACCCTCACGGATATAGACGGCAATGTCTCCGTCACCACCGTCGAAACCGTCGCCAAACGGGTCGGAACGTATGACAGGAGCTACTTTTACGGGCCGAACATCTGGTATTTCGGCGACACGTACAGCGGAATTTATGCCGGCCTCGAGGAGGGAATGGACGGGATGAAAATCGGGGAACGCCGCAAGATCGCCGTCCCTTACTGGCTCTGCACCTATGACCGCTATACCACCCTCAAGAAATATATGGAGGAAGCCACGGAAGGCGGTTCCCACGTCATCTATGACGTTACGCTCAGGGACTACTGCCCGGATATCAAGGAGTGGCAGGGAGATCAGCTTGACACGTACGCGAAGACCTATCTGGACGGAGCCGATTCCACCTATATCGCCGGGAATGAGGAACTGGACAAATTCGGCTTCTACTTCGTCTCGAAGGGGATCGCCAACGAAGAGGACCTCACCTATGAGATGCCCTCCGACACGACGCTCTATCTCAACTATACCGGCAAACTGCTGGACGGAAAGGTCTTCGACACCACGGATGAAAAGACCGCCAAGGATGCCGGCCTTTACAGCTCTTCCCGGACTTACGGTCCCATCAAGATCAACCGGAATGAGAATTACTCCAAGATCTCCTACGGGGACGACGAGTCCGACCTGATCTCCGGATTCAAGGCCGCCATATACATGATGCACCCGATGGAGAAAGCTGTCACCGCCTTTTGGTCCGACCTTGGCTACCAGTCCACCGGCACCGGCTACAGCATTCCTCCCTACAGCCCCCTCGTATTCGAGCTGGAACTGGTCGCGAAACCCGAATAAATGGCCCAGGGCAGCATACCCCTTGAGCTGGGCACCGAACGGATCGGCGTACTCCTGAGAAAGTACGCCATTCCCGGCATCATCGCGATGACCGCGTCCTCCTTATATAATATGGTGGACAGTATGTTCATCGGCCGGATGCCCGGAACCGGATCGCTTGCGCTCTCGGGGCTTGCCATTTCCCTCCCCCTGATGAATATTTCCACGGCGCTCGGCACGCTGGTCGGCGTCGGGGCTTCTACGATGATTTCCATCCTGTTGGGGCAGAAGCGATACGACTCCGCCAATCGCGTCCTATCCAACGCCGTGAGCCTCAACATCATCGTGGGCCTGGTTTTCACAGCCGTTACGCTCCTCTGGATGGATCCGATTCTCCGGGCCTTCGGCGCCACGGAGAACACCCTCCCCTTCGCCCGGGAGTATATGATCGTCCTCTCGCTCGGCAACATCGTCACGCACCTGTACTTCGGCCTCAACAGCATTATCCGCGCCTCCGGGAATCCGCGCATCGCAATGACCCTGACGCTGTTTACAGTCATTTCCAACGCCATTCTCGACCCACTGTTCATCTATACCTTCCATCTCGGCATCCAGGGTGCGGCGATCGCGACCGTCCTCTGCCAGACGCTGGCGCTGATCTACACGCTCATCTATTTCTTCAAGCCCGACCGGTTCCTCCGCCTGGAGTTCCGCGGCCTGCTGCGCGTAGACTGGAAGATTGCCTGGGATTCGCTCAAAATCGGAATGGCACCCTTCCTGATGCATATTGCAAGCTGCGTGGTGGCCATTTTCGTCAATAACCAGCTCCTCAAATACGGCGGAGACCTCGCCATCGGCGCCTACGGTATCAACAACCGGCTCACCTTCCTCTTCATTATGGTCTGCCTGGGGCTCAACCAGGGGATGCAGCCGATCGCCGGCTACAATTTCGGGGCAAGACTTTACTCCCGCGTCAGGAAGGTTTACCTGAGGACTGCCTTCTGGGCCACCCTCGTATGTGCAGTCGGATGCATCGTTGCGCTATTCCTGCCGGGGCTGGCGGTCCGGATTTTCACAAATGATCCGCCGATGATCGAGCTGGCCGAGCGCGGCCTTCGCCTGATGAACTGCATCTTCATCGTCGTGGGCTTCCAGATGGTCGCCGGCAACCTCTTCCAGTGCCTCGGGATGGTCCGGAAGTCGATCCTGATGTCGCTCTCGCGCCAGTTGCTGTTTCTGGTCCCCTGCCTGTATCTGCTGCCGCTGTGGCTGGGGCAGGACGGGGTTTGGATCAGCTTCCCGATTTCGGACGCCCTGGCGGCCGCCCTCGCTCTGTTCCTGATTCTCCGGCTGTTCCATAAATTCTCCCTCCTCAAGGACGGTGACGATCCCGCCATTCTCGGAAGCACGCTATGATCAAATCCCTCGTCATAGCCCTCCTGACCCTTACCGGCAGCCTCAACGCGGTCATCACCAACAGTATGTCCGAGGAGCCCGAGATGGTGCCGGTCGATGTGCTGTTCGACTCGTTTATGAAGGCCTGGAATATCAAGGGCGAGTCGCTGGCTGTGATGGATCACAACCGGCTCGTATATGCCAAGGGCTTCGGATGGGCAGATGAAGGGCGCCGTGAGCGGACGCAGCCCGGGAATCTTTTCCGGCTGGCCTCGGTCTCGAAGTTGATCACCGCGACGGGCATTATGCTGATGGAGGAACGGGGGGAACTTTCGCTGATGACCCCGGTCTTCGGGCCGTTCGGGGTGCTGAACGAATTCGATGACGCCATCACCGACGACAATTATTACCTGATCAACGTCGAGCACCTGCTCCGGCACCAGGCGGGCTTCACCACCAAGCGGGGCGATCCGATGTTCTCGACCTTGAAAATCATGGAGAAATATGGCCTGAAGGAGCCGCCCTGCGACTCTACGCTGACCCGGTGCCTCATCTCGGAACCACTTGATTACGAGCCCGGCACCGACTCGGACTACTCCAATTTCGGCTACCTTCTCCTTTCGATGATCATCGAGAAGATTACGGGGCGATCCTACGAGGAATTCATCCGGACGGAAGTGCTGGAGCCCTGCGGCTGCTTCGATTTCCACATCGCCGGGAATTATTACGCCGACCGTTATCCGGGAGAGGTCCGGTATTATCCGCCGAAGGGTGCGAAACTATCGCCCGACTATCATGGGGATGGGTCGCAGGTCTTGCGTTGTTATGGGGCCAGCGATATCCGCGGCCTCGCAGGCTCGGGCGCCTGGGTGGGATCCGCCATCGAACTCGCCCGCTTCGTCGCATCCGTCGACGGCCTGTTCGGCATTCCCGACATCCTCACCCGCATCAGCGTCAACCGGATGACGCAATACATCGACGACAACACTTCCCCGCTCGGCTGGCTCTCCGTCACGCCGGACGGCGAATGGCGCCGCACCGGTTCTTTCGCCGGCACCAACGCCATCATCAAATGCTACCCGGACGGGCAGTGCTGGATCCTCATCACCAACACCAGCACCTGGAAAGGATCCTCCCTCGCCCGGGAGACAGCAGGTGTCTTCGTCCAGGCGAGGGAGATCGTAGGTGGTGCGCTACCGTCAGCGAAAGATCTTTTCCTGACGCCGCGCTGATTATTTCGCGAACATTACCGCTTCTGCAATCGAGTTGAGCTTGGTGTCGACCGTGTCGCCACGGCTGGCAAGCACGCACGGCGCGGTGGTGCCGACGAGCATACCGGCCTGACGGACCTCCGTGCAGAGTTTGGAGTTGGTCTTCCAGAAGACGTTGGCGGACTCGATATTGGGGAAGAGGAGGCAGTCGGCATCGCCGGCGACGGGGCTGACGAGCTTCTTGATCTGCACGCTCTCGGGATCGATGGCGACGTCGAGGGCCAGCGGGCCGTCACCGACGCAGCCGCGGATCTGGCCGCGGTCGGCCATCTTGGCGAGCATTGCACCCTCAATGCAGGCGGGCATCGAGTCGAGCATCTGCTCGGAAGCGGCGATGAACGCGATCTTCGGCTTCTCGATGCCGAAGCTGCGGGCGACCTCGACGAGGTAGCCGGAGATCTTGACCTTCTGACGGAAATCCGGCAGCGGAATCACGGCCATATCGCTCATAAAGATGAGTTTCGGATAATTGGGATTCTCGATCACGGCCACGTGGCTCAGGACACCCTTCGGAGGAAGGAGGCCGGTCTCCTTGTTGAGGATGGCCCGGAGGAATTTGTCGGTCGAGCAGAGGCCCTTCATCAGGACGTCACCCTGACCGTCGTGCACAAGCTGCACGGCCTCGGCGACCGCCTTGAGCTCCACGGGATTGTGACGGATGTCGAATTTGGCGGGATCGATCTTGCAATCCTCGCAGACTTTCTTGATGAGGGCTTCGTCACCGACGAGGGTCACTTTGACAAATCCCAGGTCCACGGCCTTGGAGCAGGCCTCGATGGTGTGGGCATCCACCGCCCACGCGGCTACCATTCTCTTGCAGATCTTATCCGCCTTGAGCTTGGCATACAGGTCATTGAAATTCTTGATCATATTGTGTAAAAGTTTTACTTTCCTTGTACGAGATGCATCGTATCGCGGGCGATGACAAGTTCCTCATTGGTGCAGATGAGGGCGGCCTTGACGGCCGAATCGGGGGCCGAGATAATCGTGTTGGCCTCCCAGGCGGCATTGTTGGCTTCGTAATCGACCTTGAGGCCCAGGTAGGAGAAGTTCTCCAGGACCCTTCTGCGGAAGCGGCCGTTGTGCTCGCCGATATCGCCGGCGAAGCAGATCAGGTCGACGCCGTTCATCGCGGCGGCATACTGTCCGATCAGCTTGATGACATCGTAGTTGACCTTGTGCAGGACAAGCTTGGCCTTGGGATCACCGTCGTTTGCCAGGTCCATCAGCTCCCGGGCGTCGGAGGTCTTGCCGGTGAGGCCCATAAAGCCGCTCTTGCGGTTGAGGATGGTGGACATCTCGTCGACGGTGCAGCCGAGCTTCTTCATCAGGTAGAGGACGGCGTTGGCGTCGATGTTACCGACGCGGGTGCCCATAATCATACCCTCGAGCGGGGTGAATCCCATCGAAGTGTCAACACACTTGCCGTTCTGGATGGCGCACACGGAGCTGCCGGCGCCGATGTGGCAGGTGATGATCTTGGAATTGTTGATGTCGAGCCCGGCGAGAAGCGCACCCTGCTCGGCCACATACTGGTGGCTCGTGCCGTGGGCGCCGTAGCGGCGGACGCGGAATTTCTCATAATATTCGTACGGAAGGGCGTACATATAGGCGTACGGCGGCATCGTCTGGTGGAAGGCGGTGTCGAAGGTAACGACCTGCGGGACCTTCGGAAGCACTTCCTGGATGGCATGGATGCCCAGCAGGTGGGCAGGATTGTGCAGCGGTGCGAAGTCGCAGCAGAATTCGATCTTCGAGAGGACATCGTCGTTTACGAGGGCACTCGAGGAGAAGAAATCGCCGCCCTGGACGATCCGGTGCCCGACGGCGTCGAGATCCTCCAGCGACTTGAGGACGCCATTCTCGCCCGTGAGGGCATCGAGAATAAGCTGCATACCGACCTTGTGGTCGGGAATCGGGAGATTCTTGACGATCTTTTCGCGCCCGGCGGGGGCATACTGCAGAATTCCTTCGGGGAGGCCGATCTTTTCGGCGATACCTTTGGCAATCACATCGTACACATCATCGCTCTTCATATCCAGAAGCTGATACTTGATGGACGAGCTGCCGCAATTAATTACAAGAATGATCATATCGATTGGGTTAGTTAGTACTCGGTATATCCGAACTACAAATATAACCTTAATTTGCCGGTTTTCCAATTCTGCAGCCCAATATTTTGACCCTTTTCCCCTGCCGGAAGGTTTTCCCCAGTTATAATTGTATACGCGACCCCTCAGCCGCCACAAGCGGCAGCTCCCCCGGGGAGCGCCACCCCCACCGCCCCCTCGCCGGGGGGCCGTCGGCCTGATGGCCTCCGTAATGTGCCATACGCAGAGCTGTGCCGCAGTGTAGTGCAGTGCAGCGCACCACCGACCGTGAGCGTTTCGCCAGCAGCAGTGCTTACCGACCTGGCCGGTCGTCATTCCAGGACTTGTCCCTGGAATCATTTTTTTGTAAATTTGCACCGTAATGAACACTGAGGGACGGATTGTGGCGCTGTCTCTGTGTTTGGCCGCGGGCGTGGGGATCGGAGCGATGGTTGCGGGGCGCTGGGCCATACATCTACATATATGGGCACTGGGGTGCTGCCTCCTGACGGCAGCGCTACTGCTGGCGTTGGCCATCCCGGCGCGGAGAACGCCTGTCCCGCCCCCCACGTCATTCCCGGCAGCACCCCTCACGTCATTCCCGGCGGCGACACAGACCTCACACCGAGCAACGCCCCCTGCGGCATCGCGGTTCTCTCCCCACACGTCACCCCTAGCCCCTACACATACCTCGTTCTCCGCCGCGCCCCCGGAGTCATTCCCGGCCGCAACCGGGAATCTATTCCCGCGCACCTGGCTCTGCTACCCCCTGATGGGGGTGCTAGGGAGCCTGTGTTACTACACGGCCGTGATGCCGCCCGGGGCGGGCGGGGGTTTAGGGTGGATCGGCGAGGCCGCGGCCGGGCTCCGGGGCGCCATCGATGCCCTGCCCTTCCCGCACGAGAGCACGGCTCCGCTGCTGAAGGCCTTTCTCACCGGGGACCGGTCAGGGCTTCCGCGGGAGACGGTGGCGATGTTCCGCCGAAGCGGCGCCTCGCATCTGCTGGCCCTCTCCGGACTGCATATCGGCATCATCTATACGATCTTCTCCCGGACACTCCTGGTCCTGGGCCATTCGCCGGCTGCCCGGATTATCCGATTCCTCATCACGGTACCGGCGGCCCTGCTATTCACCCTGATTACTGGGGCCTCCCCTTCCATCGTGCGCGCACTCCTATTTATTACCCTGAGCGAATTGACCGCCCTCCTCGGTCGGCATCGGCAACCGCTCCGGATCTTCTCCGTCGCCCTTACCCTCCAGCTCGTCATCAGCCCGACTGTCATCACCTCCGTCGGCTTCCAGCTCTCCTACAGCGCGATGCTCGGCATCTTCCTTTTCTTCCCGCCGATGCAGCGATGGTATCCCGCCGGCGGTCCACGCTTCAACCCCGTCCGTCGCCTCTGGGAAATGGCCGCCCTCAGCATCGCCTGCCAGCTCACCACAGCTCCGCTCGCATGGCTATACTTCCACACCTTCCCCCGTTACTTCCTCATCACCAACATTCTGGCACTCCCGCTCACGACGGTATGTATCTCGCTGGGCATCGGGACGCTCGTCCTTTCCGGCCTCGGCCTCTGCCCAACCTTCCTCCTCACCGCCACGGACGCCATCGCCACCCTGCTGCTGCGGTGCCTGGAGATCATCGCCGCGATGTAGCGGCGGAGCAGGGCGTCCAAGTTTTCGGGCGAATTTTTGGATAAGAAGGCATTAATGGGCCAGCCGTCCAAGAAAAAGGCTGTTTACGTGGATGACGGAGCATGCCGTCCAATTTTTCGGGCAATTTCTTGGATAGAAGGACAGTGAAGTGTCACTAACGTCCCAGTATCTGACAGGTTAGTGACGAAAAGATAGGTAAAGTGTCACCAACGTCCCAGTATCTGACAGGTTAGTGACGAAAGGATAGGTAAAGTGTCACCAACGTCCCAGTCCTTGGCAGGTTAGTGACG
>JAFZAI010000060.1 GCA_017557325.1 Bacteroidales bacterium
AACGGCACCCGTCAGGTTTGTCTTCTTCTGGGTGCCGTAACCCACCACGACGAGTTCGTCGAGCTGAGTGGATTCAATGGGCATCAGCACGTCGAGGAATTCCTTCCCGGCCACGGCGAGCGATACATCCGCGTAGCCGAGGCAGGAGAAGTTGATCGTCGAAGCCGATGTGACACGGACGGAGAAGTTGCCGTCGAGGTCAGTGATGGCGTTGTCGCCGCCCTGAACCATCACGGCCGCACCCGGAACCGGGTTGCCTTCATTGTCCTTCACTACGCCCTTGCAGACGTAGGAGTCCTGCTGCGCCCAGGCCGTCGCTCCGAGAAGGAGCAGGAGAGGGATCAGCAGTAGCTTGAGCAATTTGTTCATACTTGGTTTCGTTTAGTATAGTTTAGTTAATATTTCGGTATAGTCGGTCAAATATACGAATTTTTTTCTTACAATAAACCCCTTGCTAAATTTTTCTTTAACAAGGGGTTAAATCGTAAATATTTTATAAAACCTCTACCGCTCTGCGACCGACATCACCGTCTGGTAACCCTTGGAGAAAGCGTCGGTGAAGGAGGGACCGGAGAAGGTATCCGTGACAGCGCCGGAATCCAGCGTATATGTCACAGCCTTGATGCCCTTAGAAATCATCTTGCGAGCCTGGACGAGGGTCGGATATACCACGACCCGGCTTATATCCTCGCGGGCCTGCTCAAGGACGAGCTTCTCCCCGCCGCCGAGTTCGAAGACGACCGGTGTCGAGAGGTGGATGCGGTATTCTTTCTCGGTGCCGAGCTGAAATTCCAGTTCCACATCTTCCGTGTTGGTTCCTTTATAATATAAATAAGTGACCGCGACGTTGTATTTGTACTTCTCCCCCGTCGCCACGCTGGGCTTGGCTTTGACCGTGAGGGCCGTCGGCTTGCTGTCGTAGTCCAGAATGCCTGAGGGGGCGATCGCCACGGCCGAGGGGGCGGCGGCATTGACGGCGTTGTAATGGGCGGCCAGCACCTTGCCGAGCTGGTTGGAGGCGTACGTGATCTGGACATAATCCTCCGCATTCCAGCCGGTAATGACATCCAGCGCCTTTACGCCCTTGACCATCCGCTGCATATCCGGCGCGTCGAACATATACTGGGCGCGATTCCAGTACACTCTCCCCTTCCCGGAAGTGAAGGCGTGCTTGTTGCCCTTCTGGGCATACATCTGGTCGGCGTTGATGATTTTTCCGCCGTCCGAGGGGGTTACGGCGATCCTCACACCCTTGGGGATGTTGACCGCTTTCTTTTCCTCGAAATTGAGGTACAGCACGTACGAGACGCTTCCGTCCTTGAATTTGACGTACTCCAGCCGCATCCAGAAGGGGTGCTGGTCTGCATCACCGGTCTGGACGAATTCGTATTCCGTGGAAACGCGGGTGATCCCGCCGGTCTTGTAATTGTAGCGAAGCTCCTGCGAAAGCGCGAGGAGCGGGAAAAGGGTGAGCGCCAGGATGGCGACAAATAATTTCTTCATACTAGAACCGATATCTTACCGAAAGCGCCGGTATGAAACCAAATATTATGCCATCCCAGAAAAATCCCGCGTCCGGGCCGGGACCGATCTGGGCCCCGATCGGCGGACGGAGATCCAAAGAGAGCTGGAGCGGGAACCAGAACGTATACTCCAGGCCGAAAACCGGCGTGACGGCAGCGAGGAAATAATTGTGTGCATCCACCGGTTCTCCATCCTTGCTCCGGGTATAAGGCTGCGTGTGCATCACGCCGAGCATCGCACCGGGGCCGGCATACCAGGCCCATTCCCCACGCGGGGTCCACTGCGGCTGGGAAAAGATGAAATTGTAGGTTACTGTGGTACGGAAACCATTGTGATCATCGCCCCAATTCAGGCAGCCCAGATCCACTTGCAGGAACTGATACTCGTGGGTGGTGTACTGGAAACTGAGTTCTCCGGCCCATCCGGCCCGGACACCGAAGGCCCGGGGCTGGGCTCCGGCGAGGGTCCCCAAAAAGACAAGCCCGACGAGGGCGGCAAGCATTCGTTTCATAGAGCAGGTCTATTTTACCATTCCGCTGAAGCCCATAAAGGCCATCGCGAGGATACCGACGGTGATAAGCGCAATCGGAACGCCCTTGAAGGCCTTCGGCACGTCATTCATCGCCAGATGCTCGCGCAGTCCGGCGAAGATGACCATTGCGAGGCCGTAGCCGAGAGAGGTGGCAAATGCGTAGACCATCGATTCGCCAAGGTTGAGCCAGTGGGCAGCCTCGCCGAAGGTGAACTGTTTCGTCACCACGTTGAGCGCGACGCCGAGCACGGCGCAGTTGGTCGTGATCAGCGGCAGGAAGATACCGAGGGCTGCATAGAGCGACGGGCTGATCTTCTTCAGGACGATCTCCACCATCTGCACGAGGGCCGCGATCACGAGGATGAAGGCGATGGTCTGGAGGAATTCCAGTTCGAAGGGGATCAGCAGGTATTTGTTCAGCAGGAAGGTTACCAGGGTGGCGAGGGTGATGACGAAGCAGACGGCCCCGGACATACCGGTCGCAGTCGAAAGTTTCGAAGAGACGCCGAGGAACGGGCAGATTCCGAGGAACTGCGCCAGGACGATGTTGTTGACGAAAATCGCCGAAATGATAATCAGAAAGTATTCCATAGCGTCCTCCTACTGTTTTTTAGCGATTTTGTTGAACAGGACCATCAGGTAGCCCAGGCACAGGAAAGCGCCCGGGGCCATAATGAAGGCCAGCATTCCGTCGCCGGTGATGAATTTCCAGCCGAAGAGGGAGCCGCTGCCGAGGATTTCCCGGACCGCGCCGAGGACGGTGAGCGACAGGGTGAATCCGAGCCCGACGCCAATGCCGTCGAGGGTGGAGGCCCAGACGCCGTTCTTGCTGGCAAACGCCTCGGCCCGGCCGAGGACGATGCAGTTGACGACGATCAGGGGAATAAACAGGCCGAGGGTCTCGTACATCGCCGGCGTATAGGCCTGCATCAGGAACTGCAGCAGCGTCACGAACGAGGCGATGATGACGATGTACACGGGAATGTGCACCTTGTCGGGCGTCACCGGAGCCACGAGCGAAATGACGATGTTCGACAGGACCAGCACGAAGAGCGTGGCGAGGCCCATCCCGAGGCCGTTGACGGCCGAAGTGGTCGTGGCCAGCGTCGGACACATGCCGAGCAGCAGCACGAAGGTCGGATTGTTCTTGACGAATCCGTCGGTGAGAAGTTTTATTTTACTCATGGCTCTGTCCTCCTGTTGAAGCGCCCGAGGCAGCGTCAACCGCCTCCCCGTTAAGGGCGTCGAAGACCTGGACGGCATTATAGACGGCCTGGGTGTAGGCCTTGGAAGTAATGGTGGAAGCGGTAATCGCGTCGATGTCGCCGCCTTCTTTCTTGACGGAAAGCATCTTGACCTTGGGATCGAAGCCCTTCCACTGACGACGGAACAGGGACTCCTTCTCGGCGCACTTAGCCCCGAGACCGGGCGTCTCGTTGTTCACGAG
>JAFZAI010000061.1 GCA_017557325.1 Bacteroidales bacterium
CAGTTGTCGGTCGGATAGACGACGTCATCCGGACCGAATCCGTTCGGATACTTGGCATTGAAGAGCTCGTCGAGATGGTCGTGGGCATACTGGATCTTCTCGTCATTGCAATAGAGCAGCTCCCAGGTATCCACGGCAAAGACGGCGCGGAGATTCGGCATCTTCGCGATATCCATCTTCGGCCAGCGGTCGCTGTCGGTAAAGAGGACGATGCTCTCGCTGTGATTGACCAGTCCCATCACGCTCTCAATGGTGAAATCCGGAAGAATGGGGACAATTACGGTCTCGTATGTGTTGACGGCCAGGTAGGCGAAACCCCAGCGGGCGCCGTTGCGGGCGCAGAGGGAGATCTTTTCGCCCTTTTGAATGCCGGCATTTTCAAAAATAACGTGGAACCTTTCGATCGAGGTCGCCATCTGCGCGTAGGTAAAGGAATCGCCGCCGATAGTGTTCAGCGCGGGCTTGTCCCAGAATTTGCGGGTGGCATCCTGTAATCTTTGGAGGTAATGCGGATATTTTTCCATATCTTTGTCAAATCAAATATTCAGACTGCAAATTTAGCAATTATTTTGGATTTTGTAGCATTTTTGTAACAAAATTTTTCGATATGAGAAGAAAACCCATCGTCGCACTGATCTACGATTTCGACGGCACCCTCTCCCCCGGCAATATGCAGGAGTTCGGATTCATCCAGGCCATCGGCAAAACCCCGGAGGAATTCTGGAAAATGTCGGACGGCATCGCCATCGGCCAGGACGCCAGCAACGTACTCGCCTATATGAAACTGATGTTCGACGACGCCCGGAAGGAGGGCATTATTCTGCGGAAAAGCGACTTCCGCGCCTTCGGCAAAGATATCAAACTGTTTGAGGGCGTGCGCGAATGGTTCCGCAACGTCAACGAATACGGCGCGGCGCACGGGGTCCGGATCGAGCACTACATCAATTCGTCCGGATTGAAGGAGATCATCGAAGGCAGCCCTATCGCCAAAGAATTCAAGCACATCTTCGCCTGCACCTATATCTACGACGAAAAGGGCGAGGCGCAGTGGCCCGGCATCGCGGTCGATTACACCGCCAAGACCCAGTTCCTCTTCAAGATCAACAAGGGCATCTTCTCTTCCCGCGACTCCAAGCGGGTCAACGAAAGCATCGCCGAGGAAGATAAACGGATCCCCTTCACGAATATGATCTATTTCGGCGACGGAGAGACCGACGTCCCCTCAATGAAAATCATCACGATGTTCGGCGGCAGCGCCATCGCCGTCTTCGACCCGCACAATGCCGTGAAACGCTCCGCCGCGCAGAAACTCCAGCGCCAGGGCCGCGCCAGCTTCATCACCCCGGCCGTCTATACCAAAGACTCCCGCGCCTTCAAACTCGTCTGCGCCATCATCGACAAAATCCGCATCTCCGCCGAGTTGCAGAGCCTGGCAAGGTACAAGTAGAGCTCCGGTCCAAAAATTCGGGGAAGGTGTGCTCAAACTGCTGACACCTTCCCCGCAAAATGGCACCTAAGGCTATATAACGGGGAAGGTCTGCCACATTTCATCACACCTTCCCCGCTTCAAATCTACTTCTGATAAATATCGTCCAGCGTGATGGTCTGCCAGACCGTCATGGCGGGGTCGTCGACGAGGGCGTCGAGGGTGAGGGCTTCGCCGGCAATGACGGCGTGCTCGAGGAAGCGCTTCTGCTCGGGCCAGGTCTCTTTCATATTGGCGGCCATGTCGTGCGAATGGCCTTTGTAGCGGTAGATCTGGTACGGGCACTTGATAAGCGAAAGGATCTCTGCGAGAGCGCTGCTGCCGTAGATGCCGCGCTTGCCGACGGCCGTCTTGTCGTATTCGACTGCACCGTCGTTGGTGCCGTGAATCAGCAGGTGCGGGCAAGGGGCCACAGCATAGGAAGGCTTTCCCGTGTCGGTCATAATCGCCCCGGCGAAGGACATTACGCCCTTGAAGTGGAAGCCTTCCGGAAGGCCCTTGGAAAGCGGACGGGAATTGCAGGATTCCCAGACGGAGGATAGCGAAATCATCGCCCCGGCCGAACTGCCGGAAATCACGAGATTATTCACATCCACGCCAATCTCCGGATGGGCGCAGAGGTAGGATACCGCGGAGAAAGCATCCTCCACCCCCATATCTACGGCATTCTTGATCTTCTTTGCGGCATCCACGAGGTGCGGCAGGTCAAACCGCAGATCGACGCCCTTGAGCCCGAGGCGGTAATCAATGCTCACCACCCGGTAGCCGTCCTCCAGCATCAGCTTGAACCACGGATTGCAGAACGGGTCGTTGCGCACGCCCATAATGAAGCCGCCGCCGAAGACGTACATAACCGTAGGCTTGCGGCTGCCATCCGGAAGAATATCTGTCCCGGGAGCGGGTTGATAGACGTCCAGATACAGGTCGCAGGTATCCCGGTGGGCGAACAGATAGGTCTCCGGAGCCTGAATCGTCACCCCGGGATCGGGCAGGAAAGCCTGTGCAAACGCAGCCGTCGCGACCGGCCATAAGATCAGAAGAAGAAAGAAACGTTTCATATATGGATCAATTTTTACATTCCACCGCCCTGCGCGGCCGAGGTCTGGGAGCCGCCGCGCTCACCGCTCATCACGTCGTCATTTGAGATAGTATGCTTAACTGAGGTCGTCTGGATGCCTTTCTTCCCGAAGTTCCAGGTAAGGTTAAGCCCGATATTGCGGATGGGGAACCGCATCAGGCCATCGAGGGTAAAGTCCTTGCCTTCGGAGTGCATCTTGAAGCGGGCCGGGCCCTTGTTGAGGTTGGTGAATCCCTGCAGGGTAATGCTCAGCCGGTCGTCGAGGAAGCTCTTTGAGATGGCCATCGACAGGCCCATAAATCCGCTGTTCCAGCCCTGGAGACTGTGGCGGCGGGACATTCCGAAGAAATTGGCGCTGATGCGGATGTCCCACGGAATCGTCTGCTGGACGCCCACCATCAGGAAGCCGGTCAGGCCGCGGTTGGACTGATCCAGCGCCTTCGCCCGGAATATCTCATAGCCGCCCTCCCCGCGGGAATAAATCCGCGTATCTTTCCAGGGATTCCAGCTGACGAAATAGTTGAGGCCCACCTGGTGGGAATCGACAATGTTGCCGTAAGTATTCTGAAGGATCATCACGGAGGCATCCTCCGGATCTTCGCCATAGAATCCGTACTGCGAGATGCCTCCCTGACCGTAGCGGTAACTCGCTCCGGCATTGACGACCACCTTCTGCGAGAAGTAGTGGTATTCGAGCTTGAGGGAATGGTCCAGCGATGGCCTCAGGTCGGGATTACCGTAAGAGATGGAGGTCGGGCTGCTCCGGTTGATAAACGGAGAGAGGAAGGTGATGCCCGGCCGGCGGATGCGCATATTGTACGCAAGGCCGATATTCTGCGTAGCCGCGAAATTCCACTGAATGCTGGCATTCGGAACGACCGAAGGGTACTGGATCTTATAGGTAGGCTCCCCTACCCGCCTTGCCTCCTGGAACGTATGCTCATAGCGGAGACCGGCCTTGAGGCCGAACTTGCCGACGGTGCCGGCATATTCGGCGTAAGCCGCAGCAATGTAGTTGTAGTGCCGGTAATTGACTTTATCCTCACTGAGAATGGTCTCTTCGGCCGCAGTCTCATCAAGCTGATGATAGATGTCATCGGCCCGGTTGAAACGGTAGATGAACTTAAGGCCGGTCGAAAGGGTGTGCTTCTCATTGACAATCGGCGTGGTGAAGTCGGCCTGGAAAGTATGCGAGGAACTCCGGTCATCGGTCAGGACGCGACGGGGATGAAGCGTTGTGCCTACCAAATCCCCGTATTGGGAGAATGTCGTGCCTTTTTCCGGATCGAAGCCGAACCGGTACGAAAGGGTCAGCATCCGCTGCTTATTGGAAGGGAAGGTATGCTGGTAGTCGAGACCGGCATTGATCCCGTAGTACCGTGCGCGCTCATCCGAGCTACTCGTATAGGAATAAAGCGGCAATTCGCCCTGCAGCGCCACGGTCTCTCCGGGAGAATTCATCCGGAACGACCAGAAGTCAAAGCCGAGGGAGGCGCTGACCAGATTGAGCGTATCCACCTCATAGCTGGCGTTGACCTGCGCAAAGGTGAACGGGACCCGCTGCCTGACGGGGCCGCCCTGAGAAGTGATGGAGATATCCCCCATCGTCTGGGTCTGCTCGGAAGATCCGCCACGCACGTCCTGGTAGGCGCCGTTGACATTCATTCCGAAGGAGAATTTCTTCTTGCGGGCCTGGAGGAAGAGGCCGCCGTCGACGCTCCACGATGAATTGGCACCGATGTTCAGGGATCCGTTGACGCCGTCCGGAATGGCACTGGTGCCATCCGAATTGCGGACTGTGATGATATTCAGCACACCGCCCGTCCCTTCCGCATCATATTTGGCACCGGGGTTGGTAATAACCTCTATATTCTTGACAGAGGATGCCGGCATCGCCTTGAAAACCTTGGAGGGATTGGCCGAGAGCATCTCGTTGGGCTTGCCGTCGACGTAGACCTTGAAGCTGGAACTACCGTTGACGGTAATGTTGTCCTGCCCGTCCACCGTGACCATCGGGACCTTGCGGAGCATTTCCAGGACGGTGGAAGCCTTGGCGTCGACATCTTCCGCCACGTCATACGTGACCTTGTCGACATCCATCTTGATAAGTTTGCGGGCCGATACGACCTTGGAACTCTCCAGTGCTTGAAGATCATCCTCGAGGGAAATGTCGCCGAGATCGATCGGATTGCCGGAAAGGGTCACCTCTCGGCGGATGCTCTGGCGGCCGAGGTTGTCGACAGCGAGGGTGTAGGTCGTGCCGGATTTAAGGGCCCGTCCTTCCAGGAGGAATACACCGAGTGAATCGGTGAGTGCATACGCCTTGACAGCCTCTCCTTCCAGGAGCTGCGCCACGGCGCCGACCTCGGGGGCCTGGGTCGTGGCATCCACGAGCCGCCCCCGGATGCTGTTCTGCGCGGCCGCGGGGATGACGGCCACGAGAAGCAGAAAAATCAAGTATCGTTTCATATTGCGTTAGGTTTAACGCTGCAAATATAATCAAAAATTATCGAATTACAATAATTTTTTATTAAAATCTATAAATTTTTCGAATCGTCAAGATATCGTTGCAGCAAACCGTCGTAGGCATCTATGCGACGGTCGCGAAGGAAGGGCCACCCCTCACGGACGTACTCCGTGCGGTCGAGATCGAGCTCGACAACCTTTACGCCCTCCTCGTCGTAGCCGAACTCCGCGAGGATCTCGCCCTGCGGGCCGGTCGCGAAGGAATGGCCCCAGAAGTCGAGGCCGACGGTGTTGCCGGAGGGATCCTCCTCGTGGCCGGTGCGATTGACGGTAATGACCGGAAGGCCATTCGCGACGCTGTGCCCCCGCTGAACCAGTTGCCATGCATTGCGCTGGACCTCCTGCTCCTCGGCCGGATCGGTCCCCACGCCCCCGATGGCCGTGGGATAGATGAGAATCTCGGCCCCGGCGAGCGCCATCAGGCGGGCTGCCTCGGGATACCACTGATCCCAGCATACCAGCACGCCCAGCATGCCCAGGGAAGTCTTAATGGGTTTGAATCCCAGGTCTCCGGGCGTGAAATAGAACTTCTCATAGTAGCCCGGATCATCGGGGATATGCATCTTGCGGTAAGTCCCGGCAATCGAGCCGTCTTTCTCAAGTACGACGGCCGTATTGTGGTACAGTCCCGGTGCCCGGCGTTCGAAGAGCGATAGCACCAGCACAACGCCCAACTCGCGGGCCAGTGCGCCGAAACGCTCCGTCGAGGGCCCGGGAATAGGCTCTGCCAGCCCGCAAAGCGCGGCCTCTTCCGTCTGGCAGAAATACACGCTGTTATGCAACTCCTGCAGCACCACCAGCTGCGCCCCCTCGGCCGCCGCAGCCCGGATCCCGGCCTCCAGCTTCCGGATATTCTTCTCGATATCTGCCGTGCAACGCTGCTGCACCATTCCAATCTTAAGTAGTCTCATAATTATAATATTAATTCTTTGAAAAATTTGTTGTGTCAGTTCCAGAAACTGTGGCCGCCCGTGGCCACATGAACGGGAGGGGCCCAGAGACTGGTGGTCGGAGAGAAGAAAACTTGTTTTCGTATCGACGGACAGCAGGCTCTGGGAGGGACGGAGGTCCGAAGGACCGGAGGTTTCAGGAACTGATACAACAAATTTTTCGGGTATTATTCATTATCATTTATATATCCATCTGGAAAGTCCATCGTGACGCAGTGGAGGCCGCCGTGGCCGGAGAGGAGGGGGCGGCAGTCGATGACTTCGACGTCGCGTCCGGGGAAAGCCTTTGCTATCTGCTCAGCGGCAACACGGTCCCTGGAGCTCCCCGCACCCGGCACCAATACGGCGCCGTTGATGACGAGGAAATTCGCATAGGATGCCGGCAGGCGGTAGTCATCCAGGTACATCGCCTCCGGGAGCGGAAGCGGAATCAGGCGGTAAGGCTTCCCGTCGAGCGTCCGGAAGGCACGGAGATCCTCCTCCATCGCCTTCAGCGGGGCATAATTCTCATCCGAAGGGTCATCGCAGGCCGTATAAACAATCGTGTCGTCCGGAGCGAAGCGTGCCAGGATGTCCACGTGGGAATCCGTGTCGTCGCCCGCGATGC
>JAFZAI010000062.1 GCA_017557325.1 Bacteroidales bacterium
CGGCCTCCGTTTCGAGGAGACCGGCAAGGTGCTGCAGGTCAGCGACGGCGTTGTCCGCATCTACGGACTGAAAGGTGCCGAGGCGGGCGAGCTGCTCGAATTCCCCGGCGGGGAAATGGCCGTGGTGATGAACCTCGAGCCGGATAATGTCGGCGCCGTGCTGATGGGCCCTTCCGAGGGAATCAGCGAGGGGATGGCCGTCCGGCGTACCGGCCGGATTGCCTCCATCGACGTCGGCGAGCAGATGCTCGGCCGCGTGGTGGATCCGCTCGGGCAGCCGCTCGACGGTCTCGGTCCTGTGGAGGGCGAGCTGACCCGGATGCCGTTGGAGCGCAAGGCGCCCGGCGTCATCTTCCGTCAGCCCGTTACGGAGCCGCTGCAGACCGGCCTCAAGGCCATAGACGCAATGATTCCGATCGGCCGCGGCCAGCGGGAGCTCATCATCGGCGACCGCCAGACCGGCAAGACCGCCATCGCCATCGATACCATCATCAACCAGCGTTCGTGCTACGAAGCGGGCGATCCGGTGTACTGCATCTATGTCGCCGTAGGCCAGAAGGGATCGACGGTGGCCAGCATTGTGAGCACGCTCCGGGAGAAGGGCGCAATGCCGTATACGATTGTCGTGGCCGCCACGGCGGCGGATCCCGCTGCGCTGCAGTATTATGCGCCGTTTGCCGGAGCTGCCATCGGGGAATATTTCCGGGATACGGGCCGCCACGCCCTCGTGGTGTATGACGACCTCTCGAAGCAGGCGGTCGCTTACCGCGAAGTGTCGCTGATTCTCCGCCGTCCTTCCGGCCGCGAGGCCTATCCCGGCGATATCTTCTACCTCCATTCCAGACTGCTGGAAAGGGCGGCCAAGATCATCGGACAGCAGGAGGTGGCCGAGCAGATGAACGACCTGCCGGAGACCCTGCGCGGCAAGGTTCGCGCCGGCGGTTCGCTCACGGCCCTGCCGATTATCGAGACCCAGGCGGGTGACGTTTCGGCCTATATTCCGACCAATGTGATTTCCATTACCGACGGCCAGATTTACCTGGAGAGCGACCTCTTCAACCGGGGCGTCCGTCCGGCCATCAACGTGGGTATTTCGGTGTCCCGTGTCGGCGGTAGCGCCCAGGTCAAGAGTATGAAGAAGGTTGCGGGAACGCTCAAGATCGATCAGGCGCAGTATGCTGAGCTCGAAGCCTTCTCGAAGTTCTCGTCCGATATGGACAAGGTAACGGCTTTTGCCCTCGACAAGGGCCGCAAGAACAGCCGCCTGCTGATTCAGCCCCAGTATAGCCCGATGCCGGTGGGTGAACAGGTCGCGATCCTGTACTGCGGCACGCATGCACTGATGAAGGATATCGCCATCGATGCGGTTCCTGCCTTCCAGGAGGCTTTCCTCGACAGGATGCGGGCCGCGCACAAAGAGGATGTCCTGCAACCGCTCTCGGAGGGAAAAGTGTCGGAAGAAATTGCTGCCATTATTGAGAAAGAAGCCGCCTCAGTCATTCTGTCACTGAAGTAAAATGCCGCCGCTCAAGGAAATAAAGACCCGTATCGGCTCCGTCAAGGGGACGCTCAAGATCACTTCCGCGATGAAGCTCGTCGCGGCGGCCAAGCTGCACAAAGCCCAGCAGGCGGTCGCTACGATGCTCCCGTACCAGCAGGCCCTGTACCGTATGCTCGGCACGGTGTCGGGCGGCGCGGCCCTGTCCTCCGCCCCTTCCGGGCGGTTGGTGAACTTGTCGAACCATGACCCGGAATCCTCCCCCGCCCCCCGCATCGCCCTCCTCGCCGTCTCCTCCAACTCCTCCCTCTGCGGCGGCTTCAATGCCAATGCCGTCCGGAAGGTGCTGGAGACTCTCACGGAGTACCACGATGCCGGCATCCCCGACGAGAACATCACCGTCATTCCCATCGGCCGCAAAATGGCCGACGCCCTGCGGCGCATCGGCCGGGCGCCTGGAGATACGCTCGGTCCTTTGGACCTCGGTATGACAGAAGATGTTGATTTGGATAAGACCCTTCTGTCATCCCGACTGGAGCCCGAAGGGCGGAAGGAGAGGATCTCCTTGCATCAATTGATTGATCACCCCTCTTTCTCCCTCTCCGCGGCCTTTGCAGACCGGATCATCGCCCTCTTCCAAGACAGTCGCTTCGACCGCGTGGAGCTCATCTACAACCACTTCGTCTCCACCGCCTCCCAGGTCCCCACGCGGGAGGTCTGGCTGCCGTTTACGGTAAGGGGGGAGGAGATTCCTTCACCTGCTGCGCAGGTTCGGAATGACAGTGAAGAAGACCGCCTCTGGATCCTCGAACCTTCCCGCGAGGAACTCCTCGAGGCCCTGCTGCCCAAGCTGATGCGGCTTAAGATATACACGATGCTCCTCGACAGCGCCGCCGCCGAGCACGCCGCCCGCACTGTCGCGATGCAGACCGCCACCGACAACGGCGAAGACATTCTCGACGACCTAACCCTCGAATACAACAAGGGCCGCCAGCAGAAGATTACCTCCGAGCTGCTCGATATCATCGGTGGCTCGATGCAAGGATGATTTTTGTGAAACCCTGCAACGTGTACGTCATTTTTTGCATCTATAATAAGGTTTGCTCCATAGAAGTAAATAAGTTAACGATATGAAAAATATTATTCTGATTGCCATTGCGGCACTGTTTCTCAGCGCATCCTGCGACCCTGCAGAGCGGGAAGCCAAAACGAATCCCTACAAGCCCCTGAATCTTTCTGCTAAGTCTGCCGAATTTGTGAATGAGGGGACCAGAGTATTCACCTTTAATTTTCTCGACCGGATCAACGCGTCCGCGGAGGGCAGTTATTTCCTCTCTCCGTTGAGTATGCAGCTGCTTTTGGCAATGACGCTGAACGGTGCACAGGGCGAGACGGCAAATCAGATCAGCGGCGTGCTGGGGTATGGTGGTGGCGATGAGATTGAGGACGTGAATGTTTTGGCGCAGGAACTCCTCAGTCAGCTTCCCACCCTCGACAAAAAGACCAAACTCACCATCGCCAATGCCATCTTTGTCGATAACGGAAATACGCTATTGGACACGTACGTAAGCGCTCTTAAGCAATCTTACAACGCTGTGGTGGAGAACCTGGACTTCACCGATAATGCCGGCAGTACCGGGCATATCAACGACTGGTGCTCCCAGAACACCAACGGTTTGTTCCCGAAAATTCTCGACCGTGTGGATCCCGATATGCTGGCGTATCTGCTCAATGCGATGTACTTCAAGAGCCAGTGGAGCGAAAAATTCGACAAGAAAAACACATCTGAAGAGCCCTTCTATCGGGAGGGAGTCACAGAGACTTCACCGGTGCCGATGATGAAAATCAACAAGAAGTACGGCTATACCGAAAACGAGGTCTTCCAGGCTGTCCAGATCCCTTACGGCAACAAGGCTTTCGCGATGATGGTCTTGAAGCCCCAATCCGGACACAAGGTTTCGGAAATCACATCTTTCCTCAAGACGTCCACCTGGGAGGACTTCCGTGCGCAGTTTGACACCTACGACGTCGATCTCTGGCTCCCTCGCTTTACGACCCAATCCCACTTCGATTTGAAGAAAACCCTTTCCGCGATGGGTATGCGGGCTGCATTCGACCCGTGCACGGCCAATTTCAGCAAAATGGCTTTACCTACGCCCTACCTTGACGCCGTCTTCCAGGACGCCATCGTAAAGGTGGATGAAGAGGGCACCGAGGTCGCCGTTGTTTCCCGGGCACACTTCGGCAAGGGCGCCGCTGCTCCGGATATGCACGCCGTCTTCCACGCCGATCACACCTTCCTCTACCTTATCACAGAAAGCTCCACCGGCGCCGTCCTCTTCGCCGGAAGGTACGAGGGGGATTAAATTCTGCCTTAATAAACCCGAAGGGAAACTCTGCGGCCCAGGCCCTGAAAGAGCCTGGCCAGGGTGGAAAGTTGGATGTCTGTGCGGCCTTTCTCGATTCTGGAAATAAAACTTTTTTTTGTTCCGATTCTTTCGGCGAGTTGCTCTTGTGTCAGCCCGATTCTTTTCCGTTCCATTTTTAGTTGCTCTCCAATAATAAACGCATCGCACTCAATATCGAACTCTGTCCGTTCCGGCGATCCGGCCTTGCCAAAGTCTTCCTCGATGAGCATTTCAATCGGGGTGCATAGCGGTGAAGTAATTTTATTCTCCATTTTCATTCTGTTCTTTTGTTTCAAAGTATTTTTTCATCAGCTTTTCGGCAACTTCAATTTCTTTGACAGGCGTTTTTCGTGTTTTCTTTTGAAAACCGTTAAATAGAATGATAATTTTTCCTTCGTCAAGACAGCAGAAAATCCTAAATAAGTTCCTGTTTGCCGCGACCCGAATTTCGTATAAGCCAGGGATACCGACAATATGCTTTAAAAACTTTTTCGGAATGACTTCTGTGGCCATAATGAGCGTCAATACCTGATAGACTTTTTTCAGTGTCTCTCTGTCAAGTTTCTTCCGAAATTCCTTGAAATGATTTTCAAATACGACAATTTGTCGATAGAATGTTCTGTTCATTTCCGCACAAAGTTAACTAATTAGTTTACAAAATCCAAATTTTTGTAAAGAAAGGGATGATTAGCCGTTAGTGCAAACGGCTGACGGATAATGCAAAAAATCGTCGTTAAAGGGTCTTCTGGCACGGTTTCCGAATTGAATAACCCGTGCAAGTTGCATAGGTGGAATATGGGTATGGTGCGTCAAAAAACAGCCCTGATAGCCACTCTCGGGCAGATTATTCTGTCGCCACCGCCGCTGTAGCCGTTAGGCTTAGTATAGCAGCAATCCCAGTACAGCCCCTGCCAGAATGAGCAGGATGGGGTTGACTTTGCCCCAGAAGGAGGCGGCGAAGGCGCCGCCGAGGAGGAGCCAGCTCTTCCAGTCCGGGAAGTTCTCCTGCACGAGGGCGAAGGAGGGGACGCAGCCTGTCCAGGTCGTCTTGACGATGAGGATGATGGCGGCGGCGCCGATGAGGCCGGCGACGGTCGGGCGGAGCCAGCCCATTGTGCCGTCGAAGAGGGAGTTGCCCTTGAAACGGGTGTAGAATTTCACGATCAGCAGCACGATGACAAACGAGGGCAGCATCAGCGCAAGCGTCGCGATTCCGGAACCCGCCACGCCCAGAAGGTGGCTGCCGGTGGCCTGGAAGAGGACGTCGTAGCCGATGTAAGTAGCGGCGTTGATGCCGATCGGTCCGGGGGTCATCTGCGAGACGGCGACGATGTCGGTGAAGGCGCTCTCGCTGATCCAGCCGTGTGCCGTAACGACCTGCGCCTGAAGGAGCGACAGCATTGCGTAGCCGCCGCCGAAGGTGAACGCTCCGATGAGGAAGAAGGTCCACGCCATTGAGAGGATGAGCATCACCGTTTCCATTTCTTCTGCGAATAATAGGTGACGCTGAATCCCAGCACAAGGACGACCAGCAGAATATAAATTGGGGATACCCCCAGGAATGCCACCAGCACGAGGGCTGCTATGGCGAGGAGCCATTTCCACCAGGTGGTGCAGGATTTCCGGGCCATATTCACCATCGGGACGGCGATGAGCGAAATTACCACCGGCCGGATGCCCTTGAAGGCCCTTTCCACCCAGACGTTGTCGCGGAAGGCGGAGAAGAACATCGCGATGGCGAGAATGATGAGGAAGGAGGGCGTGATGCTGCCGAGTGTGGCGGCGACGCTGCCCCAGAACCCTCTGAGCCGGTGCCCGGCGAAGATGGAAATGTTGACCGCCATCACCCCCGGCGCACTTTGCGAGAGCGCCACGATGTCCGGCAGTTCCTCGTCGGGAATCCAGCCCCGCTTGGACATCTCGCGCTGGATGATCGGTATCATTGCGTAGCCTCCGCCAATGGTGAAGGCCCCGATCTTCGCAAACACGAAGAATATTTCCAGCAGCGATACCTTTTTCATCGTTTCTTCCTGCAAAGATAGTCAAAGAAGGAATCTAAAAAAACACTATCTTTGCAAATAGTGAAACGATGGCCCGTCATACTGGTGCTGCTGAGCGCCCTGGTGATTCCGCGGATGGCGGAGGCGCAGGTCGTGGATATCAGCGTCGGGGCGGGGTATTCGCTCAACAATGAGGCGCTTCGGGCCAAGGGGGCGTCGAGCGTTACCTGGCTGGGGTTTGAACACGGATTCTACGTGGGGCCCCAGTTCGATTTCAACCTCGGGAAGGGCTTTTCCATCCGCACGGGGCTGGATTTCCGGCGGGGCGGCTCGCATCTC
>JAFZAI010000006.1 GCA_017557325.1 Bacteroidales bacterium
TACGGTCTATGCCCATAGCGACAGGATTCCCCTGGACACCCGGGACCTCACGACCAATACGGAAATCAGTTTTTCCCTGTCGCTGGACGGACGTTACGGGCTGATTGACTTTGCAGACGAGGAAACCAAGCGGATCTGTGTCGCCTCCTTCGACACCGATGCCGACGGGGAAATCAGCTACGAGGAGGCGGCCGCCGTCACGGATCTCGGAAGTGGCTTCCGGGGTAGCATTATCGGGAGTTTTGATGAATTGAAATGGTTTACGGGGCTCACGACCCTGCCCAATCTTGCTTTCAAAGACTGCGGAAGCCTTGTCAGCATCACCATCCCGGACAATGTATCTTCCATCGGAGACTACGCATTCTCCGGCTGCCTCTCACTCCCCTGTCTGGCAATCCCTGACAGTATCACGGAGATTCCGGATGGGCTTGTCAAGGGGTGTCGCTCCCTGACCTCACTTGCACACGGCAGCGAAATCATCCGGATCGGAGAATATGCCTTTGCAGAATGCGCTTCCCTGGAAAGCTACAGCATTTCCCCCACTGTCACGGAGCTTGGCGTCTATGCGTTCAAGGGGGCCGGTCTTGTCAGCATTGACCTCAGCTCCAACCCGATTCCCCTGAGCGTCGGCATCTTTCAGGACTGCCCTTCCCTGGAAAGCATCACCTTCCACAACTTCTTGGAACGAATTCCGGATCAAGCCTTCCAACGCTGTACGGCGTTGCAAAACCTGGCACTGCCCACCAAACTCAAGACCATCGGAATGAACGCCTTCGAGGGATGTACCGCCCTGGTAAAAATCGATTTGCCCAACACGATGGAATACATCGACTATGCTGCCTTTGCCAACTGCGCAAATGTCAAGGATATTATCTCCAGAAGAAGCACGGCTCCGGAGGCAGACAGCAAAGCATTCGGGTGGATAGACGAGAACGGCGTCTCCCATTATGCAGGATCCGCCGTTCAGTCTCGGAAAAATCTCACCCGGCTCAAACTCAGCACCGGCTACAAAAAGGAACCCTGGTCCCTGCTCACCGGAGAAGCCGGATTTTTCTCGAACACTGTCTATTCGATCAACTGAGTGCCGCTGCGATGAGCCGGACGATGAGGTCGTTGAGCTTCTCGACCTGGTACTCGCCCACCGAGGCCTCGATATGGCTTTCGCCAACACCGCTGTCGTTGGTCAGGAATGTATAGGTCCCGCCGGTCAGGATGCCGAAGAACCGGAGCATGAACTCAGCATTCTTGTCTCCGCCGCTGGCAAGGATCGGAATGACACGAATGCCTTTCTGGGCATACATCCCGATGGACTGCTGCAGGGATGAGAGCACATCGTCAGCGGTGAGCTTGTGCATCTTGTTCTGCTCGTCATACCAAG
Organism: Bacteroidales bacterium; assembly: GCA_017557325.1. GTDB lineage: Bacteria > Bacteroidota > Bacteroidia > Bacteroidales > UBA932 > Cryptobacteroides. The sequence continues at coordinate 1,379 of JAFZAI010000006.1, forward strand.
TCATTCCCAAGTAGTGGGCCGGAGCATCCAGCAGCACGATGGCGAGGCGCATCCGGGCGTCATCCCGCCAGGAAAGATTCTGGAGTGAGACTTCGAGGGCCGTGTGGACAGCCTCTTCGTAATCACCGCCACCCTCGGCCTGACGCTCCATCCTCTTGCCCTGCTCATCCACCCCGTCGTACTTGATAAAGTCAACGGTCTGGTTGTAATCGGTCTTGAAGTCATCAAACTGGGTCAGATAGGTATCCCTGACGTCCCGGTAAAAGACAGCCGCCGTACGAAGGGCAGAAGAATTGCCGGCCTGGGCGCAGGCCTTACCGAGGATGTCTACGAGATCATCCTTGAGGAAGGCAATCTCATCGCCCATCGAGCCCGTCGCATCGACGATGAAGGCGATGTCGGTCACGTTGCTGATGACAGGCTGGGCATCCGCCGTCATTTTCTTGAATTCGTTGATCTGCACCTCTTTCCCGGACTGCCAGGTCGAAAGAACGGGATGTCCGGCCATCTCCGCGCCTCCCACTTTGACAGTCAGATCCTCCGAAGAGACCTGCTCGAGTTTATGGAAAGGAGAGACCCACAGATACGCATAGCCGAAATTGTCGGTCTTGGCCGTCCAGACAGACTGGCCGTTGCGGTATAGCACGACATCCGTGCCGATGACCGGCTTGTCATCCGAATCCGTCACGTGCATCGCCACCAGGTTATCGGTATAGAGCTTGAATTTATCGGACATCCCGGAGAATTCCTCCCCGGTCATCAGCTGTGACCAGTAAACCCAATGATCCAGGTCGCGCCACTCCCCTGCCGTTACGACGCCGGCGGAAGAATTGCCGTTTTCGGATCCGGAACCCTCCATAGAACCAGGGCCGCCTTCCATATCCGCCAAACCGGTGGGATAGGAATCATCCCCTCTTTCAAAATAACCAAAATCTCCTGCCGAACATCCGGCAAGCGAGAGAGCGGCAGCCGCCGTAAAAAGAGAAACACAGAGTCTATTCATTTTCCTCAAAAAATTAAACCGGTAATAAGATGCAACTTTTACCGGTTTCGTTGCACGCAGGGTGCAAAATTATTCAGGTTTGTACGAATCCTTCAGCGCGGTGGTCTTGTTGAAGACCGGATGCTCCAGCGTACTGTCTTTATCGGCGACATAATAGCCGGTGCGCTCGAACTGCACGGCGATGCCGCTCTGGTCCTCCAGTAGGGCCGGCTCGGCGTAGCCCTTGACCACGATCAGGGAGTCCGGATTGAGGAAATCCTTGTAATCCTTGTCCTCCGGGACCGTGCTCATATCGGCCAGCGTGAAGAGGCGGTCGTAATTGCGAATCTCGATGGGCACGGCGTGCTCCGCGCTCACCCAGTGGATCGTACCCTTGACCGAGCGCCACTCCCCCGTCACGGGATGCGTCGTAGGATCGAAGGTACAGTTCAGTTCCGCGATGCGGCCGTGCTCGTCTTTGATGACCTCATTGCACTGGATGATATAGGTGTACTTGAGCCGGACCTCGCCATCCGGGCGCAGGCGGAAGAACTTCTTCGGAGCATCCTCCATAAAGTCGGCGCGGTCGATGAGGAGTTCGCCGGTAAACGGCACGCGGCGCTTGGCGCCCTCGGGCTCCGCCGGATTGAGCGGGCAGTCGAACCATTCGACCTTGCCGGGCTCCCAGTTGGTAATATGGACCTTGATGGGGTCCTGTACTACCATATAGCGGTTGGAGCGGGCGTTCAGGTCCTGCCGGACGCACCATTCCAGGAGCTGGATATCCATCAACTGGTCGCGCTTCGAAACGCCGATCTTGTCGCAGAACATCCGGAGGGCCTCCGGCGTATAGCCCCGACGGCGCACGCCGCAAAGCGTCGGCATCCGGGGATCGTCCCAGCCGCTCACAAGCCCCTTCTGGACCAGTTCGAGAAGCTTGCGCTTTGACATCAGGGTATAGGTCAGATTGAGGCGGGCGAATTCATACTGATGGGAAGGATAAATGCCGAGGGTCTGGATATACCAGTCATAGAGCGGACGGTGGACATCGAATTCCAGGGTGCAGATCGAATGGGTGATGTGCTCGATGGAATCGCTCTGCCCGTGGGTAAAGTCGTACATCGGGTAGATGCACCACTTGTCGCCGGTGCGGTGATGGCTGGTATGCTTGATCCGGTACATCAGCGGATCGCGGAACATCATATTGGGATGCGCCATATCGATCTTGGCCCGGAGAACCTTCTCGCCGTCGGCATACTTGCCGGCTTTCATTTCGCGGAAGAGGCGAAGATTCTCCTCGGGGGTACGGTCGCGCCAGGGGCTGTTCTTGCCAGGCTTGTCGACCGTGCCGCGGCCTTCGCGGATCTCCTCCTGCGTCTGGTCGTCGACGTAAGCCTGCCCGCGCAGGATCATCTGCTCGGCCCACTCATAGAGCTGGTCGAAATAGTCGGAGGCGTAGAGCTCCTTCTCCCACTGGAAGCCCAGCCAGTGGATGTCCTCCTTGATGGAATCCACGTATTCGGTGTCTTCCTTTGTCGGATTGGTATCGTCATAGCGGAGGTTGGTCTTGCCGCCGTATTTCTGCGCCAAACCGAAATTAAGGCAGATGCTCTTGGCGTGACCGAGGTGCAGGTAACCGTTCGGCTCCGGCGGAAAACGCGTCATGATGCTGTCCACTTTGCCGGAGGCGAGGTCCTCTTCAATGATTTCCTCCAAAAAATTGCGGGTTTTTGTCTCTTCCATTTGAGAATTCGGATTAATTATCCCACAAAAATAGTAAATTTGCAGTAAATTTCAATACAGGAGCGGATATGATACAGTCAATGACCGGATACGGCAAGGCCGAAGCGCGGCTGAGCGCCGGGAAACTCACCCTCGAGATCAGGACCCTCAACGGAAAAAGTGCAGACATCACCATCAAGACTCCCCTCCTCCCAAAAGAACGAGAACTTGAAGTCCGCTCCCGTCTCGCCGCCGCCCTCACCCGCGGCACAATCGATCTCTTCGCCACCTGGGAGCCCGCCGCCGGAGAAAGCGGCCGCAGCCTCAACGAGCCCCTGCTCCACGGCTATTTCGACGAGATCAAGCGGATTTCCAAGGATGCCGGCATCAGCATTCACCCTACCGCAGATCCCCTCCCCTCTGCCGTCCTGATGAGCGCCCTCCTGCGCCTCCCAGACGTGGTAGAAGCCAAGAAAAGCGACGTCATCACCGAAGCGGAATGGCCGCTGGTGAGCGCCGCCGTCGACAAGGCCATCGCCGCCGTCAATGCCTTCCGCGACCGGGAAGGAGCCGTTCTCTACGAAGATGTCACGTCCCGCGTCCATACCATCCTGGGCTTCTACGACGAGATCGAGTGCCTCGAGTCCGAGCGTATCGACACCGTCCGGGCCCGCCTCAGGAAGAATCTCGACGAACTCGCCGCCAAGATCGACCCGTCCCGCTTCGAGCAGGAAATGATCTTCTACCTGGAGAAACTCGACATCAACGAAGAGAAAGTCCGCCTCCGCGAACACTGCCGCTATTTCCTCGAGATTATCGCCTCCGACCCGCACCCCGGCAAAAAACTCGGTTTCATCATCCAGGAAATGGGCCGCGAGATCAACACCACCGGCTCCAAAGCCAATCACGCGGGCATCCAGAAACTGGTTGTCCGCGCGAAAGACGAGCTCGAGAAGATTCGCGAGCAGAGTATGAATATCCTTTAGTTCTTACCGACCTTCAGCTCAGCGCCGTTAAGGCCCCAGCAGCCGTTCTGGACGATGGGAATCTCCTTTCCGTCGAGGTTCTTGGCGTATTCGATCTTGTTGAGGAAGGTGTGCGAGTGACCGCCGACGACGAGATCGACATTACGGGTATCCGCCACCATCTGTGAATCCAGATAAGGCTCATCCTCGAAGCCGATGTGGTTGAGGCTGATCACAAGGTCGCAATGTTCCTCTTCCTTGAGGTACTTCGCCCACTTGTTGATGACCTCGGCGTCGTTGTACTTCGGCAGACGGGCGGCCTGGTCCGGGTCGATGACGCTCGTCAGGTCGCACAGAAGACCGGTAATGCCGATCTTCATCCCGGCCTTCTCCAGGGTAATCCACGGCTTGATATGCGCCTCGGGGTCGAACGTGCGGAAGTCGTAGTTGGCGCAGACGACCGGGCAGTTCAAATCGGACACCCGGCGGACCATATCCTCGACGCCGTTATCGAATTCGTGGTTACCGAGGCAGACCGCATCGTAGCCCATTGCGTTGACCGTCGCGATCTCAAGGTCGCCGTGCAGTTCGGTGAAGTAAGGCGAGCCCTGGCTGAAGTCTCCGGCATGCAGCAGGAGGACATTCTCCTTGCCGTTGGCCGCCATCACACTGTCGATGTACACAGCGCGCTCGATGACGCCGCCGCGAATGGCCTGGACGCTGTCGACGAAGACCGGCTCGAAGTGGGAATGGGTATCGTTGAAATGAAGGATGGTCAGTTTACCGTCCCACTGGGGTTTCGGGGTGCAGGCGGCCGCAATGGCAAGCAGGCCTGCTATGATTGCAAACTTTTTCATCGTTATTCCTGGGTTATGCGTCCGTCAACCGGGTAGGTAATGTCCTTGCCCTCGGCCGTGAGCTGTTTGTAATAGTCCATCATAAAGTCCGACATCGTCACATCGTACATCTCGATGGACTTGGCATTCTTGGCGATGTTGAAGCCGTCGCCACCGTGCA
>JAFZAI010000063.1 GCA_017557325.1 Bacteroidales bacterium
AAGGATGTCCTTCTGCTGGATGTTACGCCGCTGTCACTCGGCATCGAGACCCTCGGCGGTGTGATGACCAAGCTCATCGAGTCCAATACGACCATCCCGGCCCGCAAGTCGCAGGTCTTCTCCACGGCGGCCGACAACCAGCCTTCCGTCGAGATCCACGTCCTGCAGGGCGAGCGCCCGATGGCCAAGGACAACAAGGAGATCGGCCTGTTCCACCTGGACGGCATTGCTCCGGCTCCGCGCGGCATCCCTCAGATCGAAGTGACCTTCGATATCGACGCCAACGGTATCCTCAACGTGTCCGCCAAGGACAAGGCGACCGGCAAGGAGCAGAACATCCGCATCGAGGCCTCTTCCGGCCTCAGCGAGGCGGAAATCCAGCGGATGCGGGACGAGGCCAAGGCCAACGAGGCTGCTGACAAGGCCGAGAAAGAGCGCATCGACAAGATCAACAATGCCGATGGCCTCTGCTTCCAGGCCGAGAAATTCCTCCGCGAGAACGGCGACAAGGTCCCCGCTGACGTAAAGGGCGAGGTCGAGAGCAACGTCAATCTGCTGAAAGAGGCCGTGAAGGCGCAGAACATCGCCGACATCGACCGCTACACCGAAGCGCTCAACAAAGCCTTTGAGAAGATGTACCAGCAGTCCCAGCAGCAGGCCGGCCCTCAGCCCGGCGGCCCGCAGGGTCCTTTCCAGGGCGGTCCGCAAAATGGCGGCCCTGACGCTCCCGACGAGCAGTAAAAAATCGGATGGCAAGGTCTTCGGACTTTGCCATCTGTTTTTTTATTTGTCCCTCCCGCTATTCCAGCGACATCCTCTACTCCTGGGACGGCCTGCTGACCCGCGAAGAATTCGCCGCCCTCTGGTACGTCCTGTTTATCTGATTTACGATAACCGTTCGATCATCGTAAGCCCGCTGCGTTCACCTGCCACGTAGCGGGTTTCCTCTGTTGAGTCGCAGCGGCGGAAATGATCCAGATAGAGCGGCCGGCCTTTTTGGAGCCAGGTGCAGGTAAAGCTGTCGCCGGGGCAGAGGCTGGAGTTGAGGGATTCTTCCACGACGAAGCGGCGGTCTTCCGTCAGGCGGACCATAATGATCCGGTTCGGCAGCCATCCCAGTCTCAGGCGGTCTCCCGGTAGCAATTCTTCGGCAGGGATGCCCTCGCGGGAAAATTCCTCGGATTCGACGGCCCCCTTCAAATCCCCCTTGAATGCCTCCCAGGTCTGGAATCCGCAGTAGCGGGCGAGGACATCGAGCGTCCGCAGGGAGACCGCATCCCTCCCACGGGTGGAATACCCCCACAAGCGCTCCAGGGTGCTTTCTGAAAGGTGCTCCCGGAGTGCTTTGTCGATGGCATCCGTCAGGCTGATAAAAGCATTGTGGGTCTGGAGAGAAGCTCCAAACTTTTCTTCCACACGGTGCCTGAGGGCGGTGATTTCAGGAATATTTGCTTGTACTGACATTGTTTGACAAAGTTAAAAACAATATCTTTGCAAAACAATGTCTTTTTATGTCAGAGATCGTCAGTGAAACCCTGCGGGAAATTACCCCGGCTGAAATGGGCACATATACCGTGGTCTCCCTGTTGAAGGAGGGGCCGCGAAGTCGTGTATTCCTGGCGGAAAAAGCCGGAAAGCGATTTGTCCTGAAGGCCCCGTCAAGTGACGGAGGGAAGGATTTGGAACTTCTCAGGCGGGAATGGGAACTCTCCATCGGACTGTCTCATCCGGGACTATGCTATGTTTTCGCATGGGAAGAGTCATCGCCTGTCGGTCCTTGTCTGGTGCAGGAATGGGTGGATGGACACCCCCTGTCGGAATTCCTGAGGGAACAGCCGTCAACTAGCCGCCGCAAGCGCGTCTTTGCGCAACTTCTTTCCGTTCTCGCATACCTGCATCGCAAAGGCGTAATCCACAATGATCTTTCTCCTGCCAATATCTTGATTACCAGGGCCGACGATGCCGTCAAGATTATTGATCTCGGCTACGCTGACGATGATATGCACTTTGCCGGGAAAGCGATGGGCGGCACTCCTGCCTATGCCTCCCCGGAGCTGCTCGCGGGAAAGCAAACCGATGCGCGGAGTGATATATGGGCAGTCGGAGCGTTGATGCGGGAGATATTTCCCCACCGGTACGGACGGATAGTTCGGCGTTGCCTCCGGCCTGATCCTGCCCGGCGATATGCCGGTGTCGACGCCCTTGAAAAAGCCTGGCGCAACTATTGGACGCCCCTCTGGGCTGGGTTGATTGCAACTGTCCTCGTCGGCGTCGGGGTCTTGGCGTTCTTCTTGTCTGAAACCCATTCCAAACTGAACGATCTCCGGATAATTGGCGCGGAGCGGGAAGCCGTTCTTTCCGCTGTTTCGACGGAACTGGATTCCCTTAAAAGGATAGAGGCGGAGCGGGAGGCAGCCTTGTCCGATGCGAAGGGCAAAGTGGACGCCTGGTATGCAAACGAGGTACCTGCGGTAAAGAAGGCCCTGAAGCGGGCAACCTCCGTTGAGGAGGTGGATGCCGCGTGGAGCTCCTTCG
>JAFZAI010000064.1 GCA_017557325.1 Bacteroidales bacterium
CATCTTGTCGAGCTGCTGGCGAATACCTTGTCCGTCGGCGGGCTCGATGCCTTCGGCTTTCCCCATCACGACGTCGGAATACATCATAATGAGGCGGCGGTAGGCGTCATACACAAAGCGGGGATTGCCGGTCTTCTCGATCATACCGGGGATGGTCTTGGAGCAGAGGCCGATGTTGAGGATGGTATCCATCATACCGGGCATCGAGCTCCGGGCGCCGGAGCGGCAGCTCACCAGCAGCGGATCCTTCTCATCGCCGAATTTCTTGCCCATGATGGCCTCGGTCGCCTTGAGGGCCTCGGCCACGTCAGCCTTGAGCTGAGGGGTATAGCCACCGCCGAGAGCATAGTACTCGGTGCAGCATTCGGTCGTGATGGTGAATCCGGCGGGAACCGGCATTCCGAGCAGGCTCATCTCGGCGAGGTTCGCACCCTTGCCGCCGAGGAGCTCGCGCATTTTGCCATCGCCTTCGGCGGTCTTTCCACCAAAGCGATAGACACGTTTCTTGATGTCGTTCATAAATTACTATTGAGTTATTAAATAAATAATCTGCTTAAAAGCGGTGCGAAATTACGAAAAAATTCTTAAATATCATAATAATTTCGCGGCAAGGTCGCTCAGCGTGCTACGCTCGCCCTTGCGGAGGAAGATATGCTGATACAGCGGTTGGCCGTCCATCTTTTCGCAAAGGTGGGCGAGGCCGTTGGACCACTGGTCCAGATAAGGCTGGTCGATCTGGAAAATGTCGCCCGTGAAGACCAGTTTGGTGCCCTCTCCGGCGCGGGTGATGATGGTCTTGATCTCGTGCGGCGTGAGGTTCTGCGCCTCGTCGATGATGAAGAACACTTTGCCGAGGCTCCGGCCGCGGATGTAGGCAAGCGGGGAAATGAGGAGTTTCTCATCCTTGAGGAAACCCTCGATCTTGAGGGCCTGCTTGCTGCCGGGCTTGAACATCCGCTTGATGACTTCGAGGTTGTCCATCAGCGGCTGCACGAAGGGCGACATCTTGGATTTCTGGTCGCCGGGCAGGAAGCCGATGTCCTGGTTGCCGAGCGTGACGGTCGGGCGGGTGAGGATGATCTGGTCGAAGTCTTTTTCCTGCTCCAGGGCAGAGGCCAGGGCTATGAGGGTCTTGCCCGTGCCTGCGCCGCCGGTCAGCGAGACCAGCTGAATCCGGGGATTGAGACAGGCGTCGAGGGCGAATTTCTGCTCATCGTTGCGCGGCCGTACGCCGTAGGCCTCGTGGCTGCGGACGTAGCGTATGACGCCTGAATATGCATCATAGCGGGCCGTGATGGTGGTGTCGTAGCCCTTGTGCTTGAATTTGTATAGCTGGTTGGGCTTGGGTGTGCCGAGCCCGGCCTTGGCGGGGTCGAAACTGTTGTCCTGGCCGAATTCCAACTTCTGCAGCAGATTTTCCGGGACGGAGTCGACGACCTCCACTTCCTGCGAAACGATGTCCAGCTTCTCGTCCTCCACCCGGTCGGTCAGATAGTCCTGGGCCTCCATTCCGGCGGCCTTGGCCTTGAGCCGGAGGTTGATGTCCTTCGTGACGAGGGCGGTGAAGCGGCCGGGGTGGTTGTCGCGGACCCAGATGGCCGTGGCGAGGATCCGGTGATCGGGAATGTCGTCGATGAAGAGCTCCCGCAGCTCGGGCGGGAAGGGATGGCTGGGCTCGATCTTGATGTTGCCTTTGCCCTTGTCGAGCGGGACGCCGTCCACGCCGAAGGAACGCCCTTCCGTGAGCAGGTTGATTTCCCGCATGAAGCCCCGGGCGTTGAAGCTCAGGGCGTCGTTGCCTTTCTTGAATTTGTCAAGCTCCTCCACGACGGCGATCGGGATGACGATGTCATTGTCCTTGAACTGCTGGATGGCACGGTGGTCGTGCAGAATGACGTTGGTGTCCAGCACGAAGATTTTCGGAAGTTTCTTTTTGGGTCTGGGGCTCATATCAGTCTTCTCCTTCGGAGGCCTGGCTGGTCAGCAGCGATTGCAGAATGCCGGCGACTCCGCTTTTGGAATTATAGTTTACGGCGATGCCGCCGCCCGGGACGGGATGCCCGAGCGGGAAATAAGCGATGTCCTGCAGGATGAGTTCCGCGTCGACATAGTCGAAATCCAGGTCGCGGATCTGGATGATTACGCCCGGGACTTCCGCAAAGAGAATCCGCACGGGCAGCTCCCCGTAGGCGTCCCGGATGGAGGTGATGTCGATGGAAGCGCCCACGTCCTCCTTGCACATACCCTGGAGCGCGGTGAGAAGCCCTCCGTCGCAGATGGTGGCGCCGCTGAGGACGACGCCGTCCTCCACCATTTCGCGGACGACCTCGAAGCAGTCGATCAGATAGTCGGCATCCGAAATGTCCGGGCCCAGGGAGGAGCGGGCGTCCGTTTCCTCCGACAGGGTGCTTCCGCCGAGGCGGAAATCGCAGGGGTCGAACGGGATATAGAGAATCCAGCTGGAGGGGTCTCCCGAGAGCGTGGCGGGGCAGAGTCTTTTTCTGCCGAGTTTGGGATTGCCGCCGTCGACGGCCTTGAAGGAGACCAGGCTTCGTCCGCCGGGATTCTCGGTGAAGGTGTAATCGTCGAAACACAGGCCGAGGGCGTCGATGTAGGAGGTGGCGGCTTCGATGGAAGTATACAGGGATGCGAGCTGGCCCACGGGGGCGGTGTTCCACTTCCATTCCGCCTTCAGGGCGAGATCTTCGAGGGTGAAACGGCCGCTCACCCAGATGGCATCCAGCAGGGCCTTGGCGATCCGGCCGCGGGTAAAGGATGCCGCGAATACCGGCGGGACGGCTCTCTTGAAACCGATCCTGGACGTGGTGAGGGCCAGATAATCCGGAATCCGCGCGCTGTCAAACACGAAATTGGAAGGGAACAGATCCAGCGTCTCGTCGATCGCCTGTCCTTCTTCCGCGTCGTTCTCCCCCTCGGGGAATCCCTCCCGGGTGCAGTCCTGAAGCATCCTGTACGGGGTCACCGCCATCTGCTGCCCGTCAATGATGAATTTCCGCCGGAGGAGTGAAGAGAATTTGTCCATTAATTCGTTCTTAACGTGCAAATATAACCAAAAAAATGATTATTTTTGTAGATATAACGGG
>JAFZAI010000065.1 GCA_017557325.1 Bacteroidales bacterium
CCAATGTGGGGAAGTCCACCCTTTTCAACCGCCTGGTCGGGATGCGGCAGGCGATCGTGGATGAGACGGCGGGCGTGACCCGGGACCGTCACTACGGCAAATGCGAATGGTGTGGCCGGGAATTCTCGGTCGTGGACACCGGCGGATACACCTCCAATTCGGACGACGTGTTCGAGGAGGCCATCCGGAGCCAGGTGCTGATTGCCATCGAGGAGGCGGACGTGGTGCTGTTCCTCGTGGAGGCCGGGACGGGCATCACGGACTACGACGCCGAGATCGCCGATGTCCTGCGACGCTCCAAGAAGCCGGTTGTCCTGTGTGTCAACAAGGTCGACAGCGGCGACAAGATGTACGATGTGTACCAGTTCTATTCGCTCGGGCTCGGAGATGTCGAGAGCATCTCGGCGGCCACCGGCTCCGGCACGGGTGACCTGCTGGACAAGATTCTCAAGGTGCTTCCTGCCGAGGATACCGTAGAGGAAGAGCGCACCGACATTCCCCGCATCACCATCGTCGGCCGCCCGAACGTGGGCAAATCTTCCCTCACCAACGCCCTTCTCGGCGAAGAGCGCAACATCGTGACGCCGGTCGCCGGGACCACCCGAGATTCCATCTCCACCTATTACAACAAATTCGGCTACGAATTCCTGATCGTCGACACGGCCGGCATCCGCCGGAAGGCAAAGGTCAACGAGGACCTCGAATTCTACAGCGTGATGCGTTCCATCCGCGCCATCGAACACAGCGACGTCTGCATCCTGATGATCGACGCCACGGCCGGGATGGAAGCTCAGGATATGAATATCTTCAACCTGATTGTTCGCAATCGCAAGGGCTGCGTCATCGTTGTCAACAAGTGGGACCTTTTCGAGAAGGATTCCAACACGATGAAGGAGTACACCAAGGCTCTCAAGGCCCGGATCGCGCCCTTTGACGACGTGCCGATCATCTTCACGTCCGTGCTGAACAAGCAGCGCATTATCGACGTACTGAATGCCGCCGCCCACGTGTCGGAGAATATGGCCCGGAAGATTTCCACCTCTGAACTGAACGACGTGATGCTGCCGGAGATTGAAAATTATCCCCCTCCGGCCTGGAAGGGGAAATACGTCAGGATCAAGTATGTAACCCAGCTGCCGACGCGGACGCCGTCGTTTGCGTTCTTCTGCAACTTGCCGCAGTGGGTGAAGGATCCTTACAAGCGGTTCCTCGAGAACAAGCTCCGTGAGCACTTCGACTTCACGGGCTGCCCGATGCAGATCTTTACGAGACAGAAATAAGGTACGTCTGCCCGGTCGCGTTCAGCATCCCCTTCACCATCGACAGGGGCAGGGTGACCGTGATGAATCCGGCCGCGTGGGGGGCGATGACGTACGGCGGATAGACGAAGACCAGGCCTTCCTCCGAGAAGTAGGGATCCGTTTCAGGGAGCTTGAACTCCGGGTCGGAGGCGTCGGGTACCTTGAAGAAGGTGTCGTCGCCGTAGTCTACGCGGAGTTTCTTGGCGAGGATGGCCTTGAGCTGCTTTTTCCCGTCTTTGGTGAACATATCCCAGGTGAAGCGGCGGCCGTCCGACTTGCGGAAGGTGACCTTTGTGTCGATGGCATCGCCGTGGGCGTCTTCACTGGAATTGTATTCGCCGGTCTCGGCGTAGGTGATGATGTGGGAGGTCTCGTGAAAACGGGAGAAATAGCGCGTGCACTGGAAGGTGATCTTGTCCTTTATCGCCTCCTTGATCTCCTTGTCGGCATAATAGTCGAACATCGCCTCGACGTCGTCGAGCGAGCCGGTCCAGCTGCCGCCAAGGCTCTCGCTGATCCATTCGCGGATGGCGTTGCCGGTGACGGTCTCCCCGGACATCGGGTACTGGGCCCGGATGAGGTATTTGGTGTTTTTGCTGGTCTTTTCGACCCGGATTCCCCGGACGCCGACCCACATGCCGGTCTGGGCGGAGGCGGTCAGCGCAAGGAGGGACAGCACGATAATTGCAAGAATCTTTTTCATAACCTGTCTATGTTTCCGTAAAGATACGGATTTTATCTATATTTGTGGTATGAAATTGCAGAAATTCATCGCAATCATAGTCCTTGCTCTCTTGATGGGGGCGACGGTGGCCGCTCCGCGCCAGCCGCTCGGTGGCCTCAGCGTGACGGGATATTCCCTCGAATCTATCCGCCCGCAGTCCTTGCGCGGGCTTTCCGGGGCCGTCTCCGTCGGGGTACGCAATACCGGCAGTGACCGCACACTCCGCAACGTGAGCGCAGTCCTTTACAAGAGCGGCAAGAAGGTCGCACAGGGTCGCTGCTCCGACATCGTCCTGAAGTCCGGCACTTCCACCATCCGGGTCTCCGGGCAGGTGTCGCTTGCAGAGGGCGTTTCCCTTTTCACGGCGATGGCATCCGCCCTTTCCTTCCATCCGTCCGAATACACGGCCGACGTCGTCTGCTCCGTGGTGGATGCAAACGGCCGGGCAGAGACGCTGGTGCGGCGGGGAATCCCGATCGGCAACTACATCAAGTGATTGTACTCTTCCAGGGCTTTTTTCAGGACGACAAGCGCTTTGGCAAGATCTTCCTTATTGAGGATATAGGCCATCCGGACCTGGTCGCGGCCTTCGCCGGGATCGGTGTAGAAGCCGGCGCCGGGGGCCATCATAATTGTTGACCCTTCCCACTGGAAGTCGGTGAGGCACCATTTGCAGAACTTCTCGGCATCGTCCACCGGGAGCTTGACCATCACGTAGAAGGCACCCATCGGGGTCGGGGCGTAGACGCCTTCGATCTTGTTGAGCCCGTCGATGAGGAAGTTGCGGCGGCTGAGGTATTCCTCGTACACTTCATCCATATATTCCTTGGGTGTCGAGATGGAGGCCTCGGCGATGATCTGCCCCACGAGCGGCGGGCTGAGACGCGCCTGGCAGAATTTCATCACGGCTTCGCGGACTTTGCGGTTCTTGGTGATGAGGGCGCCGATGCGGATGCCGCATTCGCTGTAACGCTTGGAGACGGAATCCACCAGCACGACATTTTCTTCGATCCCTTCGAGGTGGAAGGCGGAGATGTAGGGCTGCTTGGTGTAGATGAATTCGCGGTAGACCTCGTCGGAGAAGAGGAAGAGATTGTGGTCGCGGACGATGTCGCGGATCTGCAACATCTCCTTGCGGGTGTAGAGGTAGCCGGTCGGATTGTTGGGGTTGCAGATGAGGATGGCTTTGGTGCGCGGGGTGATCTGCTTCTCGAATTCCTCCACAGGGGGAAGGCGGAATCCATCCTCAATGTTGGTCTTGACGCTCTTCACCACAGCTCCGCAGCTGATGGCGAATGCCATATAGTTGGCGTAGGACGGATCGGTCACGACGATTTCGTCGCCCGGGTCCAGGCAGGCCATATAGGCGAACATAATGGCTTCGGAGCCGCCGGCGGTGATGATGATCTCGTCGGGGGAGAGGTCGATGCCGTATTCGGCGTAGTAGCTCACGAGCTTGGTCCGGAGCGAAATATGGCCCTGGGAGGGGCTGTATTCAAGGATGTCCCGATCGATGCCTTTGAGGGCGTCGAGGCCGCAACCCGGGGTTTTGATGTCGGGCTGGCCTATGTTGAGGTGGTAGATGTTGACGCCGTTGCGACGGGCGGCCTCTTCGTATTTGGCGAGTTTGCGAATCGGGGAGAAGGGCATGTTCTGCGCCCTCTGGGAAATGTCGGGTTTCATCGTAGGAGGTCTTCAAGTTGGACGGAGCCGGAAGTCTTGTCGTCGCGGTATTTGACGATGACGGGGCAGTAGAGGTGGACGCCGCTTTCGAGGGCTTTGCCGCCGCGGACGATGGGTTTGGAGCCGCTGACGACCACGGCACCCCGCGGGACGACGATGCGGCCGTCTTCGTTGCGACGGATGAATTCGCCGGTGGTGGCGTCGAAGATGGCGGTGGAAGAGGTGATGATGACGCCCGAGGCGATCACGGCGCCTTCCTGCACGATGGTGCCTTCGTAGATGCCGCAGTTGCCGCCGATGAAGGCGCCGTCCTCGATGATGGTCGGGAGGGCGCCGGCTGGCTCCAGGACGCCGCCGATCTGGGTGGAGGCGGAGATGTGGATGTGTTTGCCGACCTGGGCGCAGGAGCCGATGGTGACGTGGGAATCGACCATCGTGCCCTCATCCACGTAGGCGCCTGCGTTGATGTAGGCCGGAGGCATTACGATGGCGCCCTTGGCGACGTAGGCGCCGCGCCGGATGCTCGTGCCACCGGGAACGATCCTGACACCGTCTTCGGCGGTGAATTTCCGGACCGGGAAGGTCCCCTTGTCGAAGAAGGAGAACTGCCCCTCCGACATCTCCAGGATATTCCCCAGCCGGAATCCGGCCAGAATGACTTTCTTGATGTCAACGTTGACGACCCATTCTCCGTCGATCTTCTCGGCAACGCGGATCTCGCCCCGTTCCAGGGCATCCATCACATCGTTAAACTGCTGCAGGGTTATTTCTTCCATATTAAAACTCTTTCAAAAAATCAGTTGTATCGTTTCTTCCATCCTCGGGCCATACGACCCTCGTCCTTCCCACTGCGGCTTCGCCTTGTGGGCCCCTCCCGCTACTTGCGCGGGTGCAAATGATTGCAGAAACGATACAACATGATTTTTTAATCGTTATTTAAATAAGTCAATTAACACTTTTTCCATAATAGCTTCCGTGGCGTCCGTGGCGGGGACGAGGGGGAGGCGGAGGGAGTTTTCCATCAGGCCGAGCTGGGCCATCGCGGCCTTGCCGGGGATGGGGTTGGGCTCGATGAAGAGGACGCGGAAGAGCTCGGAGAGGCGGGCGTTGAGGGCCTCGGCGGTCTGCCAGGCTTCCTGCGTGCCGGCTTGTCCCTTTAGGGCGGCGTGGACGAACTGGACCATCTCGACCGGGGCGACGTTGGAGGCGACGGAGATGACTCCGTCGGCGCCGGCTTTCATCAGCTTCAACGTATCGTCGTCGTTACCGCTCAACACCGCGAAGTCTTCGGGCCTGTCCCTGAGGATGGCGAGGATCTGGTCGATCTTGCCCGAGGCCTCCTTGATGCCGACGATGTTGGGGACGTCGTGGGCCAGCTGCAGGGTGGTTTCTGCCTCGATGTTGCTTCCGGTACGGCCGGGGACGTTGTAGAGGATAATCGGCTTGTCGGTCTCGGAGGCGATGGTCTTGAAGTACTCGTAGATGCCTCTCTGGGGCGGCTTGTTATAGTAGGGGACGACCACGAGGAAGGCGTCGGCGTCGGGCAGGAGGCGAATGTTGGCCAGCGTACCGGGGACGGAATTGGTCCCGACGCCGACGACGATTTTCCGCCCTTCGGCGTGCTCCCGGGCGGTTTCAAGCACGGCGCGCTTCTCGTCGTCCGAGAGCGTTGGTGTTTCGCCCGTAGTGCCAAGCGGTACGAGGAAATCCATCCCGGCCTTCACCTGCCGCTCCACATTGGCGGCGAAGGTGGCGAGATCCACCCTGCCCTCCTCGAACGGGGTAAACATTGCCGTCCCGCAGCCCTGAAAGATTCGTTGTTCCATATTTAATCTACAAAACTTAAGTATCGCAAGTCTCTACCCCGTGCATTTTCTCGCCTTTCCGGCTCAAAATGCAGTAGTTTCATTCAAATGCGAAACTTGAATTACAAAATTAAAAAAAAATTGTGTTTTTTACCACCATTGTGTCGATAACCCTCCAAGCGTGCGGAGGGTTATCGACGAAAAAGGCTCAAATCGTCGACAACCACCCAGTTGTTCGGAGGGTTATCGACAGTTAAGGAGGAGGGGTGGTTCGATAGTCCGGGAGGAGGGCGGTCAGAGCAGTTCGCTGAATTCGTGCACGCCGGTGAGGCCTTCGGTCATCAGGGCAGCGGCGACGGCACCGGCGGCGAGGCCTTCCCGGGAGAAGGCTTCGTGTGTGAAGGTGAGTTTGTCGCAGCCCGACTCGAAGGTGACCGTGTGGATCCCGGGGACTTCGCCTTCGCGGTGTGCGGTGATTTCCGGCGTGACTCCGAGAGCGTCCTCCACAAGGCTACCCAGGACCTTGGCCGTGCCGGAAGGGGCGTCCAGCTTGTGGATATGGTGTGTCTCCTCGATGGCGGGCGTGTAGCCCTGGCCTTTGAGCATTCCCGCGGCGCGGGTGACGGCTGCGTAGAGGGCGTTGACTCCGAGGGAGAAGTTGGAGGCATAGATGAGCGGTGTGCCGGCCTCCTCGAAAGCCTTGCGGACCTCGGGCAGAAGGTCGCTCCAGCCGGTGGTCCCGACGACGGCCGCCTTGAAATGCTGCGCGATGAAGGGGTAGTTTTTCCGGAAGGATTCCGGCCGGGTGAAATCGATGCAGACGCACTCCTTTGCGAGCGCTGGGTCGACGGCGGTAATATCCTCGCTCGCCAGGGCAATCTCAATGCCCCGCCGCTCCAGTTCCTTTTCGACCATATGGCCCATCCGGCCGTATCCACTAATGATGACTTTCATAGTAACTTAAACATTTTAATGTACTGCTCGACGGCCTGTTCCAGGTCGCGGACGAGGATGTGCTCGTCGTCTCGGTGGGCGACGCGGATGGAGCCCGGCCCGCAGATGATCTTATGGGCGAAGTTCGTGAGATGCGGGGCGTCGCTCCCGAACGCAGCCGGTGCCGCCTCAAACCCCGGCAGCGTCATATACTCCGCGGGCGTGTCGCCGCCGATGGCTTCGACGACTACGCCCTCCCGTACCACCATCCTGTCATCCAGTGCACCCTTTCCGTCATTCCGGGCTTGACCCGGAATCTCTTTCATCCACCGCTGCACCTTCTCGTCGCTGACGAAGGTAGTGCGGAAGTAGAGTCGGCAGGTGAGTTCCGGGGAGAGGATGTTCTGCGGATTGTCGCTGGAGAGACGGCCGATGTTCCAGGTGGTCTCGCCGAGGATGGGGTCGAGGCCGAAGTCGACGGCCTTCAGCGCATTGTAGAATTCGACGAAGGCGTCGACGGCGCTGTGCCCGAACTGCGGGTAACCCGAATGGAAGGCTTCGCCCTTGAAGGTCAGCTGGTAGGCTTTGGTGCCCTTGGAGGCGGAGACCATTTTGTTCTCTGTGGGCTCCCCGATGATGAGGTACGGAGCTCGGAAATCGGTCTTGGCGAAGGCTTTGGCGCCCCAGGAGCCGGTCTCCTCGCCCGTGACGAGAAGCAGGCCGAAGTCCGTGCAGCCCTCGTCAGCAAGCCGGCGGCAGGCCGTGAGCATCGCGAAGAGCTGCCCCTTGGCGTCGCAGGCACCCCGGCCCCGGATGACGGCGGCCTCCTGCGGGTCGCAGGGCGTGCCGTCCTCCCGCTGGAACGTGGGCGGAATGTACGGAGGCACGGTGTCGACGTGCGTGCAGAATACGACGCGGGGCGTGCCCCAGGTCAGTAGGAGGAAGGGAGATTCCTTCGCTTCGCTCGGAATGACAGAGGAGTCGCTCGGAATGACAGAGGATCCGCTCGATCGCAGCCACGCCATCATCTCATCCTCGTGGCCCGAGGTGGAGTCGATGGAGAGCATCTCCTGAAAAAGTTTTAAATCCAGCATATATCCATTCAAATTTGGTCCCGGCAATCAGTCTCTTGGCGGTCTTCCCTCAGTATCAAGAACGGCAACTTCCGCAAATTTCGCTGTATTGGTAATCAGTCTCCCAGCCAGCCGTTGCGGAGGAGTACTTCGGCGATTTGGACGGCGTTAGTGGCGGCGCCTTTGCGGATGTTGTCGCTGACACACCAGAAATTCAGGCCGTTCTCGATCGAGGGGTCGCGGCGGATGCGTCCAACGAAGACGTCATCCTTGCCCCAGGCATAGATGGGCATCGGGTAGACGTTGTTCGCGGGGTCGTCCTGGAGGGTAACGCCGGGCATTTCCGTGAGCAGGCGGCGGACTTCCTCCAGCGTGAAGGGCCGGAGGAATTCGACGTTGACGCTCTCGCTGTGCCCGCCTTCGACCGGCACCCGGACCGTGGTGGCCGAGACGCCGATGGAGGCGTCACCGAGGATCTTGCGGGTCTCATTGACCATTTTCATCTCCTCCTTGGTGTAGCCCGTCTCAAGGAATGAATCGATATGCGGGAGGATATTGAGGTCGATGGGATGGGGATAGAAGGTGCCCTTGCCCCCGGCACGCTCGGTTTCGAGGTCGCGGATGCCTTTCATTCCGCTGCCCGTGACGCTCTGGTAGGTGGAGACGACGATCCGCTTGATGCCGAATGCCTTGTGTAGCGGTGCGAGCGCCATCACCATCTGGATGGTGGAGCAGTTGGGGTTGGCGATGATCCGTGCCTCCCGGCGAAGGTCGCCCGGGTTGATCTCCGGCACGACGAGCGGTACGTCGGGATGCATTCTCCAGAAAGAGGAATTGTCTACGACGTAGCATCCGGCTTCCGCGAACTTCGGAGCCAATTCGCCCGAGGCGGCACCCCCGGCGCTGAAAATCGCGACGGCCGGCTTCGCGGCAATGGCCTGCTCCGGTGATACCACCGTCCATTCCTTCCCGAAGGCCTTCACCTTGCGGCCGTATGAACGCGGCGAGGCAACCGGGAAGAGTTCCGTTACGGGGAATCCCCGCTCTTCCAATACTTCCAACATTTTGGAGCCTACCAGTCCCGTGGCTCCGACGACTGCAACTTTCATATCTATAAATTTTCGTCCAAGTTTTTGGCCGATTTCTTGGACAGTCGGCTGTTTTTTGTCGTGTTATCCAAGAATTTGCCGTTTTTCTTGGATGGCTGCTGGCGTCGTCCAAGTTTTTGGCCGTTTTCTTGGACGACGGTGCCGTGCGTCACCGCAGGATATCGTTCAAAATGCTCGATGCGGCCTGGCGGGCGCCTTCACCCGCACCCTGGATCACCAGCGGGTAGGGGTGGAAGGCACTTTGGACGATGATGGCGTTTTCCGTGCCCCGGAGATGATAGGCGGGGTGGGAGGCTTCGACATCGGCCATCCGGATGCAGGCCCGGTAGCCCGTTCTGGCGGATGCGTCCCGCTCGATCGAGGCGACGAAGCGCCTCCGGCATCCTTTCGCCGCCGCCCTTTCAAAGGCCTTGGCGAAAACGGGTTCCATCCCTTCCAGCGCCTTGTAGAAGGCTTCCAGATCGAGATGGTCGAGCGGCTCGGGGATCAGCGGGGTCACCTCCACATCGGCTTCTTCAAGAGGAAGGCCGGCTTCTCGACCCAGGATCAGGATCTTGCGGAGGGCATCCCGGCCGTCGAGGTCCTGGCGCGGGTCGGCTTCCGTGAGACCGCTCTCCTGCGCCTTGCGGAGCAGGCGGGCGAATGAGGGACCGCCCGGGGTGTATTCGCCGAGAATCTGGTTGAGCGTACAGGATACCACGGCTTCGATCGAGATGACCTCGTCGCAGGTATTGGCCCCCCGGGAAATGGATTCCAGGATAGGCAGGGCAGCGCCAACCGTCGTTTCGTGGCGGAAGAAGACGCCGTTTTGCAGGGCCGCGGCCTTCATCGCCGCGTATTCCACGAAGGGAACAGCCAGCGACCGGCGGTTGGACGACACGACGTGCAGCCCAGCTTCCATCAGCGCCGTGTAGCTATGGTAAATATCCGTACTGTCGGTGCAGTCCACAAACACGGCCCCCTTCGGCGCCACGCGGAGCACCTCCTCTACAAATCCGGTTTTCTCCGTCATTCCAGGGCTTATCCCTGGAATCTCCCCCAGCGCCTGCAAAGCCTCCTCCGGCCGGATTCCGGACAACCGCACCGCATAGTGGCGGCTGTCGGCGATGCCAAGGATACGGAGCGCCTTGCCAGTGCGTTTCTCCACCGTCTCGCGGGAACGGCCGATAAGGTCGACGAGCGCTTTCCCGACGGCACCGGCACCGGCGATGAACAGGTCGACCGTGTCGACGGGTGCAGTCTCGAAGAATTCCCGGTGAATGGCGAGAAGCGCCGCGTTCTCGACGCTTTCTTTTACGTCGGCCTCGACGCCGCGCTCCGTGCAGCGAACCTGCTTCGGGGCAATGCCCTCAGCCCGGAGAATCTTCTCCAGCCGTGCCGCCGCATAGTGGATGGCAGCAGCGTTCTCTCCGGAGGCCATGCCTGTCGTGTGTGATGAGAGCGTCCCGTCGCCACTGCAGGTCAGGTAGATCGTATGGTCTTTGGCGCTCACGCCTAGCCATTCGGCTACCCCGGTGGAGGGTGCGGCCGAAATGACCGTACCTGCCTCTGAAGGACAGAAGGTGTTGAGGATATGAATGGGAATCCCGGCCTCCATTGCCGGCTTGACGGCCGGCGCATAGAGCACCTTGGCACCGCGAAGGGCCAGGGTCTCTGCATCGCCGTAGCTTAGGAAAGGGATGGTCCGGGCGGCAGGCACCTTGCGGCGGTCGGCTGTCATCATCCCGGGGACGTCGGTCCATTTGCAGAGTGCATCGGCCCCGGCCGCCGCCGCGTAGAGGGCGGCGCTGTAGTCGGAACCGCCCCGCCCGAGGGTCGTAACGCGACCGTCCGGCGTTCCGGCGATGAATCCGGGTGCAACAAAAATATCGATGTCAGGATCCTGTACGGCCTCCCGGATGCGGCGATACGTTTCCTCAATTTGACCGTCTACAATCAGTTTCCGTGAATCTATCCACCGGGTCCGGAACCCTTCGGCGGCGAGTTTCCGCGCCAGAATCCGGGTCGAGAAGAGTTCGCCGAAGGTGACTTTTTCGTCATCGGGAGCGGCGAGCATCTCATCGAAAAGGCTGCGGATCTCGTCCGAAGCGGCTTCCCGCTCGGCGCCGGTAAAGAGCCGTCGGATAATGCCGAGGTGCCGCTCCAGGAGGGCGGTAGACTCCGGCCGGGAGGACGGCGCAATCCCTTCCGCGATAGCGAGCAGGGCATCCGTGCAACCTCCGATGGCCGAACCGACGACAATCAACCGTCCTTCCCGTGCCTTAACCCCGATAATGTCGAGCACGCGGGAAGTGGCCGTTGCATCCGCCACCGACGATCCGCCGAATTTATAGACACTGATCATATCAATCGGTTACCGGACGGACTCCTCTTCCATAATATCCGGAGCAGAAGCCGTTGCCGGACTTTACGATAGACGGGGGAAGAATCTTTGTCATCATCTTTTTTTCTTTATAGGATTACAAAAATAACATTATAAAATTTTCTTTCAAAAAAATCAAAACAAATCACTACATTTGCTTGAAAATAGAATGACTATGGACATCGTATCAGAATTGCTTTCAGGCCTGGGGAATCTTTTCAAAAAGAAAGTTACCCAGGCGGTCACCAACAAGACCAAAACCTATACGTTCAATACCCTGCCGCGCACGTTGGCGGAATTCAAGGCCTTGCCGGAGGCTGCCCTGACGGATGTATATGCCGTTGCAGCCCTCACCCTGCTGGCCCTTACCCGCTGGCAGGACGACCGCGACGAGAGCATCGCGATGCTCAATTACCTCAAGGGCCCCGATCCGCTCAATCCGATGGGAATCCAGCAGATTTCCGACCGCTTTATGGACGGCAAATTCTACAAAGTGAATTCCTTCTTCGAGGGCGCTACTCCGGAAAACCAGTACACACCGGCAATGCCTTATCGGATTAAGGTCACCTCCAACCCCTATTCCTTCAGCGAGAACTGGGCGACGCTGTACCTCCACTCGGGCGGTGCCGACAGTCCCCGGCCCCTCAAGCTCCGCAAGAAGCCTTCCACGGGTCAGTGGTTCCTAGTAGAGCTCCACTATCTCAGCGATATCCGCATTCCTACCGCTATCGACAAATGGGCATAAAACAACTACGCTATATGAAACGAATTCTTACCTTTACTCTGGCGCTGGCTGCAGGTGTGGCCTGCTCCAATCAGGCCAATTATTCCCTCACCGGCAAGACGGCCTCGGAAGACGGGCTCGCCGTCTACCTCGTCGACAACCTTACCGGCGAAACCCTTGACAGCACTATCGTCGAAGGCGGCGCCTTCACGCTCAGCGGCAAGGCCGGGAAGGACGCGCTGCTCTATGTCGCCGAAGAGGGCGCCGACTGGCGGACCCTTTTCTTCAACGACGGCACCCCCATCGCGCTCGACCTCATCGACACGACAATGACGGCCTCTCCGCTTAACGAGAAGCTTCTTGCCTCCGATAAGGCTTTGACGGACAAGTATATGGAGCTTATTAAAGTCAGCCGTCTCGGCAAGACCGCGGAGACCGCCGAGGAGCGCGTCGCGGCCAACGAGCGCCTCTCGGAGATTTATGAGGAATATTCCGGCCTCCTGAAAAATATCCTCGAAGAGAATCGCGACAACCTCCTTCCGGCTGCCTTTATGGACCAGCTGCTGGAAGAGATCGAGGACGACTCCGTCGAGAATCCTTACGACGAGAAATACGCCTATGCCCGCCATCCCTATGCGAAGGAGTGCAAGCGGCAGTACGATGAGCAGAATGCAAAATGGGCGGCCATCAACGAGGCCAAGCAGAAGGTGATCGGCCAGCCGTTTATCGACCTGGAGGAGCCGGATGTGGACGGCAATCCTCACAAGCTGAGCGAATATCTCGGCAAGGGCAACTGGATCCTGGTGGATTTCTGGGCCTCCTGGTGCGGCCCCTGCCGGGCCGAAATGCCCAATGTCGTTGCAGCCTACGAGCAATATCACGCCAAGGGATTCGACGTCGTCGGTCTCTCCTTCGACAATGACAAGGAGGCCTGGAAGCAGGCCATTGTCGACCTCAAGATGCCGTGGATCCACCTGAGTGACCTCAAGGGGTGGCAGACGATCGCTTCCGATACCTACAACGTCAAATCCATCCCCGACAACATTCTCGTCGATCCGGAGGGCAAGATTGTCGCCCGCGGCCTGAGAGGCGCGGATCTGCTGGCGAAATTATCGGAGATTTACGCGCAGTGAGACGAATGAAAAAGATGCTGATTCCAGTCCTGCTGGTGCTGCTGGCGGGCTGTACGGATGCGGATAAGGACTTTGTCCGTGAAAATGTGAAATTCGCGGCAGCGCAGGTTGACCGCCAGATTGCCGTCGTGGAGGATTCGACGGGCGTGGTGCTCAATCCGCTCTCGGTGCGGGAGGATGGAACTATCCGGTATTGTAAATACACCGACTGGCGGAGCGGTTTCTTCCCGGGGACCGTATGGTATCTCTACGAGCTGACCGGGGATGAGAAGTATCTTCCCCTGGCCCGGAAGTATACCGAAGCCATCAGCGACGTGCAGTATGTGACGGACAACCACGACGTGGGATTTATGACGATGTCCGGTTTCGGGAATGGTCTACGGATAGCCGGAATAGAGGAATACAAGGGCGTCATCGTCCAGGCGGCCCGGTCGCTGATGACCCGTTTCCGTCGCGCGCCCGGGGTCTTCCAGTCCTGGGAGGCGAATCCGAAACGCGATTGGAAGTGCCCGGTCATCATCGACAATATGATGAATCTGGAATTACTCTTCAAGGCTTTCGACCTTACGGGCGACAGTACGTTCGTCCAGGCGGCCGTCTCCCACGCTGACCGCACGCTCAAGGAGCATTTCCGCCCGGACGGAAGTTGCTATCACGTCCTGGATTATGACCCGGAATCGGGTGAGGTGCGGATGCGGGTGACGAAGCAGGGATTCGCGGACGAATCCATCTGGAGCCGCGGACAGGCCTGGGCGGTGTATGGATATGCGGCGATGTACCGCCATACCGGCGACCGCAAGTATCTGGAGCAGTCCCTGAAGACTTTCGATATGCTGCGGAACCACCCGGATCTCCCGGAAGACTGCATTTTCTGGTGGGATATGTGCGCGCCCGACATTCCGGATGCGCCGCGGGACGCTTCCTCTGCCGCAATCGTTGCTTCCGCCTTATACGATATCTGCACGATGGATGTGGATAACCCGGAGCAGTATAAAGCCTTTGCCGACCGCATTATGGCCTCATTGGCCAGCCCGGCCTATCGCGCAGCCCTGGGTGAGAACGGCAATTTCATCCTGATGCACAGCAGTGGTAATGTCCCCGCCGGACTCGAGATCGACGTGCCGCTCAACTACGCCGATTATTACTTCCTGGAAGCCCTTGTGCGCAAATCGCGTCTCTAACTCACAGGGCGCCGAGAAGGGTTGTTTCGAAGATTTCCTTTTCCTCCGGGGTCAGGAACTGGACCTGGATGGGCACCTGGAACAGGCGCTGCTTGATTTCGAGGGTGGTTTTGGGATTGCCCTTAAGGCGGGCCGCATCTTTTTCCGTCGTGCAGATGAGGGCGGTCGGGGAAGCCTTGATGGCCTTCCCGAGGGCGCGGAGATCCCGTCCGGTGAAGCGGTGATGATCCGGGAAGGAAAAACGCCGGATAATTTTATAGGTATCGGAGAGATAGCTTCTTAGGACATTGTCCTTGGCGATACCGGTGAAGAGGATCAGCCGTTTGGCGTAGGTAAACCGGGAATCCGCCTCTTCAAAAACGGGCTCCATCGGCTTGTAATCGACCGTGGTGAAAAGGAGGGTTTGCTCCTTGCCTGTGGCAGAGCGGCCTTTGCAGGTGACGGGGCTGTAAGCGGCCACGCCGAGGCTCTCCGCCCATTTGCCCTTCTCCCATTCGTCCAGGTATGAGGGGCACTTCGTGTCGATCAGAATGTCGGCGTCCCTGGTCCTTTCCGGGAGATCCCTGAGGCGGCCGAACGGGAGCAACTTGTCTTTGTGCAACGGCCGGTTGTAGTCGACGAGAACGATATTGATGTCGGCCTTGAGGGCACGGTGCTGGAAGGCATCGTCCAGGACGATGATGTCGGCGCGGGGAATAGTCTTGTCGATGCACCGGCGCGCTTTCCTGGAAGTCTCCAGTTCGTCCGGATGAGAAAGGAAATGGCAGCCTTCCACGCGGTCCTCATCG
>JAFZAI010000066.1 GCA_017557325.1 Bacteroidales bacterium
AGCGTCCAATCCACAACTTTAAGACCCGGAACGCGGGCAAAATGCTTTGTGTTGTGCGTCACGAGCGTATAACCATTTGCAAGGGCCGTGGCGGCGATCAGCAGGTCCATATCGTCCAGGACGGTTCCTTCGGATTCAAGGTGAGCCCGGATCCGGGCATATGTCTTGATGGAAGCAGATATCGGTACGATCGTAAGCGTCTCTTCCAAAAACTTCAGAATGGGCTCCAGTCTCCTATTATCCCCCTTATAAACACCGACATACAGTTCGGCCAAACTGATTTCCGAGATGGCACATTGGGACAAGCCCAGCTGAGCCATCCGATCCTGAATGTTATACTTGCCCCTCTTCAGAAAAACAAGTATGTCCGTATCTATCAAATACATAACCTACCATTCGGGAAGTTTACGCTTTTCCTTGCCGGAGGAGTCACGGAGATGTCTGACATACTCACTCGGATCCTCTCCCCACGGATCGTCCATATCCTTGAACTGAGCCAGCGGGGCAAACGGCCCGGTAAAGGGACCGGTATACGGCTCTTCCACAGGAAGGAAGCTGAGCGCAAGCGCACCATCTTCCTTCTCTTCCAGTTTAACCCTGGCTCCTTCCTTGACCCCCAACTTTTTCAGGATGGCCGAAGGAATGATAATACCGCGGCTGTTGCCGATGCGGATAACGATCGTTTCCATACTTTTATCGATTTCTATGACAAAAGTAGGAAAGTTATTACAGAAAAACAAATCTGTAATAACATTTTGTGCGAAAGAGCCCATCAGATCAACTCCAGGGCGAGTTCCACATCGCCGAAGTTGCCAGTCTTGCCGCTGTACTTTTCAACGTAGCGGCGGGAGAGCTGGCCGCGCCAGACGATATCGTCGGACGAATTGAGCGGAAGATCGACATCGAAGCTGTACACTTTCGACTTGACCGTCACCTTGCTCGAGCACTTCCAGGAAGTGCGCTTGCCGCCATCATCTTCAATGATCATAAAGGCCACCTGGCTGAGCTGATCGGTCCACTCCGACACCAATACGGCGTTGAACGGGACCTCTTCGCCGATCTGGCTGCGTTTGACGACAACCATAAAATCGGTAACGGTCGGATTGTAAAGCGATAGGTCATCGACCGTCTTGGCCGTAAAACTCTCCACGGCACCGCATTTCACAAAGAATTCGGAAGCTCCGGCAAACCAGGTATCGTAGCTGCGGTTGGCCTTGAAGGAGCGGAGCACCCAGGTCTTGATGTCGCTGCCGGAATCGGCGCCCTTGACGCTAATGATGCCGCCGCCGGTGCCCCAGTCAGGGTCCTCGCGCCGTAGCACCTCAAGGCTGCGATAGGAAGCGTCGTCGTTGCGGTTGACGACCCATACGGGGCGCGAACGGGCCATCTCTTCATCGACGATCACACGCTCCAGGGTGCCGTTTTCACCGGCAACGAAGCCGTAGTTTTTGTCGGAATTGTCTTCGGGGTCGAAGGTAATGACCGGAGCGGACGCGCCATCCCAGCCCTCGGAGAACGGCCAGTAAATCTGCACGTCCGAGCCGGTCAGGGCGTCCAGGAACTCATCGGCACTGACTCCACCATCAGCGGCTTTGGTGCCATAGCGGGCGGCAACCGCATCGGCAAGAAGATCCCGAAGGGGTGTTTCGTAAGATTTAGCCGACGCTTTTACCGGATCTTCACCGACACCGGTGCCGGGAGAAGCGAAGAGGTCCTTCATCGTGTACTCTTCGTCGTAACCGTTGCCGGTAGAAGAGGTGACGGCATCGTGGACCTCTCCCATCTGGGAAGAGCCGATCTCGACCGAGGAGAGAATTTGCGCGACTTCCTCGAGGGTCACGCAGGAGGGAAGCGGCTCTTTGCCGGAAGTGTGATCGCGGAGATTGTCATCGAGGTGTTCGCAGGCGAGGAGCGAAAGGGCGAGGGTGGCAAGGACGAGTCTCCTTGCGGGGTAAGTTCTCTTTTTCATAACTGTCAAAATTTTAGTTCCGGTTACAAAGAGAACAGGAATTATCCGTTAGTGCAAACCACTGACGGATAAGTGCATTTTTAATTTTCAAATACCTGGAAATCAGCCCGTTAGAAATTCCGCCGCCGCGAAAAATCACTGCAACTTGCAGCAGGAGACAAAGCGGTCCTTCCCGTAGAAATCCTTATGAATCAACACATTGCAGAATCCAAGAGCCTCCATCAGCGCCTTAGCCGAAAGTCCGAGATCCTCGTTGATTTCTGCAAATAATTGTCCGCCGGGGCGCAAAAAGGCTCCGGCCCAACGCGCAACGGCGCGGTAAAACAGCAGCGGATCCTCGTCCGGAACGAACAGCGCCTCCTGCGGCTCGTAGCGGAGTACATTGTCGCGCATCGCCTCGCGTTCCGAATCGAGAATATAAGGCGGATTGGAAACGATTATGTCGAATCCCCCAGCAGGAAAACCGTCCGGTTCGACCAGGATATCCGCCCGGACGAAACGGGGACGGAAGCGCGCGGAGAAAAGCTGGCTTTCCGCGATTTCCAGCGCAGCTGAAGACTTGTCCACCCCGGTCACACAGGCCCCGGGATGCTCCAGGGCGAGGGTCCAGGCGATATTGCCGCTTCCCGTGCACAGGTCAAGGATGGCAGGTTCCGCCGTCTCCCGGCAGGCGGACAGGACCATCTCACAGAGCTGTTCCGTCTCGGGCCGGGGAATCAGCACGCCGGGGCCAACCCGGAAATTCCGGCCAAAAAAGGCCGCCTTTCCCAAAACATATTGAACGGGCTCCCCTTCCTGCAGCCGGACAAGCGCCTCCTCCAGCTCCGCCTCCCGAGAGGGATCCACGGCGAAGGAAGGATCCAGGATATGCGTATAACTTTTCGTCCCCAGCAATTCCCCGCAAAGCAACGACAAGATGCTCCGCGCCTCACCTTCCGGATACCGGAGCGAGAGCGCAGACATTCCCCGCTGCAGAAAAGCGGAAAGGAGCATTACGAATTCTCGATGATGGCCGAAAGAAATGCCGTCATATCCATCCCGGCCGTGCGGACCATCTTCGGCACGAGCGAGGCGCTCGTCATCCCGGGAATGGTGTTGACTTCCAGGAAATACAGGCCGTCGTCGGAACGGATGTAATCCATCCGGACCACGCCCCGGCAGCCCAGGCGGGCATAAATCTGCCGGGAAGCCTCCTGCACCTCGGCGGCCATCTCGTCGGGAATGGGCGCCGGGCAGAGTTCGCGGCTATGGCCATTGTACTTGGCATCGTAGTCGAAATATTCGTTCTCCGTCACGATCTCGATGACCGGAAGGGCACGGACCTCCTTCCCGTCGAAATAGACGGCGCAGGTCAGTTCCCGTCCGTGAACATCTTCTTCGACGATGACGGTCGGGCCCTCGGTGAAGGCGAAACGAATGGCTTCCGGCAGGGCGGATGACGTCTTGACCTTGGTAATGCCGAAGGAAGAACCGGCGCCGGTGGGCTTGACAAAAATCGGCAGGCGCAGGCGGGAGAGAATCTTGGCGGAGAAAGCCTCCACGTCATCGACCCCTTCGCGGACCAGGTCGAAATCCGGCAGCTTGACGCAGTCCATCCCCTGCAGGTAGCATTTACAGGAGAATTTGTCGAAAGCGACGGCGGAGACGAAGGCGCTGCAGCCGGAATACGGGATGCCGAGCATCTCCAGATACCCCTGCATCTGCCCGGTCTCGCCCGGGAAGCCGTGCTGCATAATGTACGCAAACTCGAAGTGGATCTTCTCGCCGAGCACGCTGACGGAGAAATCACTCTTGTCGATCTCGGGACGGGAGCCTTCCGGGAAGGGTACCCGCATTGCATTGCGCCGGCGCATCGCGACCAGTTCCCAGCGCCCGAACCGGGCGAAAATCTCATACACGTCGTAGGTGGCGCCGTCAATACAGGAGGCGGTGAATTCGCCGCTCCGGCAGGAGACTTCCCACTCTGATGAATCGCTGCCGTAAATTACGGCGATGACTTTATACTTTGCCATAGATTAAAAATATTCTTCTTCCAAAGCCTTGGTTTCCTCACGCTGGCGGGGCGGGGTCGAGCAGCCGACAGCCACGGTGGATGAGAACGTATCCGTGGCGGAGATGCCCAGCGTCCCGTCGGCCAGCACCTTCTTCATCCAAAGTCCCCAGATCGGAAGGGCCATATTGGCGCCCTGTCCGAGGGCAGTGGAGGTAAAGTGGACATAGCGGTCTTCCGCGCCCACCCAGACACCGGCCGTGATCTTGGGCGTATAGCCGATAAACCAGCCGTCGGAGTTGTCGTTGGTAGTGCCGGTCTTGCCGGCGATCTGGCCGCGGAGGCCATACGCATACCGGAGACGTCCGCCCGTACCGGCGTCGATCACGGACTGCATCATCGAGATCATGGCGGAAGCGGCCCGGGCAGAGATGGCCGCACGGCGGTGCTCGGAGAACTCGGAGATGACATTACCCTCCCGGTCTTCAATCTTGGTGACGAACATCGGCGAGGAATAGACGCCGTAACCCGGGAAGGTGTTATAAGCCGCCACCATCTCAAAGACGGAAAGGTCGGCCGAGCCCACGCAGAGCGAAACAACCGGCTCGACGTACGAAGTGATGCCCATCTTGTGCATCGTGCGGATGACGGCGTCGGGGCCAAATTCCCGCATCAGGTAGGCGGAAGCCATATTGGACGAGGCGGCAAGCCCCGAACGGAGGCTGATGATGCCGGGCTTGTGCGGATCCTTCGGTGCCCAGAAACGGCCGCGGCCGATGCTGATCTGGACGTCCTTGGTGTCGATCTCGGTGCACGGATCCATCCCGCTCTCCATGGCAAGCGTATAGAGGTACGGCTTGATGGTGGAGCCCACCTGCCGCTTGCCCTGACGGACGTTGTCGTACTTGAAGTAGCGGTAATCCGGACCGCCGACGTAGGCGCGGACGTGGCCGGATCCGGGCTCGATGGCCATAAAGGCTGCCCGGAGGAAGGACTTGTAGTAGCGGATGGAGTCGTCCGGGGTCATCAGGGTGTCGACGTAGCCCGGCGCATTCCAGGTAAAAAGGCGCATTTTCTGCTTCTCGGTGAAGCTCTTGGCAATCTCGCGGTCGCTCTTGCCGTCGAGCCGCATCATCCGGGTACGGTCACTCCATTCGCGGCCCTGGGCCATCGTCGTGGCGATGATCTTCTCGGAAACGTTGTTGGAGAAGGGGAAATGCTTGCGCCACTTGAGCTCGGAATCCAGCGTCTTCTGGAGGGTCTTGCCGAGGTGCTCGGCCACGGCCTGCTCGGCATAGCGCTGCATCCGCGAGTCGAGGGTCGTGTAGATGCGGAGGCCGTCCCGGTCCAGATCGTAAGGGGTGCCGTCGTTACGGACATTTTTGTTGAGCCAGCCGTAGAGCGGATCATCCTCCCACAGGAGCGAATCCACCCGGTATTCTTCCTCTTGCTGATAAGCGCGCTTCCGGGGCTTGTCCGCCTCCATATATTTGCGGAGCATATCGCGGAAGTACGGAGCGGTGCCGATGGTGCGGTCTTCCACGGCCGTGGAGGTCTTGATCGGGATTTTTTGGAGGGAATCCAGCTGGCGTTCCGTGAGGAAACCGGCCTTTTCCATCTGGGAAAGGACGAAGTTGCGCCGCTTGAGTGAATTTTCGGGATTGAGGTTGGGGTTGTAGCGCGTCGGCTTGTTGATGGCGCCAATCAGCACGGCGCTTTCCTCGGGACGGAGCTTAATGGGATCCTTGGCGAAGAAATGCTTGGACGCCGCCTGGATGCCGTAGGAATGGGAGCCGAAGAACACCTCGTTGAGATACATATTCATAATCTCTTCCTTGGTGAAGAATTTCTCCAGCTTGACGGCGGTAATCCACTCCTTGAGCTTGATGACGACCATCTTGGGCTTGCTGATGCGCTCGTCCTCGGGACGCGGATAAAGCGCCTTGGCGAGCTGCTGGGAAATGGTACTGCCGCCGCCCTGGCTGCTGCGGCTCATCAGGATGGTCTTGAACAGCACCCGGAAGAGACTCTTGATGTCGATGCCCGAATGGTCGTAGAAACGGACATCCTCGGTAGCGATGGCCGCATGGACCAGATTGTCGGGGATACCATCCTGGGGAATGTAGACGCGGTTTTCGATATGGTATGTCGTGAGGACCTGACGGTCCCGGGAGATGACTTGGGTGGCCAGCATCGTCGGCGGATTCTCCAATTCCTCGAAGGTGGGAATGTCGGCAAACGCATTTACCAGCACCAGAAGCAGCGCCACGCCCAGGAAGGGCAGGGCCAGCAGCCCCCAGAACCAGCAAAAGAACTTTTTCTTCGTTATCATCGGCAAGATTCAGTCTTCAAAATTCTATACAAAATACAAAAATAAGGATTATTTTTGAAAAAATTCAATTTTTTATTTTCCGCGCTTTGTCGTATGTTTGCAAAAAAATTACGCCAAATGGAGGGGAATCTAGTCATCGTCGAGTCACCGACCAAAGCCAGGGAGATCAGTGAATTCCTGAAAAAGGAAACGGAGAAATACAAGGTCGTTTCTTCCCGGGGACACATCCGGGACCTGAGCGAGAAGAAGCTCAGCGTGGACGTTGCCCACGGATTCCGGCCGGAATACGAGATCCCGGCCGACAAGGCCCGAGTCGTGAAAGAACTCAAGGCCCTGGCCGCCCAGGCCGAGACCGTCTATCTCGCCTCCGATCCCGACCGCGAGGGAGAAGCCATCTCCTGGCACCTCGCGGAAGTGCTCGGCCTCGACCCGGCCCGCACCAAACGGATTACCTACCACGAAATTACCCCCAATGCCGTCCGGGAAGCCCTCCAGCATCCCCGGCAGATCGATATGAACCTCGTGGACGCCCAGCAGGCGCGCCGCATCCTCGACCGCCTCGTCGGGTTCGAGCTCTCTCCCGTCCTCTGGCGGAAAATCCAGCCGAAACTTTCGGCCGGCCGCGTCCAGAGCGTTGCCCTCCGCCTCATCGTCGAGCGGGAAAAAGAGATTATGGACTTCCACAGCGAGCCTTTCTACCGGGTGGAAGGCGTATTCCATCCCGAAGGGGCCCCCGCCGGCGTCAAAATCAAGGCTCTGCTCGACACGAAATTTCCCTCGGAGCAGGAGGCTCGCACCTTCCTGGAGGACAGCATCGGCGCGAATTACACCGTCGAGAGCGTCGATAAGAAGGAAGGAACCCGAAGCCCCGCCGCTCCATTCACAACCTCTACCCTCCAGCAGGAAGCCTCGCGCAAGTTGCATTTCCCCGTCAACACGACGATGCGCATCGCCCAGCAGTTGTACGAGCGCGGTCTCATTACCTATATGAGAACCGATTCCACCAACCTCAGCGGCCTTGCGATCTCCACCGCCAAGAAATTCATCATCGACCAGTGGGGAGAGGAATATTCCCGGGTCCGCCAATACAAGACTCGTGCGAAAGGCGCCCAGGAGGCCCACGAAGCCATTCGGCCCACCTTCATCACCCACACGGACATCGAAGGTACCGCCCAGGAAAAGAAACTCTACCGGATGATCTGGAAGCGCACACTGGCCAGCCAGATGGCGGACGCCCGGGTGCTTTCCACCACCGTCAAAATCGCTTCGGACCGCCGTAGCGAGCGATATGCCGCTGCCGCCGCGGAAATTCTCTTCGACGGCTTCCTCAAGCTTTACACCGGAGGAGATGAAGAAGACGAGGCGGAAGGCGAAGAGGCCATTCTCCCCGAAATCCATACCGGCGACAGGATGGAAGCCAAAACCATCAGCGCCCAGTGCAAATTCACCGCACCTCCCCAGCGCTATTCACAGGGCACCCTGACCCGCAAACTGGAAGAGCTCGGAATCGGCCGGCCTTCCACCTGGGGCACCATCGTCCCGACCCTCTCGGCCGGCAGGGGCTACATCACCGAGGGTGACAAGGAAGGAAAGAAATTCGAGGTAGAGAACCTCACCCTCACCGGCAGCACCATCAAGGCCTCGCACATAGTCGAGACGGTCGGTGCGGAGAAACGCAAGCTGATGCCGCAGGAAATCGGCATCATCGTCTCGGATTTCCTCGTGAAGGAATTCCCGGAGATTATGGACTACGATTTCACTGCGCGCGTAGAGGAAGATTTCGACCGCATCGCCGAAGGAAAGACGTCCTGGGAAAATACCCTTTCCGCTTTCTACACGCCCTTCCACAGCGTGGTCGGCAAAGTAATGAATGCCGCGAATCCGGAAAAAGTGGAACGCCTGATCGGGAATGATCCCGCCACGGGCGAGCCGCTGACGGCCCGCTTCGGCAAATTCGGCGCCTACATCCAGAAGGGAGAGGGCGAAAACCGCCAGTTCGCACCCCTCGGAAAGGGGCAGCTGATCGAAACGATCACCCTGGCGGAGGCGCTGAAGCTGTTCGAGCTGCCGCGGAACGTCGGTGAGATCAACGGCATCCCCGTCATCGCCACGAAGGGCCGCTACGGACCTTATCTCAAATACGGAGAAAAGAATATGTCGCTCCCCCGGGGCAAGGACCCGCTGACAGTCACCCTCGAGGAATGTGCCGCCCTCCTCGCTGAGGACAGTGGCAAAACGCCCGTCAATGCCGTCCTGGCCAGTTTTGACGGCAGCGGCATCCAGATCATCAACGGGAAGTACGGCCCGTACCTGAAAAAGGACGGCGCCAATTACAAAATCCCCCGCGGGAAAGACGCCGCAGCCCTGACGGAAGCGGAGTGCTTATCCATTATCAACGAATCCGGCCCTGCGAAAAAAACTTTTCGGAAATTTTCCCGAAAAAAGTAACATTCCGTAAGCAAATATTTTAAAAATTATTCCTATATTTGCCGTGGACTTCAATAAACGAACGACATGGCAACCTATCACATCGACCAGACCGACCAGAAAATACTCTCTTTTCTCGTCAAGAACGCCCGGATGCCTTTCCTGGAGATCGCCAGGGAATGCGGCGTATCCGGCGCGGCTATCCATCAGCGCGTCAAGCGGTTGGAAGCGAACGGCGTTATCACCGGCTCCCGCCTGCTTGTCAAGCCCCAGGCGCTCGGACTCAATGTCTGCGCCTTCATCAGCATCAGTCTCTCTGAGGCCAACAAGTATCCCGAGGTGGTGGCCAACCTCAAGAAGATTCCCGAAATCGTGGAGTGTCATTTTGTAACCGGCAAATACGGCATCCTCGCCAAGGCATATTGCCTCGACAATGACCACCTGATGGAAATCCTCCTGAACACCATCCAGAAAATCCCCTACATCCAGTCCACGGAGACGATGATCTCGCTCGACGAAGCCATCGAGCGCCAGGTCTGGGTCAAGGATTTCAAGAACGTCAGTTATTCTTCGCGGCAATAGAAAGTTGCCGGAGAGCCCCGGCGACGGACAGGTCTTCCGGGGTATCGATGCGGATATTGTACCTCTCGCCCTCCACCGGGGTGAGAGGTATGTTTATTCCCGCCGCGACGGATGCAGGATCGGTGAAGCGGGGATCGTAGGCCTGCTGATAGGCCGCCTTGATGTCATTTGAGAGGAACATCTGGGGAGTCTGGGCCAGAAGGGCCGCGGAGGAAGAGACGGGCTGGACGGCATCGTCCGAAATCTCCATCACCCCTTCCGTCGAGGGGACGACGGGGATGAGCGCGCGGGCACCCTCCTCCATCCGGCGGAACATTTCGCGGATAAGCCGGTGACTGACGAGCGGACGCCGCCCGTCGTGAATCGCCACAATCGCATCTGCCGGCACCCGCTCCAACGCCTTTTTAAGGGAATGGTACGGCGTGAATGCCGCCGGGATCACGGACTGGGGGCAGTTGAAATTGGATACGCTGCAGTAATTCATCCAGGAGCGGATTTTCCCTGCGGGAAGAATGACCAGCACCCGGATGTCGGGACAAACCTCCGCGAATTTCCGGATACAGATCCGGAGCACATCCTGCCCCGCCAGGTCCCATCCGGGAACGGCATCCGTGACAATCAAAAATTTCTTTCGCGGCGTTGGCATACAATATAATTATGCAAATATAGAAATTTTTCGTAATTTTGTCGGACTACACGATTTTTTGACCCCTAACAGAAAAGATATGGCATTTTCGTTTTTTTCCTTTATGACGCAGCAGCTGGCCATCGACCTCGGTACGGCCAATACCGTCATCTTCCAGAATGACGAGATCGTGCTGGACGAGCCGAGCATCGTCGCCATTGACAACGCCACCGGCAAGCTCAAGGCACTGGGACAGACGGCCAAGCTGATGAACGAGCGCACCAACCCCGGCATCAAGACGGTTCGCCCCCTCAGGGACGGCGTCATCGCGGACTTCAACGCCGCGGAGCTGATGATCCGTGGTTTCATCAAACAGGTCAACAACCGCCGCAAGACCCTCTTCGCCCCCAACCTCAAAATCGTCGTCGGCATCCCGTCCGGTTCGACGGAGGTCGAGATCAGGGCCGTCCGTGACTCTTCGGAGCACGCCGGAGGCCGTGACGTCTACCTGATTTTCGAGCCGATGGCCGCCGCCCTCGGTATCGGCCTCGACGTGGAGGCTCCGAAGGGCAATATGGTCGTCGACATCGGTGGCGGCACCACCGAGATTGCCGTCATTTCCCTGGGCGGCATCGTCGTGCAGGACAGCATCCGCGTTGCAGGCGACGTCTTCACGAGCGACATTCAGAACTACCTTCGCCAGCAGCACAACATCAAGGTCGGCGAGACGACCGCCGAGAAAATCAAGATCGCGGTCGGCAGCGTCATCCCCGAGCTGGAGGTGGAGCCGGAGGCGTTCAAGGCCAAGGGCCCGAATATGATGACGGCCCATCCGGTCGAAGCGACCATCACCTACCAGGAAATCGCCCACTGCCTCGACAAATCCATCGCCCGCATCGAAGCGGCTATCCTCCACGTGCTGGAGCAGACCCCGCCGGAGCTCTATTCCGACATCGTCAACAACGGCATCTTCCTCTCGGGCGGCGGCGCCCTTCTCCGGGGCCTTGACAAGCGTCTCTCCGAGAAGGTCAACATCCCGTTCCACGTGAGCGAGGATCCGCTCCACGCCGTGGCCCGGGGTACCTGCATCGCCCTCAAGAATACGGACAACTATTCATTCCTGATGCGCTAATGCCCAAGGAGCGGAAAATTGTCCCGATCATCGTCAGCGCAGCAATCTTCATCTTGATGGAGGTTGCTGCTATCCACTTGATCCGCCGGAACGATTCCCTCCAGGACGTTTGGTTCGCCCGGGGCGCCCACAAATTTATGGCGGCGGTCTGGGGCGGCAGCGAGAACATCAAGCATTATTTCTCGCTCGGGAAGGAAAACAAGGCCCTTGCGCTGGAAAATTTCAATCTCCGCACCGAACTCGCCCAGGTCAAGGGAGAAGGAAGCGACGCCTACATCGATTCCATTTCCCGAAGCATTCCGTTCATCAAGTATGTCAAGAATTTCAGCTACATCCCGGCAGAAGTGGTGAAGATCAGCCGCAACAAGCAGCACAACTATCTCATCATCAACAAAGGCTCCGAGGACGGGGTGGTGGAGAATTCGGGCATCATCACCGGACGAGGCGTGGTAGGCATCATCGACGCGGTGGGGAAGCACCATTCGTACGCCCTCTCGCTGATGAATACCGACATCAGCGTCAGCGCCCGGCTCGGGGCGGAAGGGGCGGCCGGTTCGCTGACTTGGACGGGATCCGGTTCCTCTCACTGCGTCGTAAGGGATATTCCGCTTCATTTCAACTATGAAGAAGGCGATACGGTCTATACCAGCGGCTTCTCCGCCATCTTCCCGCCCGACATTCCGCTCGGCACCGCCGGTAAGTCGCGGGTGGTGAACGGCTCCTCCAACGAAGTCAAAGTCGAACTGTTCCAGGATTTCACGGCCATCCGTTATGTCACGGTCGTCAACAATCTCTCCCGGGACGAAATCAACGGGCTTGCGCGATGAAACAGTACAATTTCTTCCTGACCTACGCCCTGCTCGTGCTCATCCAGATGGTGATATGCAATTATTTCCATCTGTCGGCCTACGTCCTGCTGAGTATTCTGCCCGTGATGGTGCTGTGTATCCCGATCCGCTTCTCCACGACGGCGGCCCTGTGCATCGCCTTCGTGACGGGACTTCTGGTCGATCTCCTTTCGGAGGGACTCCTGGGCATCAACACCCTCGCGATCGTTCCGGTGGCCTTTGTGCGCAAGATAGTCATCCAGCTGGTCTTCGGCGAGGAGTTATTCGCCCGGAACGAAGATTTCTCCATCAAGAAGAGCGGACTCGGCAAGGTCTCCATCGCCCTGGTGATCGTCCAGGCCCTGTTCCTGGTGGTCTATATCCTGGCGGACGGAGCGGGCACGCGTCCTTTCTCCTTCAACCTCGCCCGTTTCGTGGCCTCCCTGGCCGCCGGTTACGCCGTCTCGATCCTTCTGGTGGATACCCTCGCCCCTGATTCGTCCCGGAAATGAAAAATCCCCGCGCCACCACACTCTTGATCGGGCTGGGAGTGGTAGCTCTGCTGCTCCTGGGGCGGATTTTTTCCATTCAGATCCTCAATCCCAAGTACAAACGGGTCGGCTCTATGCAGTCGACGCAGTACGAGGTCGTGTATCCCACCCGTGGGGTCATCTACGACCGCAACGGACGGATTCTGGTGGGCAACAAGGTCGCCTACGACATTATGGTGACGCCGCAGGAGGTGACGCAGTTCGACACGCTGGAATTCGCCTCCCTGCTGGACGTGGATCCGGACTTCGTCCGCGAGAAAATGGCGGAATACAACCGCGACATCCGCAAGATCGGCTACAACTCGGTGGTTATGCTCAAGCAGATTCCGGTCGAGACCTACTACCGCTTCAACGAGAAGATCTACAAATTCCCCGGCTTCCGGGGACAGGCCCGCAGCGTCCGGGAATACCCCATCAACGCCGGCGGCAACCTGCTCGGCTACGTCTCCGAGGTGGACGCGGATTACATCCGGAAAAACGAAGGGGAATACAAGCCCGGCGACTATGCCGGCCGGACCGGCATCGAATCCGCCCGCGAGAAGGATCTCCGTGGGGAGAAGGGCTACAACATTTACATCAAGAACTCCCGGGGCAAAATCGAGGGGCGCTATAAAGACGGGGAACTGGACAAGGAGGCCGTCCCGGGGAAGGACATTGTGACCACCATCGACGCCGAACTCCAGCGCTATGGCCAGATCCTGATGCGCAACAAGGTCGGCGCCCTCGTCGCCATCGAGCCGTCCACCGGGGAGATCCTCGCGATGGTGTCTTCGCCGGGTATCGACGTTAACGTCCTGTCCGATATCGGGAAGCATTGGGAGAGCATTTCCTCCAATCCCTACAAGCCGATGTTCAACCGGGCGGTACAGGCATCTTACCCTCCCGGATCCTGCTTCAAGGTCGTTAACGGCCTGATCGGCCTGCAGGAAGGGGTCCTGCGTCCCGAATACTCCTATTCCTGCTACAAGGGATACCATTACGGCAATCAGGTACTGGGCTGCCACGTCCACAAATCCCCCCTCAATATGGAGGAGTCGATTATGATGTCGTGCAACGCCTACTACTGCTACGTCTTGAAAAACATCCTGGAGAATAAGAAATACGCTTCGCTGGAAGAGGCGTTCACCGCCTGGCACGACTACGTGGAGAGTTTCGGCTTCGGCCGTAAGCTCGGGAGCGATTTCCCCGCCGAGCTCGGCGGCACCATTCCCACGGCCAAGCGGTACGACAAGATGTACAAGGGACGCTGGAATGCCCTCACCGTAATCTCCCTGTCGATCGGCCAGGGTGAAATCGGTGTCACGCCCCTGCATCTGGCCAATTTCTGCGCCACGGTCGCCAACCGGGGCTACTATTACATTCCGCATGTAATCCGGGACTCCGAAGGAATCACGATCGACCCCAAATACCACGAGCGGCAGTACACGATGGTCGACACGACGCAGTTCAAGAAGGTAATCCGGGGAATGTGGCGGGCCGTCAACAGCGGCGCCGGTTCCGGTGGAACGGCCTCGGTCGCCCACGTGCCGGGGCTGAATATCTGCGGCAAGACCGGAACCGCGCAGAATCCTCGCGGCGACGACAACTCGGTCTTTATGTGCTTCGCACCGATGGATAACCCGAAGATTGCCGTAGCCGCCTATGTGGAGAACGGCGGATTCGGGGCGGCCTGGGCAGCCCCTATCGCGTCCCTGATGGTGGAGAAATACCTCAACGGAGAGATCGCTCCCGGCGAAAGGAAGGATCTGGAAGCCCGAATGCGGGGTGGCAACCTGCTTTATAAAGTGAGGAGGCGGTAGATGCAGGGGAACGTTCATGAAAGGGGACTTCGGCAGTCTATCGACTGGAGGCTGGTGCTATATTACCTGCTGCTGGTCTTTTTCGGCTGGATCAACATTTACGCCTCGACCCAGTCGGCCGGTCCCTCGTCGATTTTTGACTGGGAATTCCGCGCCGGAAAGCAAATC
This sequence comes from Bacteroidales bacterium, assembly GCA_017557325.1. Lineage (GTDB taxonomy): Bacteria > Bacteroidota > Bacteroidia > Bacteroidales > UBA932 > Cryptobacteroides. The sequence goes on from JAFZAI010000066.1 coordinate 14,403, forward strand.
GTCTGGATCGCTTCCGCCATCGGGCTCGCCGCCCTGATCCTCTTCGTCATCCGGCCCAGCCTGTGGCAACGGGCCTCTCTGCCCATCTACGGCGTGGTCGTGGTGCTACTGGTCGCCGTCATCTTCCTCGGAAGCGAGGTGAAGGGCTCCCATTCGTGGTTCCAGTTCGGGCCGGTGAGTTTCCAGCCGGCGGAGATTTCGAAAATTTCCACCGCCCTGCTGCTGTCGTCATTCCTGGCTCAACCCAATCTGAAACTGATGACGCCCAAGAACCTGGGGATGGCCGCCCTGATCATCGGCCTCCCGATGCTCGCCATCCTGGGCGAGAAGGAGACCGGCTCGACGCTTGTCTACATCGGATTTATCTTCGTGCTGTACCGGTTCGGCCTCTCGGGCTGGATCATCGGCCTGGTGGGGATGGTCATTCTCCTGTTTATCGTTACGCTGACGGCATCCCCCTACGCAGCCATCCTGATTATGATCGCCATCATTTCCTTCATCAATGCACTCAGCGAGAAGCATTTCTGGAAATGGTTCTGGATTCTCTCCGGGTCCATCCTGGTGCTGTCATTGCTGCCCTGGGTGCATTCGCTGATCAGCGATGCCATCACGACGGCGCAGGATGAGATCAACAGCACCTACACCGTTACCCTGCCCGGGAAAGAGCCGCACGTCGCCTTCGGATTCCTGAAGGCCTTCAAGCCGCTGTACCTGCTGCTCGCGATGAGCGCGGCGGCACTGCCCTATTTTGCCGTCAAGGCATTCCGCAAACGGGATGCGGCCGGCTATCTCTCCATCGCCGCCTACCTCATCGGCCTCCTTCTCGTGCTGACTACCCCCTTCATCTTCAACCACCTGCCGGACCACCAGCACAAACGCATCGAGGTCCTGCTCGGGATGAAGGACGACCCGACAGGCGTCGGCTACAACGTCAACCAGAGTATGATCGCCATCGGCTCGGGCGGATTCACCGGCAAGGGCTACCTCAACGGCACGCAGACCTCCTACGGCTTCGTCCCGGAACAGTCGACGGACTTCATCTTCTGCACCGTCGGCGAGGAATGGGGCTTCATCGGGTGCGCCATCGTCATCCTCCTCTATGTCCTGATGATCTTCCGCCTGATTGTGGATTCCGAGCGTTGCCGCGACCCTTTCACGGCCGCCTACGGCTACTGCGTGGCGGCGTGCATCTTTATGCATCTGTTTATTAATGTCGGAATGACAGTGGGCCTGATGCCGGTCATCGGCATCCCGCTGCCACTGCTGAGCTACGGTGGATCGTCCCTGTGGGCGTTCACCGTGCTCATTTTCATTTTCATCGCGCTTTACCGCGAAGAGAAGAAGTATTATTAGGCGTTATTTCTTGCCGAAAAGGGAGCCGAGGATGCCCTTGGCCATACCGAGGACGCCGTCACCACCCTTAAGCATCAGAATGAGGTCGTCGAGATCGATGTCGCCGTCGCCGTCCTGATCCTTGATGATACCGCCGAGTTTGCCCATTGCCAGCGGAACGAGTCCTTTGAGTTTGTCACCGGCCGCGCCCAGGTTGAGATTCTTGAGAATGTCGTTGTCGAAGATGTTGCCGGCCAGAGCGGTCACGGGTGAATCTGCGGCTTTGACTTTACCGGTCACCAGATCCTTGATCTGCTCGACGCCGCCGGGCTTGGTAACGGTCTGCGTGAGCGATCCGAGAACGGAATCGGAAAGGCCGCCGAGAACTTTGTCCTTCAGCCCGGCGGGAATGTTCGCATTGCCGCCGAGGGAAGAAACCTGGGCAGAAATCATTTCTTTGAGAGATGCCATAATGATGAGGGTTTAAATGTTGGGTTAAATATACGAAGAATTTTCCCGAATGGAAAATATTTTGTTATCTTTGCAGTCCCGCTCCCTTGCGGGAAACGCCTTGGTGGTGGAATGGTAGACACGAGGGACTTAGATCGTTCTTTGAAATAATTATTTGTAAGAGATAAAAGTTAATCTTATCTTTGCCTCTGCCATGAAAAGTCAATATACAAAGGATGATGTTATCCAAGCAGTAGCAGAGAACAACTCTATCGCCGGAGTTCTCAGACAACTGAAGTTACGTCCCATTGGCGGTAATTATAAAACTATTCATCGTCTTATTAAAGAGTATGCTTTAGACACCTCTCACTTTACTGGACAAGGGTGGAATATCGGGCTTAAGTTTAAGCCCCAAAGGGCAATAGAGGATAGTGAAATCTTCGTTGAAGAGTCCAATTATCGTTGCTCGTGGAGACTGAGAGAACGTTATAAGAAGGTTACAGGTATTAACAATTGCGAGGTGTGTGGGTTAACAGAATGGCAAGGCAGACCTATTCCGTTGGAAATTCATCATATCAATGGTAAGAATTTCGACAACAGATTGCAAAACCTTCAACTGCTCTGTCCGAATTGTCATGCACTTACAAATAATTATCGAGGAAGAGCACAATTGAGTGCACTCTCTGAAAGGAGAGATGTAGAATGCCGTAAATTCAAGGAAACCTTAACAGGAAGCGCTGAAGGCAATCTTGAGCCAAGCTCCGGCAACGGAGAAGGTGCAGAGACTAGACACGGCACACCTAAAGAGCCCGGCTCCACGGTGAAGGAATAGTCCAGACCACAAAACATGTCGCTTTTGCGATGCGCGGTGGCGAAAGCCATAGTGGTAAGAAAATCCCTTGGCCCGAAACGGCCGTGCGGGTTCGATTCCCGCCCGGGGCACTGATTGGAAATCCAACCTATTGATATTCAGTAGGTTGGATTTTTGCATATAGGATTCTTGTCCCACAAATGTCCCAATAATTTTGAAAACGGATGAGTTGGGACGAAAATGATTGAACGGAAAACGGCGCCTCAAAATCACTTCGAGACGCCGCGGTTCAATAAATAAGAGTGGCCGTAGCCAATCTTGGATACAAATATAGACAATTTTGAGAAGATTCCCGGGATACCCCTACCCCGAGAAGTACAGGTCGGCTTCCATCTTGCGACGGCGGACGAGACCGGGGAGGCGCTTGCCGCCGCCGTAGACCCAGCGG
>JAFZAI010000067.1 GCA_017557325.1 Bacteroidales bacterium
ATCAGGGCGCTGCGACCGACGGTATGGCCGCAGACGACCGTGCAGTTCGCGCCGAGCGACGCGCCTTCGCGCACGCGCGTACGCGAAAAAACTCCGTGCGCCGGAAAATGCGCACGGGGTGTATTCACGTTGGTAAACACACAGGACGGTCCACAGAAGACATTGTCTTCCAGGTCCACGCCTTCGTAGATGGATACGTTGTTCTGGATCCGGACCCCGTTGCCTATACGGACTCCGGGGCCGACATTGACGTTCTGGCCGAGGGAACAGTTGCTGCCGATCACGGCGCCGGCCTGGACATGGCAGAAATGCCATATCTTCGTCCCGGCTCCGATAGATGCTCCGGCATCCACGTAGCTGCTCTCATGCACGAACCAGTCCTGCATTTACAATACTTCTATATTGTCACGGACCTTGAGGCCCTTGGTGACGTTCTTCGTGTCAAAGATGGCTTTGGCGTGCTGCTGCACGAAAGCGTAATCGACGTTGGTGTGGGAGGTCGTGATGACGACGATATCCGCGCCTTCGACCAGATCTGCGGTCAGCTGTGGCTCCCCCTCCGTCCAGGCTCCCTTGAAACGGTAGCGGGGGACGTAGGGATCGTAGAAATGTACATCCGCTCCCTCTTTCTTCAACTCTTCGATGACCCGGATGGCGGGAGACTCGCGGTAGTCGTCGATGTCCTGCTTGTAGGCGACGCCCAGCACCAGGACTTTGGCTCCTTTCAGCGCCTTGGCGAAACGGTGGTTGAGCATGTCGGCGATGCGCTCGACGCAGTATTCCGGCATGCGGTCGTTGATCATCATCGAGGACTCGATCATCGAGGTGTGGAAGCCGTATTCGCGAGCCTTCCAGCTCAGGTAATAGGGGTCGAGCGGGATGCAGTGCCCGCCGAGGCCCGGACCGGGATAGAAGGGCGTGAAACCGAAAGGCTTGGTCTTGGCGGCTTCGATCACTTCCCACAGGTTGATGTTCATCCGGTGGCAAAGGATCGCCAGCTCGTTGATAAGACCGATATTGATATTACGGTAGGTGTTCTCCAGGATCTTGGTCATCTCCGCCACGGCGGGGGAGGAGGCGCGGAATACGCTGCCCTGGAGCACGGCCTCGTACATCGCCGAAATGACTTCGGAGGCATCCGCTCCCAGGCCGCCGACAACCTTGGGAGTATTCTTGGTCTTGTAGATCAGGTTGCCCGGATCCACGCGCTCGGGCGAGAATCCCAGGTAGAAATCTTCCCCGCACTTAAGCCCGGAACTTTCCAGGATGGGCTTGATCAGCTCTTCGGTGGTGCCGGGATAGGTCGTGGACTCAAGCACGACCATCATGCCGCGGTGCAGGTGCTCCGCGATGGCGCGTGCCGAAGACTCCACATAGCTGATGTCCGGCTGCTGGTGGGCGTCGAGGGGCGTGGGGACGCAGATCGCCACGAAGTCCACATCCTCGATGAAGCGGAAGTCCGTCGTGGCGGACAGCCTGCCTTGTGCCACGAGGGCGGCCAGGTCGGCGTCCACGACGTCTCCGATATAATTCTTGCCGGCGTTGACCAGGTCCACCTTTTCCTTCTGGACATCGAATCCGATGGTCCGGAAACCGGCCTTGGCCTTCTCAACGGCCAGGGGAAGTCCAACATAGCCGAGGCCAACGACCCCGGCTATGATGGATTTATCCTGAATCTTCTGTAATAGAAGTTCTTTCACAGTGTTACGTCCTTATTCCTCTTCTTTGATGGAGGTGATCATACAGCAGCGGCTGAGCTCCTTCTCGTTGTAGAACATGTAGTCCACACCGCCCTTGTAGTCGGTGACGAGCTGGTCGGGATTGACGCCGAACTGGTTGACGAGGGCGTTGTAGACGGACTCGACACGGTTCTTGGACAGCATCAGGTTGTGCTCAGGAGTAGCAGTCTGCTTGTCGGCGTAACCGCAGAGGAGGTACTTGGTGTGAGGCGTGCTCTTCATCAGGTCGGAGACAGCCTGCAGGTTGACGAGCTCGCGGGTCAGCAGATCCCAGCGGTCCACGATGAAGTTGATGTGCCACCAGACCTCGGGGATGTCCTTGACGATCTTCTCGACATAGACTTCCTTCGGATTGGCCTGCGCTTCGGCAAGGGCCTTCTGGAGTCTTTCCTTCTCGGCGCGGATCACGTCGTTGTAGTAGATGGTGCTGGAACGGCTGGCGAGGTTCCACTTGCTGGCCTCCTTGCCGATCTTCCAGGTCAGGCCGCCGGTGACACCGAGGATGCCGTCCAGTTTGTGGTTGGCAAGCCAGTGGTTCTTGGAAGGCTCATCCATGTAGCACTCACCGTCGAAGTCGTCGGAAACAAGGGCGCCGCGGACGCTGATCAGGAGATGGAGACGGTCAGCCAGGCGGATCATGTTGTTGAGGCCGCAGTTGAAGGACGCGCCGGGGATGTTGCCGGAGGGGCTGAAACCGTAGATCACACCGCCGCCCGCATAGGCGTCGATGTCAAAGACACGGTCGGGCTTATAGCCGAAGAAGATGTTGCCGATGTCGGCGTGGGCCAGGGCGAAGAGATTCAGATAACTGCCCTCCTGGTAAGCAAGCTGCTGGGAAGCATACTGGCTGTCGGCACCATTATAAAGCGTAATCTTGTCCGGACGGAAATTCGCATTGATATTCCGGGGCTTGTTCTGGATCAGAGGATTGGACTGATACAAACCCTTGAACGGAGCCCAGTTCGCGCCGAGGCCGACACCGAAGCTCGGGGAAGCCCACTTGGTCAGATAAAGGTCGATGGCCGGGAAGACGAGCATTTCGGTCTTCTTGGCGACCTTCCAGTCGTTGTCGCCATAATAGAGCTGGGTGCCCAGGCCGACGCCAAGGGTCCAGTTGTGCCAGAAACCGTTGGTGAAGACGGAATTCTTCTGGTAGATAGTCGTGGTGACGACTTTACCGTCAGGAGTCTGGGTCTCCTCAACGAAGGTGACGGTGTTCTCATCCTCGGTCCGGGTGATCTCCTGGGCGAAGGAAGTTGCGGGGACCAGCACAAGCGCTGACGCAATCAAAAGAAACAGTTTTTTCATTTCGGTATAAGATTAAATAAACAATTTCACTGCATATTACGGACAAAAGTACCAAGAAAAATTGGATCACGCAAATTTTTTGACAAAAAAACGCCATTTCTTCCGCACAAAATGGCATTTTTTGTAAGTTTCAGATTGAAAGTAAGCCTATTTCGGCCCGAATCAGTCCATCGGCGCCACATCGCCCCTCGGAATCTTGACTTTCGCCAGGAGCAGCGAACTGACCCGCACGACCAGGAACGAACCCTCCGGAGACTCGACGATTTCGCCTTCCACACCCCTCAGGGAACCGCGGATGACCCGCACCTTGTCGCCCTTCTCAAACCGGACGTCGGAGCAGGTCGCCTCCGGCTCTTCGAGCACGCGCATGAAGTCCTCCATCTGCTTGTCCGGCACCTCCAGCAGCGTGCGGGTGCCGTGGTCGATCAGGAAACGGGCGTGGATCTTGCCGGCATTGACCAGCGACAGGGCCGTGGGCTTGTCCGTATGCAGGAACAGCAGCGTCCGGTAGCTGGCCGGAATGTAGTATCCGACCCCCATCCCGTCCAGCACGCGCCCCGTCTTCTGCCACTGCGCGTTCCGTGTCATCGCCGCAAACCAGCGGATATCGTTCTTCTCGGCCATAGTCTTTTCCTCTTGTCTCCGCCTCTTTCTTCCTCTTGTATATCTGCCTGCAAATATAGCTCTTTTCCTGCGTTTATCATCGTCCCGGGAGCGGATTTCCTCCTTCCGCTCCCATCCGGCACCCTTTCCCTCCATTCCGGAGCAGATCCACTTTTTTTGCTCCCAAATTCCCGAAGATGAAGGGAAATGCGTAACTTAGTTGGGACTTAAACTATGGAACTGTGAAACAGAATTCGAACGCACGCTCGTTCTGGGAGAAAGAAAACCTCTGTCAATGGAGGTTCGAGCGATTAGGCTCCTGCTGGCATCTGTCAACTCCCGAAGATTATCCGATCATTTTCCGTGATGAACAAGACTTCAAAGCTGGGATGACGCTATTGGCGGTTAGCGCGTTGCTTTTCTCCGGTGTCAAAATCATTACTTTCGAGTTGATGAGCAACCACGTCCATATCATCTTTGTTGGAGACGAGGATGCCGGGAAGAGATTGTTCGCCTTGTTCCGGAAACTCCTTTCCAAGCATTTGCTCAATAGATACGGTGTCCTGCTACTTGTGGGGTGGGATGGACAGACGAAGCCGGTAAAAGATCTGGAATACTTTCGGACGGCCGTCGCGTATGATAACCGGAATGGCTATCTTGTCCAGCCGGATCATACGCCGTTCAGCTATCCCTGGGGCGCAAACCGATTCTTTTTCAACCCCGATGTCCGGCGACGTTTCCTAGAGCAGGCAATCCCTTGTTCTTTCCGGGAACGGCGCATGGTTTGTCACAGCCACATCGCAGATCATCTTTCAAATTTGATGATGGTGGATGGTTATGCTTCTCCCCTTTGTTTTTGTGCCATCGAGGAGGCGGAGGGCTGTTTCCGAGATGCCCATCACTATTTCTACAAGATCGCCCGTGACGTCGAGTCGCACAAAATGATTTCCCGGGAGTTGGGGGAGTGGGTTTTTTATACTGACGAGGAATTGTATGCCATTACCTATTCCTGGTGCAAGGAGCGATCTGACTGTGCTTCTCCGACTCTTTTACCGGCAGAGGCAAAGATGGAGGCAGCCAAGTGGTTGCGTTACGAATACAACGCGGGGGAGAAGCAGATTGTCCGCTTGCTGAAACTGGAGCCGTCGCTTGTCGCCGCCCTTTTCGGCCGGTGATTGGCGAGGATATTTGGGAGCACTCGGGCTTTTTCCTCTCCCGCCTGCCCAGCGAAGCGCCCGTTTGGGAGCGCCCGAGCCGTTTTTGCTCCCAAATCGCCTTTCGCTCCGCTATTTGGGAGCGCCCGGGCTTATTCCTCTCCCGCGACCGCCCCGGCCCCCTTGCCATTTCCCAAACAATTGCCGATATTTGTACAATTCGATGTGATGCGAAAGAATATGAAAAAGAAAATCGGCACCCTTTGCGTGCAGGCCGGCTATGAGCCCGGCAACGGCGAGCCCCGCCAGATCCCCATCATCCAGAGCACTACCTTTAAATATGCGTCCAGCGATGAGATGGGGAAACTCTTCGACCTCGAAGCCTCCGGCTATTTCTATACCCGGCTCCAGAATCCGACCAACGACCATGTCGCGGCGCGTCTGTGCGCCCTGGAGGGCGGTGTCGCAGCGATGCTGACCTCTTCCGGCCAGGCGGCCAATTTCTTCGCCTGCTTCAACATCTGCGAGGCGGGGGACCACATGATCAGCATGGCCAGCATCTACGGCGGCACCTTCAACCTGTTCAACGCCACCTTCCGGAAGATGGGCATCGACGTCACGTTCGTCGACCAGGAAGCCTCCGACGAGGAGATTGAGAAGGCCTTCAAGCCCAACACCAAGCTGGTCTTCGGTGAGACGATCTCCAATCCGGGCGTCAAGGTCCTCGACATCGAACGCGTCGCCGCCTTCGCCCACCGGCACGGCGTGCCCCTCATCCTCGACAACACTTTCCCGACCCCGGTCAAGTGCCGTCCCTTCGAGTGGGGTGCGGACATCGTCACGCATTCCACGACCAAATACATCGACGGCCACGGCTCCAGCGTCGGCGGCGCCATCGTG
>JAFZAI010000068.1 GCA_017557325.1 Bacteroidales bacterium
CGACCATGCCCTCGTCGGCACGCCCGGCGCCGAAGTAATCCCCGAGCTGGAACTCTGCGAGAAAGACTATGTCGTCCCGAAGCGCCGTTACAGCGGATTCTTCCAGACCGACCTCGATATTCTCCTCAAGGAACTCGGCGTCCAGACCGTCGTCGTGACCGGCCTCCACGCCCACATGTGCGTCCGCCACACCTCGGCCGACGCTTACTGCCTCGGCTATGACGTCGTCGCGGCGAAGGAGTGCCTGAATTCCTTCACGGAGGAAGAATACCTCGGCGGCCTCGCCTACCTCAAAACCTGCTACGGCGCCGACTCCTATAGCAACGCAGAACTGATTGCAGCATTTTAGAAAAATTTCAAAGTGAAAAAGATTTTATTTCTGGTCTTACTGTTATTCTCCCTGACCTATTGCAAGAAAGTGCCGCCGGTGGAGCCCGAAGGGAACGATCCGACGGAGCAGACCGATCCGGAGGAGCCCGTGGTGGAGCCGGGCCAAGAGCCCGTCGACAACACGGTTCACGTCAGTGAGGTAACGATCGGGCCCGAGGAAGCCATCGCCCTTGAGCCCGGGAAAACGGCACAGCTTACCTGTACCGTTCTCCCCGAAGATGCGGAGGACAAAACCATTACCTGGACGAGTTCCGACAAAGAGGTGGCGACAGTCGATGACAAGGGCCTCGTGACGGCCGTTTCTGTAGGCGAGGCGCTCATTTCGGTTACGTCGAAAGACGGTAACAAGGTTGCGAGCAAAGATATTTCGGTATTCCAGGCCACTGCGGACGCTTTTACCGCGATCCGCATCACCTCCCATCCGTCGCACGATCAGAAGATATATCTTAGGCCCGGCGGTACCATAACTGTCACTGCAAAGGCGGAGCCCGCGAATGCCGATGACCAGCTGGAATTCGTCCAGACCGGGCAGGCCCCGTCCTACTACATTACGGATATCAGTCCTACCGTGAATGGCGTCGCCACCGCAACGCTCATACCCATTGCCAACTACGGCCAGTTCAACGGATTAATCCCGGTCCAGTTCTATGTCCGCTCCAAGAAAAACAAGAACGTTCAATCGACAAGAAGGAATGTCGTTGTGGCCAGTTCCGGGGATTCCTCCACTTCCGGATATTATGCCAAGAACCTGTATCTATCTTCCACAGCCAGCGACTATGGCTTCATCCATCCCCGTCCTTCCCATCCGAGGCACTCAAAATACATCGGAAAGGGTGCGACGCAGCGTTTTATTTTCTATATCTGGATGGACACGTATAATGTCAGTAACTCGAAAGGCTGTTTATCTCTATATCCTCTGACGGAAGCGCTCGAGATTGTCGATCACACCGGACAGGTCGAGTTCTCGCTCAGCGAAAGGACGGTCATTGACGATAAAGCGTGTATTACCCTCACGGCGAAAGCACCTGCCAAGGCCACGGTTTCCTCGTCGACAAGCGAAGTAATCAGCACTGTGACCATCGGCCTTAAAGGCCCCGATCAGGAAGGCGGATACAGGCAGACTTTCAGTTTCACCCTCTCCGAGCTGGATCCATATGTGCCGAAACCGGGAGATTTTCTTGGCGGCGGGTCTACAGGTCCTGCTTTCATCGACGGAGGCAACCGCGGCAACGGCATCCGTGAATTCAAACGGCCTTATTATGAAAATGGATCTACCGACGAAGGTTATTATCCTTACTATTACTGCGCGGATTACCCTTCCATCATTGCGTGGATAGGAAAAGACCATCTCCAGCAAGATCAGGTTTACAGAAATGATTATTGCTATGGCGGTCTCGTCGCCGCAGACGGTACCGTCCTACACGGAATCGCCATTCCGACTTTTACGACACATCTCTACCGGAAGACAAAGCCCAACGGGGAAGTCTTTTCGGACGAATGGGACAATCTGGTCTCCTCCGACGCCTGGCCGAAATGGTTCAAAGACCATTATCTCAGCTACATCTATATGGACTATTCCAGGATGACAGCCTTCACCAATACCTGCGCCCTTGTGTATCGTAACCGGTATTGCGGCACTTCCCACGATGTAAAGCCAGCCAATTTCTTCGTGGAAAATGAGCTCCTCGCCCCCAGTCTGGCCGAAAAGCCCGACCTCACGACCAGTAGCTTCAGCTGGGAGAGCGACTTCTATGGATGTATGATTACCGGAAACTTGAAGAATCCGAAGGATGATCCTTTCTCCGACAAAGCACCCTATAATCCGACTACGTCCCCGTTATCTCCCTGGCTTTTCCCGACTGCAAAGGATTTGTTTATGGTATTCTACGACCAATATCCTGGTATCGATGCCACCAAGACCTATTCCTTCAGCTCGAAAATCAATATTCTCCGGACTTCGCTTTATATTTTCCACGGAGTGGATGCCTCCATCCCCAATTATAACTACAGTTACTGGACCTCTCAGCAGGCAATGAATGATACATACTCCAAAGCCGTCGGTTTTGTCATCTCGGGGGCACAGGGCGGTATCAAATACCTCAACAAACCATCCGATCGTGCATACGTCCTGCCGATTGCCTATTTCTAGTATGAAAAAATCGATTCTCATCGCATTGGCGGCTCTGGTTGCCTTCTCCGCCCAGGGCGGGGATTATTCCGCGTACTATAAGGATCTGCCCATCACCCTGGAGCAGCCAGCCGCGCCGGTAATCCCGGCCCTGACGGTCTCCGTGACCGATTTCGGCGGCGTAGGCGACGGTGTAACCCTCAACACGGAGGCCTTCAAAAAGGCCATTGCCAAGCTCGACAAGCAGGGCGGCGGACACCTCAACGTCCCCGCAGGCATCTGGCTCACGGGCCCCATCTCGCTCAAGAGCAGGATCGACCTGCACGTGGAGCGGGGTGCAATCATTCTCTTCACTCCCGACAGGAAGGAATTCCTCAGCGAGGAAGGCAAGTGCAAGCCGGGCATTTCCGCCAGCAAACGGACGGATATCAGCATCACCGGCGAGGGCATCATCGACGGCAACGGCGAGTGGTGGCGGGCGGTCAAGAAGGATAAGGTGAGCAGTGTGGAATGGAAGGATTACAAGCGGCTCGGCGGCACCGAGGCAGACGGCGGCAAGCTCTGGTATCCCTTCAATCTCAAGCACATTGACAATATCGCAAGTGATATGCGCGCACAGGAGAAAATGCGTACGCACCTCATCCGTTTTACCGACTGCGAGCGGGTGCTCATCGAGGGCGTCACGGTGCAGAATTCTCCCAAATTCCACATCGTCCCCACCCGGTGCAAGGATGTCGCGCTTCTGGGCGTCACCGTCCGCTGCCCCTGGAACGCCCAAAACGGCGACGGCATCGACCTGATGTTCAGCCAGCGGGTGCTGGTGGCAGGCTGCACGGTGGATGTCGGCGATGACGGCATCTGCCTCAAGGCGGGAGGCGGCGCGAATGCGCTTCCCCAGGGTCCCGTCAAGGACGTCCTGATCGTGGACAATACCGTCTTCCACGCCCACGGCGGATTCGTGATCGGATCGGAATTCAGCGCCGGCATCCAAAACGTCGTCGTCCGGAGAAATACCTTCTCGGGCACCGACACCGGCCTTCGCTTTAAGAGCGCGCCCGGCCGCGGCGGCAAGACGGAGCGCATCTTCATCGAGGATATCGTGATGAGCGACATCCGCGACCAGGCCATCGTCTTTGAGACTACCTACGTGGACGTCCCCGTCGGCACCGAGGGCAAATCAGAGGTAACGGAGCAGTTCCTCCCGGAATTCACCGACATCTCCATCACCCGGGTCACCTGCCGCGACGCGCGCATCGGCATCAAGGCCAAAGGCCCCGCCTCGATGATCCACGGCATCCGCATCAGCGACAGCATCCTTTTCTGCTCGGAGGCCACCTCTGAGATCGACGATCCTGACCAGCTGACCCTGGAAAATGTCCGGCTGCTGACGTATTAAACCTTCAGGAAAATTTTCTTCCGGTAGAAAAACCAGAGGACGAGCCAGCTGATGGCGAAATAGGCGAGGGCGAGGATCCACTTGCCCCAGAGGGGTGGCATCAGGCCGGCCGTGCCGCTGAAGAAGAAGGCGGTGACGTCCTTGAAGGACACGATGCGCTGGAGCATATAGATGGTGATGGAATTCATCCCGATCACCGTGAAGAAAGTCGTCCATTTCTTCCAGCCCTTCACGTCGATCAGCCAATAGAATAAGGCGAACATCGCCACGGAATAGGCGCCGGCGACCAGTACGAAGCTACTGGTCCAGAGTTTCTTGTTGATGGGGAACCACAGATTCCAGACAAGGCCCGCGCAGAGCAGGACAGCGGCGCCGCCCAGCAACCAGAGCGTCTTGCGGCTTTTGCCGGAATTCTTCACGAATTCGCCCGTAAACTGGCCGAGCATCGCAGTCACGATGGCCGGGAGCGTACTCAGAAGCCCTTCCGGGTCGAAGATTTCGTGTCGGTAGAGGTGATTGGGCATGATGATCCGGTCGACATAGCCGACGATATTCCCTTCAAAGGTCAGGCTCCCTGCCCCCGCCGCATCCGGAGCCGGAATCAGGAGCAGCAGGTTATAGCCGATGAGAATGGCGGAGGCGATTACCGCGCGCCACTTCCAGCCACAGGCCATATAAATCCACGCGGCGAACATCCACGCAAGACCGATCCGTGCGAGGACGCTCGGGATGCGGAAGTCGGGCTTAAAGTCTTGAATCTTGTTGAAAAGCAAGCCGAACAGGCACAGGATGACTCCCCGGAGAACGGTGTGCCAGAAAATCCGCTTTCTGGAGGCACCCCGCTCCAGCCGGGCCGACATTGAAAACGGAAAGGTCATTCCGGAAATGAACAGAAACAACGGGAAGATGGAGTCGTGATGCCGGAACCCGTTCCAGTCTACGTGCGTCATCTGGGTAAACAGCCAGCAGTCTCCCCCTCCGGGGAACAGCTCGCAAGTAGCCTTCAACAGGGCTGCAAAGCCCATAATGAACATCATATCGAAGCCCCGCAGGGTGTCTATCGACAGCAGTCGTTGCTGATTCATTCTTTATAACGTTTGCGGGCGGACCAGATTGAGCCAGTCGTAGAAAATCGAATAAGAGAACAGGTAGTAGACCAGGATGGCCGCAGCGATCAAGGGATGCAGGAGGAGGAAGGCCGGGATGGCCCAGATCAGCAGGAAAACGGGAGTCATCGCTGTGCGGACGCCAAAGCGGGCCGTGTTGCGGAAGGCCGGATCCTTGATTTTGTAGAAGCTGAGGTACTCCGCCGTTAACCAGAGAGGGAAGGCGAGGACGGCCGCGGCGGCGAAAAACGGGGCGGTAAGGATAGCGAGGGGCCACTTCCACCAGCGTTTGCGCGGCGGACGGACCTTCAATAGCTCAGCCTCGTAATTTTCATCGTTGGGGATATACAGAATCAACCCTTTGATCCGGGTCGCAAGCTCATCCAGCAGCAATTTGTAGCGATCAGCTTCCAAAAGATCGGCGTGTTCCTGAAGGAATGCATTCACGTCGATAGGATCCCCATACCGAAACTTACAGTTGGCGCGGTAATGGAAGAAATCATCGTATTCGATGCCCGTCGGGACGATGTATGTCTGCCGGACTTCGGCCGAGGCAAAGGCCATCCGGGCGATGCCTTTCTGGAGCGGCAGCAACGAATGCATCGGGTTGTGCCGACCCTCCGGGAACATGCAGAACGGCATTCCGTGGGCAAGGATGTCGTCCACAACCTCCATCGTCTCGCGGTTGCGCTGCACTTCGCGGAGGCCGTCCCGGGCGCGGACCATCGGCACGATCTTGAGCCAGTGCAGGACGCGGGCCGTACGCTCCTTGCGGAAGATATCGGCCCGGGCACCGAATGCCGTTCCGGGCCGCCGGGTGGCGAGCACGACGAGGGCGTCCATCAAGGTCCCAGTGTGGTTGGGAGCGATGAATACCGCCCCGTCGGAAGGCAGCGTGCCGGAGACCTTGAACCGGCGGTAACTCAGCCGGGTGCAAAGGTCAACATACGGCCGCAGGAAGCGGTACAGGCCGTCTTTCTCCCAGATTTTTTTCTGCGCCATCCCTGAAACGGCTTAGGCAGCAGTTTCTTTGCGCCGGGTGAAATTGAAGATGGTAGCGATCGTCAGGCCGGAGATGATGTGCCAGACGCCCCACCAGGCCGTGATGACGAGCATTCCGCCGTGAGGCGGGAAGCCCGCGAAGATACTGGTACCAAGCAGCAGCACCAGGCCGAGGCCGGAATTCTGGATGCCGGTCTCGATGGTGAGTGTCCTGCGGTCGCGGAAAGGCACTTTGAAAGCCGATCCGACGCCGAATCCGATCGAGAGCGCCATCAAGTTGTGGATCAGCACCACGACGAAGATGTATTTGATGCACTTGAGGAAGGCCTCCATATTGCCCATAAAGGCGAGGACGACCATCACCAGGAAGAAGACGATGGAAATCCACTGGAGGGGCTTCTTGAGGAAATTCGCCACCTTGGGAAGGTACTGGGAGGTGAGGATGCCGGCCGCGAGCGGAATGCCGAGGAGGATGAAGATGGTCTTGAACACGTCCCAGAGGGGAATGACAAGCCGGGGTACCTCGCTGGCAACCTGGGCAGTATGCAGGTACAGGGAGCCCCAGAGCCAGAAGTTGAACGGCGTCATAATGACGGCGAGGGCCGTCGAAATGGCCGTCAGGGATACCGAGAGCTCGATGTTGGCCTTGCCGAGGGAGGACATAAAGTTGGAAATGTTCCCGCCCGGGCAGGCGGCCACCAGAATCATTCCGAGGCCCATCATCGGGGAAATCCATCCCTTCATCAGGATGGCAAGCCCGCAGGTGAAGGCCGGCAGCAGAATCAGCTGACAGCACATACCGAGGATCACGGACTTGGGTTGTTTGAATACGTCAACGAAGATACGCGGCTTGATGCCGAGGGCAACACCGAACATCACGAATGCGAGTACGATGTTGATGGTGTTCATTCCGCCGGCGTTCATTGTTACCTGTATCGAATCTATCGCGGCGGCTGTCTCGTGTGTCATAATGGTTTCAATTTTAGTATAACTTAGCAAAATTAACGTTTTTGTCACAAAACGCAAAATCAATTTGACAAGACCTTCGAAAATATGTATCTTCGCATATCATTTTTGCACTAAAACTATGGATACCTATTTTTTCAGGAAACAAATCCACCGTCTGCCGGGAAAAGTGATCCGCACCATTCCCCTTCCGGAACCGGAAGTGACAGAGGGACATCAGTCCCGACGGGAAATCGGAGAAATCTGCCGCAAGAGCGGCTACAAACAGGCCCTGCTTATCACCGACCGGACCCTTAGCCGATTGGGCTATGAGAAGGCCATTCTCGATTCGCTGGAAGCGGCCGGAGTGGGCTGCACCCTCTACAATGACATCAATTCCGAGCCCACCATCGCCCTGATCGAAGCAGGACGGCAGAAAGCGCTGGAAAACCACGCCGACTGCATCATCGCGCTGGGCGGCGGCTCCGTGCTCGACACCAGCAAGATGGTGGCTGCCGGGGTGAAAATGCCGCATCTTTCCGTCAAGGCCCTGCTACTGAAATTTCTGCCGGTAAGAGGTAAAACGCTGCCCATCATCGCCGTTCCTTCCACGGCCGGGACCGGTGCCGAAGTGACGGTGGGAGCCGTGGTGACCGGCGAGGCCGGCATCAAGAGTTCCACCGTGCTGATCGGCCTCAACATCACCCACGTGGTGCTCGACAGCGAACTCACCCTTCACGCACCGGAGTCGGTGACGGCGGCCTGTGGAATGGACGCCCTCAGCCACTGCGTCGAAGGCGCGATCAGCGACGTGGATGTGGACGAGGAGGATATGAAGCTTTCGCTGAAAGGCATTAAACTGATCCTGCAGCATCTGCCGACCGTCATCCGCGAGCCGGAGAACATCGAGGCCCGCCTCGGAATGTGCAAGGCGGCGATGTATGGCGGCAACGCCATCAATACCCAGCTGGCAGGCTATGTCCATGCCTTCGCCCACAGCATCGGCGCCAAATACCACCTGCCCCACGGCCAGGCCATCTCCCTGATGCTCCTGCCCGTGCTGGAATTCCAGAAGGAGGCCTGCCTCGGGAAATATGCCGCGATTGCACGTTACTGCGCCCTGGCGGAGGATGGCGCGACCGACGAGGACGCCGCAGAAGCATTCCTGGATGCCATCCGCAGCTTGATGGCCGTATGCGGAATGGACAAACTCGTCTCGCCTGTAAGGGGCTGCGACCACGGGGAACTGATCCCTCTGATTGCCGCCGATTCCATCAATTATTCCTCACCGGTCACACTGAAGGAGAGCGAAATCAAGCAGATTCTTCGTACCGTCACCCCGTTCCCGGACGACCATTATCATACTGAAGAGGAGATCCGGAACATCGTCGCGGCGCAGCGGAAGTATTTCCGCAGCGGAGTCACCCTTCCCGTGAAATGGCGGATTCAGCAGCTCAAGAAACTGAAGGCGGCCGTCCTTGCCCACGAAACGGAATTGGAGGACGCCCTCGCCGAAGACCTCGGCCGGAGCCGGGTCGAGGCCTTCCTCTGCGACATCGGCCCCATCATCACCGAAGTGAACGAAATGATCTGCGGCCTGCGCCGCTGGGCGCGTCCTGAGCGGCACTTCAGTGGCCTGATGTGTTTCCCGAGCACAGTTACCAAGGTGTACAAGATGCCTTACGGCGTGTCGCTGGTGATCAGTCCGTTCAACTTCCCCGTTCTCCTGACGATCGGCGTCGTGGCTGCGGCAATGGCCGGCGGCAACACAGTGGTCATCAAAGCGAGCTCCAAATCGGCGGCCTGCACCGCGGCCCTGAAGAAATTCTTCGCCGAAGTATTTCCGCCCGAATACGTCACGCTGATCGACGGTGGGCACGACGTGGCCGATATGTGCCTGGCCCAGCGCTTCGACAAGATCTTCTACACCGGATCGCCGTCCGTGGGCAAGCACGTGATGGCAGAGGCCGCCAAGAATCTGACCCCGGTGGCCCTGGAACTCGGCGGCGAGACCGGCAACTGGTGCGTCGTCCGCAAGGATGCCGACCTTCGCGACGCCGCCCGCAAGATTGCCTTCTTCAAGCTATGCAATGCCGGACAGATCTGCATCAACATCAACCAGATTGCCGTGGCGGAAGAGGTAGCCGAACCTTTCCTGGCCGAATTGAAAAAGGCTTTCATCGCCCAGATCGGGGAGAAGCCGGAAGAGAATCCGGAATATCCCAAACTCATCACCGACCGCGCCTACGACAAATGCGCGTCGCTCGCCGACGAGTACCGCGAC
>JAFZAI010000069.1 GCA_017557325.1 Bacteroidales bacterium
AGGGAAACCACTCTGGAAGGATTCAGCGAAAAGAGCCAGTCGCGAAAATCCGAAAGGGCTCCGGCCGCGTATATCCCGCCGACCAGCGAACCGACGGAAGTACCCGCAACGGAGGTGATCCTGTACCCGCGGTCCAAGAGCTCTTCAATCGCGCCGATATAGGCAAATCCCCGCGGACCACCGCTGGAAAGCGTCAAGGCTACGCATTTATTCGACATAGAGCAGGAGGCCTTTAAGGTATTCTCCTTCAGGGTGGTAGATGTTGATGGCGTGGTCGGCGCCCTGGCCCAGGCGGGCGAGGATGCGGACGCTGCGGCCGGTTTCGGCCGCGGCGGAGAAGACGGCCAGGGAGAAGGCCTCTTTGTCGACGACCTGGGAGCAGCTGAAGGTGAAGACGAGGCCGCCCGGG
This sequence comes from Bacteroidales bacterium, assembly GCA_017557325.1. Taxonomy (GTDB): domain Bacteria; phylum Bacteroidota; class Bacteroidia; order Bacteroidales; family UBA932; genus Cryptobacteroides. The sequence goes on from JAFZAI010000069.1 coordinate 410, forward strand.
GCGACGGCGCGGATGGCGGCCGCATTGAGGCGACGATAGGCCCGGAGGGCGTTCTGCAGGGCCCCGCGGTGCTTGGCGAATGCCGGTGGATCGACGATGATCAGGTCGTATTTCCCCTCGGGGGCCGCCTTGACGAAGTCGATGGCATCCGTGCAGAAGCCGGTGTGCTTGTCGGGGCCGAAACCATTGAGGGCAACATTGCGCTCGACCATATCCATCGCACGGGCCGAACTATCGACCGAGTCGACGTGAGCCGCACCGCCCTTCAAGGCATAAATGGAAAAACCACCCGTATAGCAGAACAGGTTGAGCACGTTGCGACCGGCAGCGAGGGCTCCGACACGAGCACGGTTGTCCCGCTGATCGAGGAAGAAGCCGGTCTTCTGCCCGCCGGACCAGTCGACGAGGAACTTGCAGCCGTTCTCCAACACCACGGCAGGCTCATCCTTAAATCCTTCTGCTTTGAACAGATAACCATCGATCAATTCAAGCCCGGCTTTAAACGGCGCCGTGCCGGAACTCTTGTCATAGACCGCCTTCAGCGTATCTCCGTACACGGCCTTGAGCGCTTCGGTAATTTGCTTCTTAGCGCGGAACATCCCGACGGAATGCGCCTGCAGGACGGCGACGCCGTCGTACCAGTCGATGATGAGGCCGGGGAGGCCGTCGCCCTCTCCGTGGACGAGACGGTAGCAGGACGTCCGGATAGATTCCGGATCAAGTCCGGAATGACGGAAAGATGCCAGGGCGGCGGCGACGCGGACGTCGAAGGCGCGGCGGATCATCTTCTCGTAGAAATCATCCTGCAGGACATCCTCATCGTAGCTCAGGATACGGACCGCGATGGAACCGATCTGCCAGTGTCCGTAGGCCAGGAGTTCGCCCTCGGCGCTGAAGACGGCCACGATGTCTCCCTCCGCGGGAGAACCGCTGACACTGGCGATGGCCCCGGAGAAGACCCAGGGATGATAGCGGCGGACGGATTCGTCGCGGCCGCGACGCAGGTAGATTTTATCCATTGTGCATCAATTTCAAATACATTTCCCGGCAGATCCAGGCATCGGTCGCCGCATAGAGCTTCTGGGCCTCGCCGAGCGTCTCTACCTCCCAGTTGGAAAGCTGCTGCGACTTGGAGATCCGCACGCCGAGGATGATGCCGGCGAGCTTCTTCACCGCCTTGTCGGTGATGCCGTATTCCTCCGCCTTTTGCTGCAGATCCACGAACGCATTACCCTTGAATGAATTGTACCGCTGCAAGCCCCGGATATCATCCCGGACGGCCGCCCCGACCTTGACGATCTTCTCCGACGAGAGGATCCGGCAGAGCCTGCGCGGCATTCCGAGTTTGCCGATCCGGAAGAGGAAGGCACGCTCTTTCCCGGAGAGCTGCAACAGGGCCGTTCCGTAATGGACGTGTGCCACGAAAGAGGGCCGCGTCTCGGTATCGAAACCGATCACCCGCTGTCGTTTCAGATAGCGGATGGCATTGTCAAAGGCAGGTCCTTCCGCCTCGACGACCGTGATCTTTCCTCCGAAGGCCGCCAGCGGTAGCTGTTCCAATTCTTCCGGACTAATGCTTTCCTTGTACTGCATAATACTTTTTCACCTCCGTCGTATTCTCCTGAATGAAGTCGAGCGTCTCCGGTTCCAGGATTTCCCGACGGGATTGGATCACCACGAAATCTTCGCCAAGCGGGAAGGTCTGGAACATATCCAGCCGGGGATAGGCGATATCGTGGGTAAAGAGATTGCGCCCACGTAGGATCCCATACACCTCCGTGGTGATGGTTCCGGTCGCATCAATAAAGCGGAAGTCCGGGGCGAGGAGTTTGTTGTATTCCACCATTTCTGAGCTCTCCATCCGGCGGATTTCCGCGAGCTGCTCTTCCAGGAGGGCAACGTCGACACCGTAGTCGTCCAGAAGCAGGACCGAAAGAGGGAAGGAAGTGCCTCCGTGCAGATATTTATTGAGATAGTCGAGGAAGCGGTTGCCGACATCGCCCTGTTTGTCAGGGCAGAATGCCGCCAGGGTGCACTGTGAGCCCTTTGCCGCAGCCGATCTCTTCTCAAAGGCCTTCTTATAGGCCCCGGAATCCAGGGCTGATTCATCCGCCCAGACGCCCACATTGAAAATCGGGGTGGGATTCTCGAACGCCTTCGCCATCATCGACTCGACGGGGGTCACGATCGGGATTCGCCGACCGGCCATCTTGAAAAGCGTATCCACGTCGGCATAGCCGAATGCATTATACATAGACGAGGACAGGACCAGCACCTTGACGGGCCATTTCGGCGCTACGGCCTCGGCGTTGAAGGAATTGAGCCGGCTGAGGGTATCCACGGTCGAGAGGGCCATACGGACCACGGCTTCACGCATAGCGAACGTGTCCTTCGGCTGTGTATAAGGCGCGTGGACCTCGTCGAGGATGACCCCGATCCGCTCCCCCGCAAAATCCGGGAGGAGGTCATTCCCCTTCCGGCCGGTGATGTTGTTGAAGCGGTCCGAGGTGAGGAATTGTTCCGCGAGGTAGGCCGCCACTTCCGGCTCGCCGAGAATGGCGATTTCACCTTCCGCCGAGGCGGGATCGAGCGCCCGGATCAGCTGGTAAGGACCGGCGGTCGAATCGGCGACAATCTGTTTGACATAATCGATGGTCTCGAAATCCCCGTGCTCCCGCGGTCCGCAGGACAGCACGATGGCGGCGCAGCACAACGCCCAAGTATAGCAGAGGTTTTTCATACAACCAGCAAATATACGAAAAGATTCCGGAACAAGTCCGGAATGACGGGAAGATTCCTTCATACAGTTTGCAAAGATAATCATTAATTATTATATTTGTAACCCGTATTGCAATCATTTCTTACTATTGAATACGGGTTCGACAACGCC
>JAFZAI010000007.1 GCA_017557325.1 Bacteroidales bacterium
GAGTGTGCCCGTTCCTCCGGAGGTGCTTCCGGAGGAGGTGAGGAAATCTTCGCAGGAGACTGCGGTGAGGGTCGTTGCCGCGACAAGGGCGGAGAGAAAGAACCGTTTCATAGCTTTGCAATATTTCGTTTATGCAAAGTTAGACCCCCTCCGCGAGACCGGATTCAAAAAACAGAAAAAGATTCCTCCATTTTTTTTTCAAATGAAGGAATCTTCCAAATTTTTTCTTTCAGTGTCTTAAAAAAACAGCGAAAACGTTCAAAAAACACATCAATACCCGAAAATCTCCTCCAGCGAAAGGACTTTCACCGGGCCGAGTTTCCGCAGGTAACCCATATCCATATCGTCCGGATCACCGGTCAGTGCATAGACGTATGTGCGGCCCTTGATCCACTTCGCGTGCGTGGCTTTGAGATCGTCCATCGTGAGCGAAGAGATCTTCTCGAAAATCTTCTTGTCCCGGTTCTCGGTGACACCGAGTTCTTCGTCGTTAATGTACTGGTAAAGGACATCCTCCCCGTTGTGCCGTTCGGTGCGGAGCCGGGTCTCGATGGCGCCGCGGGCAATCTCCAGGTTGGCGTCCGCCACGGGCATCTCCTCGATGATCGAGTCAAATGCCTCCACGGCCTGCTGGAGTTTGTCGTTCTGGGAGCCGATCATCGCCCGGAAGGTGTAATTATCTTCCTTCCAGGAAGGCTCTCCGAGCCAGGCGCCGGCACTGTAGGCCAGGGCTCGGGATTCGCGCATTTCCTGGAAGACGATGGCGTTCATTCCGCCGCCGAAGTATTCGTTGAACAGGGCGATGGCCGCATCATCCTCCACGGAAAGTTTCTCTCCCCGGCAGGAATACTGCATATAGTTGAACTGGCGTGACTTGTAAGGGGCGATGAAGACGGCCGTCTGGGGGGTCGGGACGGTCACGGCGCGGTCGGATTCGACCACCGTGTCGTCATAGACGTCGTGGGCGACGTCGACCTGGTGCTCCGCCATCTGGAACTCCTCCGGACCGTAATACAGAATCCGGTGGTAGCAGTCCAGCAGGTCTTTGGCCTTGGCGAGCAGCTCGTCCGAGGTGAGGGCCATTACGGCGTCATTGGTGAGGGTCGTCTTCTTGATCAGCTCGGGACCGTACATAACATATCTCCGGAGGGCGGAGTTGCAGGCCTGCATATTGAGTTTGTCGTCGGCGCGCTCCTTGATGAGGTCAGCCTTCAGGGAAGCGAGGATATCCTCGTCCCCGACGGCGCCCCGGACCAGGTCCTCGACGGTGCCGGCGGCCTGGACAATATTTTCAGCGAGGCCGCTGACGCGGATGGTCGTGGCGTTGGCGCCCACACGGATGCTGAAGTCACAGGCGAGGCCGTACATCTCGGAGGCGATATCGTCAGCCGTCTTGTCTGCCGTCCCCAGATACTGGACATAGTCGGCCGCCAGTTTGAGGGCCGGATCGTCCGCCGTGCCGCGGTTGAAGCGGTAGGTAATCGAAGCAATCTGGTTCTTGATGTTCTTCTTATAAAGGAAGGGGAGACCGTCGAAGGTGGCTTTCCGCATATCCTTCTCGTAATCGAGGAAGATGGGCTCGATAGGCTTTACCTCCGCGGCGGCGACGGCCTGGAGGAATTCGCTCTGCATGTCGCGGTTGGTGACGATCGGGGTAATCTTCGGAGCCTCGATCTTCTTGATGGAATTGTCCTTGCCGATATGCTTGTACACGACGGCGAGCTTGTCGGCGGTGAGATATTCACCGGCCCACTTCATCACGTCTTCTTTGGTGACGGCGGCCATCCGCTGGTCTTTGCCGACATAGACATCCCAGGGCGTGTCGCTGATGAAGGCGTTGACAAACTGCATCGCGCGGCTTCTGTTCGACTCGAGGGAACGCATCTTGTCGAGGCGCTGGTTGTTGATGACGGCCCGGAGCAGGTCGTCGCTGAATTCGCCCTGGGCGAGTTTCTCGACCTCTGCGAGGAGAATATCTTTCACTTCGACGAGGCTCTGTCCCGCCTTCGGCATACCGAGGGCGATGAAGGTGCCATAGTCAACTCTGCCGTAGGGGAATACGTAACTCTGCAGCACCCTCTGGCGCTGGTTGACGTTGAGGTCGATCAGACCGGCCATTCCGTTGTAGAGGAGAGATCCGGCGATGTCGGCGACCTCACTGTCGGTAGTTTTGTCACCCGGGGTGCGCCATCCCATCATCACGAATTCGGCCTCTTCGCCGACGACATCCTTCACCATCGGCTCGGCGGCAGGCTCTTCCGGGGTGATTTCCCAGGCGGGGAGGGCCGGATTCGGCTGCCAGTCGCCGAAGTATTTCTGGATGGTGGCGACCATTTCGTCAGGATTGAAATCACCCGAGAGGCAGATGGCGACGTTGTTGGGTACATAGTAGGTGTCCTTGTGGCTGCGGATGGTGCGGAGCGAAGGATTCTTGAGGTGATCCTGCGTGCCGATGACGGTCTGCGTGCCATAAGGATGGTGGCGGAAGAGCATCGAATCGAGGGCGTCGAGGGCTTTCTCCTGGTCGTCGACGAGGCCCATATTCTTCTCCTCGTAGACGGCCTCGAGCTCGGTGTGGAAGCCACGGAAGACGCAGTTCTTGAAGCGGTCGGCCTCAATCTTGGCCCAGGCTTCGACCTGGTTGGCCGGGATATCCTCGGTGTAGCAGGTGACGTCGTTGGAGGTGAAGGCGTTGCTGCCGTCGGAGCCGATGATGGACATCAGTTTGTCATACTCATTGGGGATGGCAATCTTGGAGGCCTCGTAGCTGATGGAGTCGATCTGGTGGTAGATGGCAGCCCTTTCAGCGGGATCGGTCTTGGTCCGGTACACCTCGAAGAGACTGTCCACCGCGGCGAGCATCGGCTTTTCGGCCGCGTAGTCGGACGTGCCGAACTGCTCGGAGCCCTTGAACATCATATGCTCAAGGTAGTGGGCGAGACCGGTATTGTCGGCAGGATCGTTCTTCCCGCCCACCTTCACGGCGATGAAGGTCTGGATGCGGGGTTCATCCTTGTTGACGGTCATAAAAATTTTGAGGCCGTTGTCGAGGGTGCAGATCTTGGTCTGCATCGGGTCGTCCTTCACGGTCTCGTACTTGGTGCCGCAGCCCGCCGCCATTACCAGCAGCGCCGTAGCTAAAATCAGAAGTTTTTTCATTTTTAATATTTTTTACAAAGGTAATCTTTTTTGAGATATTTCAAAGATGTTTCAAAAATATTTCGTACTTTTGTAGGTTATGAGTATTTTCAATATTGTACTAATTACTATGGCCGTCCTGGGCGTGATTGTTTTTGTCTCGCTGTACTTTGTGGACGCCGGTTACGGGAAGATGATTTCTTCCAAGTGGGGCCCGACCCTCCCGAACAAAATCGGCTGGTGCCTGATGGAATGCCCGGTATTTTTCGTGATGCTGTACTTCTGGGTGACCAGTGAGGTACGCTTCCAGCTGCCCTACCTGCTTTTCTTCCTGTTTTTCGAGTTGCATTATTTCCACCGCAGCTTCGTCTTTCCGCTTCGGATGAAGGGGAAGAGCCGGATGCCGCTGTCGATTATGGCGATGAGCATCGTCTTCAACCTTACCAACGGTTTTATCCAGGGGTATTGGCTTTTCCGCCTCGCACCCGCGGATCCGCACTACAGCGGCCTCTACGCGATGACGTGGCTGTATGATCCGCGCTTCATCATCGGGGCCGTGGTGTTCTTTGTCGGAATGTTCATCAACCGCCAGAGCGACAACATCATCCGCAATCTCCGGAAGCCGGGCGACACACGGCATTACCTCCCCAAGGGCGGTATGTATAATTATGTCACCTCCGCCAACTACTTCGGCGAACTCACCGAGTGGCTCGGCTGGAGCATCCTGACCTGGAGCTGGGCCGGACTGATCTTCTTCTGGTTCACCTTCGCGAATCTCGTCCCCCGGGCGAATTCCATCTATCACCGTTACGAAAAAGAATTTGCGGAAGAATTCCCGCAGCGCAGGCTGAAGAGGGTCTTCCCTTTTGTGTACTAAAATATTATGTCTGAACTTTTTACCCCTTATCAGCTGGGTCCGATGACCCTTCGCAACCGCACCATCCGCAGCGCGGCCTTCGAGAATATGTGCCCCGGCAACAAGCCGAGCCAGATGCTTTATGACTATCATACCAGCGTCGCCCGTGGCGGCATCGGTATGACGACGGTGGCCTACTGCGCGGTAGACCGGAGCGGCGTCAGCTTCGACGGCCAGCTCTACGTCCACGATGAGATCAAGGAAGACCTCAAGAAACTCACCGACGGCATTCACGCCGAGGGCGCCACGGCCGGCATCCAGCTCAGTCACTGCGGCAATATGACGCACTTCTACACCTGCGGCAACCAGATTCCCGTGGGTGCGTCGACCGGATTCAACCTCTATTCCCCGACCATCGTCCGGGGGCTCAAGAAGAGCGAGATCAAGGAAATCGTCAAGCATTTCGGCGAGGCCGTCGACTTCTGCCGCGAGTGCGGATTCGACTGCGTCGAGATCCACGCCGGACACGGCTACCTCATCTCCCAGTTCCTTTCCCCGTTCACCAACCACCGCCGCGACGAATACGGCGGCTCGCTGGAGAACCGGATGCGCTTTATGAACGAAGTGCTCGACGAGGTGATGCTCCACGCCGGCAACGATATGGCCGTTGTGGTGAAGACCAATATGTACGACGGTTTCAAGCGGGGGCTCCAGGTGGATGACTGCATCACGGTCGCCAAGGAGATCGAGAAGCACGGTGTGCATGCCGTCGTCCTCACGGCCGGCTTCGTCAGCAAGGCCCCGATGGTGGTCCTCGGCGGTGCGATGCCCCTTAAGACGATGACGCACTATATGAATCCCTGGAAATTCGGATGGCTCCGGGTGATGGTGCGGCTCTTCGGCCGGATTATGGTCCCGACCGTTCCTTATAAGGAGCTGTACTTCCTCGAGACCGCCCGGAAATTCCGCGCGGCGCTCAAGATGCCGATCATCTATGTGGGCGGTATCCAGAGCCGGGAGAACTGCGAGACCGTCCTTGGCGAGGGCTTCGAGCTCATTCAGATGGCTCACGTCCTGATCCAGGATCCCGCGTTCGTCAACCATATGAAGGAAGGCGATATGAGCTATCGCTCGAAATGCGGACGTTCCAACTACTGCGTCGGGCGTATGTATACCCTGGAAATGAAGTGCCACGAATGCGTGGAGAACCTGCCCTGCAGGCTGAAGAAGGAGATTGAAAAGGCCGAGGCCGATGCCGCCAAGAGCGTCGCCGCCGCCAAAGCAGCCGCGAAGTAGCCTATGTTTTCACTTGTGACTGGCGCCAGCCGGGGAATCGGAATCGAGTATGCGCGCACCCTGGCGAGAGATTACGGAAGTGATTTATTGATTGTATCGAGCCACGAGACGGATGTGCAGGGTGTGGCGGCCGACATTGCCGATGAGTTCGGGGTCAACGTGATCCCGCTGGCGATGGATCTGGCCGTGCCCGATGCCGCCGAGCGGCTGTTTGCCTATACGCAGGAGAAAGGGCTCGAGGTGGACGTCCTCGTCAACAATGCGGGGATGTTCTTCTTCAACCCGCTGATCGACACGGATATGGCCCGCATCGAGCGGATGATTACCCTCCATGTTCTCACGGTCACGAAACTTTGCCGGCTTTTCGGCGAAGTGATGTGCCAGCGGGGGAGCGGCTTCATCCTCAATATGTCGTCCCTGTCGACGTGGATGGCCTGCCCGGGTATTCAGGTTTACAATGCCTCCAAGGCCTATCTGTACAATTTCTCCAAGGCGCTTTGGTATGAATTCAAGCCCAAGGGCGTGCACGTGCTGGTCGTGACCCCCGGAATGGTGGACACCACCCTTTACGGCCTCAAGCCGGAACTTCGGGAACTGGGTATCAAACTCGGGATCAACACCCCGACCCCGAGACTTGCCAGGAAGGCCCTCCGCCGGATGTTCCGCCGCCGCAAGGCCTGTATGCCGGGCTTTGTCAACCACCTTTTCAAGCCTTTCCTGACGCATATCCCCGACTGGGTGATATTCTTTATCATGAAGAAGATCGCGAAGTACCAGAAATAACGCCCCCATGGACGCTGTCAAAGTCATCGAGATCAAGAAGAGCGTATTCGCCGACAATGATGCGGATGCGGCTCTGCTCCGGAACGAATTGAAACAGAAGAGGGTCTATCTCCTCAACCTGATGTCCTCTCCGGGGAGCGGAAAAACCACGACGCTCATCCGGCTGATCAACCTGCTGAAGGACAAGATCCGTATCGCCGTGATGGAGGCGGACATCGACTCGGATGTCGATGCCGTCAAGATCAAGGAGGCGACGGGGATTCCCTCCATCCAACTCCACACGGGCGGAATGTGCCATCTGGACGCGGAAATGACGCGCCAGGGCCTCGCCAATGTGCCGATGGAGGGTGTCGACCTTGTCATCCTCGAGAATGTCGGCAACCTCGTCTGCCCGGCGGAATTCGATACCGGTGCTGTCCGCAATGCGATGATCCTTTCCGTCCCGGAGGGGCACGACAAACCGCTCAAATACCCCTTGATGTTCTCCATTTGCGATATGGTCGTCATCAACAAGATGGATGTCGCCCCGTATTTCGACTTTGACCTGGAGAAATGCAAGGAGTACGTGCGGATGCGCAATCCGCGCGCGAAAGTGCTGCCGATTTGTGCCAAGACAGGGGAGGGCGTGGAGGCCCTCGCCGCCTGGCTGCTGGAGGACGTCCGCGCCTGGCAACAATAGAAACAACTGATAACCACATAATTATGCCTGAAATGTCCACCAAGTTCGTCCCGAAACACAAGGGCGACAAGAATCCCAATCCCAAGCTCCTGAAGTTTGTCCGTCACGTGACGGACCGGGTGCCCGGCAAGATCAAAATGACGACCGACGCCCCGGAGTATTGGGGACTGGCCTGCATCTTCGAGGATGAGATGGATCCCGTGACGCGGGAAGCCGCCCTCGATCTCCTGCTGGATATGCTCCCGAAGAATTTCTTCAAGGTCCGCGAGCATCGCCCGTATGCCCTCCTGCATGAGTGGAATGCGAAGAAGCATTACACCCCGGATGACAAGTCGTTCGACGAACTGCTGGATAAGCTGGCCTATTTCGGTATGCTGGAGTACGATTACGGCGACAAGTATGCTGATGACGGCCCTGTCCCCGGCACCACCTTCAACCGCGAAGACCGCATCTACTGGGTGCCGATGTTCGTTCCCGGCTCCGCCGAATATACCAATATGAACGTGGAACTGATGGACAAGCACCCCGAACTGGCGATGTTCTTCGAGCGGATGACCTTCCTCCCGCTGGAGAAGGTCACCCCGAGCGTCCCGATGGGGGGCGCCGGTATCGGTATGCACGTCATCCCGGTGGAGAAGGCAATTTCGATGGAAAACCAGTCCATCGACATCGAGCACATC
>JAFZAI010000070.1 GCA_017557325.1 Bacteroidales bacterium
CTCTATCTGTTGTGGGCGTTGGAAGTTTGCGGAGGACTGACCTTAGTACGAGAGGACCGGGTCGGACCAGCCTCTGGTATACCGGTTGTGGCGTCAGCTGCACCGCCGGGTAACCACGCTGGGTCAGGATAAGCGCTGAAAGCATCTAAGCGCGAAGCCGTCTTCAAGATGAGACTTCCCCTGAGGGTCGTCGGAGACTACGACGTCGATAGGCAGGAGGTGTAAGGGTAGTGATACTCTCAGCCGACCTGTACTAATAGCCCGAAAGACTTTCCCTTTGCTAGGAAAGATAAGCCAGAAATGAACATTGAAGTAGCGAGTAAGTACGCGAAAGAAGCGATTTCTGCGGAGTAATGAGCGTGTGCGCGAGTGCATGCACCTTGTGATCTTTCTCTCAAGTCATATACAGCGGTGGCTATAGCGGTGAGGAACCACCTCTTCCCATTCCGAACAGAGAAGTTAAGCTCACCATCGCCGATGGTACTGACCCACCAGTTGGGAGAGTAGGTAGCTGCCGTGCTTCGAAAGGCCCGAGAGTCGTTTGACTCCCGGGCCTTTTTTCGAAGCACCTATTCCTCTCCGTCATTCCCGGACTTGTGATGTGACCCCCAAAAGTTGGACGGTTTAACATTAAGTTATGAGGCTTGAGATTGGAACAGAGCTCGGTATTGCACTGGGCTCTTTCCTTTTAGCCTCAGTTTGATTCTATCGTTGTTGTAGTACCGAATATATGTCCGGAGAGCTTTCTTGAACTGGTCGATAGAGTCCCACTCCTGCAAATATAGCAATTCATTTTTCATCAGCCCAAAGAAGTTCTCCATCATTGCATTGTCCAGGCAATTGCCTTTGCGTGACATACTTTGGGTTATATGCCTGTCTTCCAATGCTTTTTGATATCTTTTCTGCTGATAAAGCCAGCCCTGATCCGAATGTAAGATTAGATCCCCCTGTATATTTCTTTTCTTGAAAGCTTTGTCCAGCATTGCCATGACCATTTTCATATCCGGGCTGTCAGAGATTACATAGGATACCACTTCGCCATTGAATATGTCTAGAATGGGTGACAGGTATATTTTTTTGTCCTTTATCTTTATCTGTGTGACATCGGTGGTCCATTTCTGGTTCGGCACCGTGGCTTTGAAGTCCCTATTGAGCACATTGGGTGCAATCTTCCCCAACTCTCCTTTGTATGAACGATAGTGTTGCTTCTTCCGTTTCGCCTTCAAGGACATCTGCTTCATCAACTTCTGCACGGTCTTGTGATTAATCTCGAGTCCTTCATTGCGTAACTGTGCCGTAATGCGCCGGTAACCATATCGGCCACAGTGCTTGTCGTATATCGCACGGATGTGCTTCCTAACGGCTTCATAGCCATCGGGATCTCCAAGTCGTTTGATGTGATAATAGAACGTTGAGCGGGCCATCCCCTTGAGCTCCAGAAGGAGGTCAAGGTCGTGTTCCGGCCTTAGTCCTTCGATGGCCTCCGCCCAATCTCGCGCAGACGGGCTTCCCTTTCTTCGACTAAGGCCTTCACTTTTTTTAACAGCGCATTCTCGGCACGGAGCCGCTCATTCTCATATCTGAGCCGCTCCAGTTCCGTCATCTCCTCCGGTTTCTTTTTCTTGGGCCTTCCCATATCCTTTGGCGGGCGGCCTCTTGACTTCTCTTCATATAGCGCTGCATATCCCTTTTCCCGTACCTTCCTCCTCCATACATTTATCCTGCCCACGCTTACGTCGTATTTGATTGCCGCCTCAAACAAAGGTAAGCAATTTTTCTCTATATCACGCAAGACCTTTTCCCTGTAGGCGCCATCAGCACGAATATGACATTTCTTCATTAGTCCTGGTGCCCCTTCTTTTTGATATTTTATCCACAAAACAGAAAGAAGATGGTGGTCAAAACCATAGTGACTGCAGATATAGTTTATGCTATACCCTTCTTCTATCATTTTGATGTATTTGAGACGGTCCTCTGTGCTGTGTTTCTTGTACTTTATCGCCATAACAAAACCCCAAAAGTTTTTTGTCTAACTTTTGGGGTTCATGTCATTGTTCCGGGAATCTTTTATTTCCGCGGAAATGTCGAAAAATTTACGATATTCCGTAATTTTTTACTATCTTTGCAGCCAATATGCGCGCGAGAAAAAACGGGGAGGATTCCCCACCGCGAGCAAGTGTGTGAATAAAAGTTAGAAAAAATAGTATTGGTTATGAAAAAACGTGTGTACCAAGCACCGGAATTTGATGTGCAGGAGGTCTTCTTCGACTGCCCGGTGCTCAATGATTCCACCGATTATCACTACGGTGGCAGCTTCGGCGACGACGACGGTAATGATTAAGTTTCAACCCAAATTGTAAAGAACAGACTATGAAAAATACATACATTTTATGGATCATCGCTGCATTCACCCTTACCGTTGCCTGCAGCAAGGAAATCAACAGTGATTTCACCGATCAGTCCACGGAGACAGTGGTTGTAACAAATCCTAACGCCGTCAATGTTCCTGTCATTTCCGGTTTGCTTGAACAGGCAGCGACTAAGAGCGGTATGGAATTTATCGACACGGATAAAAGGATTGAGACCTGGTGGCTTCAGGGCGACCATATCCTGGTCACCGACGGCGAAACGGACAGTATCTATGAGTCCACTTCCGAGACCCAGGACTGCAGGAATGCCGCCAGTTTTGCCGGGAGCGGTTCCTTTGATCTGGAGAACGGTCTATGGGCTATATCTCCGGCCACAGCTGTCAGCAGCGTCGACGGGACTGGTATCAACTTCAATATCAACACACTTGTCAAGCAGGATCCCTATGGCGTATACACCGAATGGTCCAAGAATGATATCAAGGGAGGTTATAGCGCCGCATCTTCCGCCGCGAACGTTCCGACCATCAACTTCCGCAACCTGACGGCGATCCTCCGTCTCCACCTCAAGCTCGGCACCACCAATCCTATCCACTTTGAAGATGACGAGACTCTTGAGGCTGTCCGCATTACGGCAGTCGGCAATGAACCCATCGCCGGAAAATGGAAGATGCCTTTCTCCGCTGATGTCACCGACATCACTCTTGTAGACGGCAAGAGCGAGATTACGTGCGAATTCCCGGAAGGCACCAAGCTTTCTTCGTCGAGCAAACTGTTCGCCTACATTCCCGTCGCTCCCGTCAATGTCAGCTCGCTGCTTGTTACCATCGTAACCAGCCGCCATACCATTCAGCGTACGATCATGATCGGCCAAGAGCTGGAGCGCAACAGCTATCTCGATATCAAGCTGACCAAGATTGAGAATGCCAGCCCTTATACCGTCGTCACCGAAATTCCCATCCCTGCCGGCGGAAAGGAGAATTACGTCGATGAAAATTCGACCGCAGGTGCCGTTATCGCACTGTTCGACGGTGTCTATGGCGAAGACGTACCAAGGCGTTACTACACTGTCCAGCTTGCAAAAGACCAGAACTTCTCGAATATCGTCCTTACGACCAACATTCAGATTACCTACACGACGATCTATTCTGTCGGGGGACAGACCGAGGTCCTTCTCAGCGACGGCAAGGTGACCTTCTGCGGACTGGAGGCCTCCACCCGTTACTACTACAGGGTTAAGATTATGGGTGTCAGCGATGATTATTACAGCCAGCCCAATACCTTTGTGACAAAGGAAAGGAACTATAAGTGGGAATATGGCGACCGTCTTGTCGATTTCGACGATGTCAAATCTTACGGCAAGGGTGACGCTGTAGGACGTGCTGTCGCAACCTTCCCCGGGGCTACGCCGGTCACCGACTCCCAGTCTACACTTGAGACCGGTTGGAACCATCGTCTCGGCTTCGTCGAATCAGACTGGGCAACGACTTCTGATGAGTACAAGTATTGGAACTCTCTGGACGAGCCTGCCGCCGCCAACACGCACGCATACTGGCTCGCGCTTCCCGGCCATTCCGCAAGCTATCGTGTTGGTTCCGATCTCGGCGCAGCTGCAATCAAAAGTTCCAACCCGTTCACGTCCTCGATCCAGGGCGTCACCGACCAGGCTTACTGCTACAACCGCCCCGGCTACATCGAGCTTGGAAAGACCGATGGAACAAAGGGATACATAGTCATCCCCACAATCGAGTTCTCCAACGGTGGCAGGCCCGGACACGTCGTTACTTTCAAGGCCTGTACATATGACAGCGATTCCGATACATATCTTAAATTCAAGTTGCATTCTGAAGCGAAGTTCGGTATTACCTATACGGATGACCAGGAAAAGGAAGTTAAAATCTATGGCGGCAGAGCACATCAGTGGAGAGAATATTCCGTCACAATAACATGCGGATGGCGGGTTAATTACAACAAACCCATCGGTGTCCTCACCATTGAGACCGACGGCCAAATAAAAGTTCTTCTTGACGACATTCATATAACCCGTGCATCTGGTTATTGATACGCTGGTGCTCAAGACAGAAAAACCGGATCGAAAAAATCGGTCCGGTTTTTAAATATTTCAAGGGAGATGTTACAAAAACAATCTTTTTTTGTTAAATTTGTGATGGCGGAAGCCCCGTCCGCTAATAGCCAATGAAAAAAAGACATGTTATCATACTCTGTCTGCTCAGCCTCTTTTTTGGGGGGTGTAACAGAGAGACCATGGGCAATCCGGCTGAAATTACCGGCTACCTGACCGGGATCCGGCTTGACTTGTCGCAGCCCTCAAAGACATCTCTATCCTATGATTCTGAAAACCAACTTGTTAAAAGTTTCTGGCTGAGCTCCGACAAGGCGCTTGTAACCGATCTGGCTTCCTCCGCCCGCTTTGACATGCCCGAAGATACCGAGCATGCCACCTCCGCGGATTTTCATGGATCCCTTGCCATATCCGCCTCCTCGGAGGCGATTCTGGCCGTATATCCCTATGACAAAGCGTCTCTTTCCGGCAGTACGCTAAAAGCCACCCTTCCGGTAGCGCAGAATGCCACAGATCCCGGATCCTACGATTTGAAGGCCGGATGCGTTCCTCTTCCCGGCGAAGGTTCCCTTTCCGAACTTGGTATTTCCCTGAAGAACCTTCTCGCGCTCTTGCGTGTCCGCGTCAAAGTACCGGCATCCCTTGGAGGGTACTCGCTTTCCGAGGAGGAGATTCTCTCGTTGACGGTCGATTCCGACCTCCCCGTGGCCGGAGAGACGACACTTGGCCACGACGGCGATCTCCTGACCGCCGGTCCATTCACCAGCAATACCCTTACCTACACTTTCCCGGACGGATGTGGGACGGGAGTCTTCCTTGATGCGTTTGTATTCCTGGCTCCGGGCGACTACTCCGGCAGCAGCATCGTCTGGTCGCTGGAAACAACCGGATACAATATTCAGTTCAAGGTCTCTCCCGGTAAAGACCTGGAGGCCGGTTTCTTCTACGACGCCACATTCAATCTTGGCGCTGCGGCCTGGAATATCGTTACATCCGCCCCGGCGGCAGAAAGGGATTGCCGCATTGTGTCCAAAGCGGACCCGGTGATCACGAAGACAGTATGCTCGCCGTCCACAGGCAGTATTTGCTGGACCGAACCGGCTTCGCAGACCGCCAGGAAATATACGGTCGATCTGCTCGAAGATGCCTCTGCGACAACGGTCCTCAGAGAATACTCCCTTAAACTTCGTGGCGGAGACAAAGCCGCGTTTACTTTCGGCGGCCTTGCGCCTTCGACGACGTATTATGCCAGAGTTATGGGAGCACAGGGAAGGGGACTGAACACCAATTGGTCCCAGACAGTCTCTTTTACGACCGATGCGGCCATCAACCACGGCTCGGATAATCTTCTCTCTTACGCTGATTTTGACCTCTGTCCCTGGGGCGGTGACTATATGAATCTGGCGCTCTCCACGAAGCCCCAGACAGACACCCAGTCTTCATTGTCGGCCGGATGGTCGAATTGCTATACCAACATCATCACCGACACCGACGCGTCATATACCAACTTCCCCCGTCTTGCGGGTTCCTTCTCCGCCAACTACTCCGCCATGCTGTCCGAGCTTGGGCTGGAGGGGTGGACATTCAACAATGTCTATATGCGGCCCGGCTACGCCCAGATAGGCAATTCCAGCGCGGCGACGCTGACGTCTCCTGCGCTGACCGCCCTTTCCAACGGACTCCACACGGTCAATGTGGACTTCAAGGCCGTGCCGTTCAGCGCCTCCGGCAGCAAGAGCGGGACAGTGACTGTCAACTGCCTGTCTTCCAGCGGGACACTGATCGACAGCAGGAGCGTCTCTCTTCCTGCGACGCCGGCTATCCCATCGGAGCTGCCGGAGTGGACTTCCTGCCAGGTCAGTTTTAACAACGTACCGTCCGGCGGCAAGATCCAGTTCTCCAACGGCGGATCTTCCAATGACTTCTGCATCGATGAGATCGAGATCTCTTCCGACGATGCCCTTGTCCCGATAGAGCACGATCCGGGCAATAACGTCTACGGCCTCATCGCAGATGCCTCTGGCAATCCGCTTTCCGGCGTGGTGGTCTCCGACGGCTACGTGGTGACGACGACGGCGGCGGACGGCGTGTACCAGTTCAATTCCGCCAAGGCTAACGGATATGTCTTCATATCCCAGCCGCAGGGCTACGAGGTCGCCCTCGACGGGGTGTTCCCGCAGTTCTGGCAAGCGCTCGAAGGCGGCTCCTCCGTCGAAGAACGTCACGATTTCCGGCTGACCCCGGTCAATAACTCCGACTGTGTGATCCTCGCACTCGGCGACTTCCACTTGTGCAACCGCAACGCCCTTTATGACCTGCAGCAGTTCAGGATGGAAGTCCAGGAGCTGAAGAGCACTGTCCAGAGCCTGCAGGCGCAGGGTAAGAAGGTCTATGGCCTCACCCTCGGCGATATGACCTGGGACATCTACTGGGACTCCTCTTCCGGCTATAACGGCTGCAACTTCGACCTCGCGGCCTACCGCAATGAAGTCAACAACGATTTCGCCGGCGTCGACTTCCCCATCTGGCATACCATCGGCAACCACGACCACGCCTATTACTACACAGGCGACTGGGACACCGTGATTCCCTTCAAGCAGATTCTCGGGCCGACCTATTATTCGTTTAACGCCGGCGGCTACCACATCATTTCGCTGGACAACGTCATCTGCGCAAATGACGGCACAACCGGCGGCCGTGACGACTCCCCCGGTCTTACCAGCGACATCCTGTCCTGGCTGCAGGCTGACATCGCGCTGGTCCCGTCCGGGATGCCCGTCATCGTGTCGATGCACGAGCAGGCCTACTCGCCGACGAATCCGACCGGAGGCTATTCCGCGGAAACCTATGCCTCCTCGCTGGAGTCCGCCCTTTCGGGACGCAACATCCACATAGTCACGGGCCATACGCACAATATCAACAACGTTCCCGTCAACGATTCCCTGTACGAGCACAACGCCGGGGCGCTCTGTGCGACCTGGTGGTGGACCGGACGCTTCAGCATCACAAACGAGGCGGCCTGGGGCGGCGGGACATCCCTTGCCGACACCTATCACATCGGCCGCGACGGGGCCCCTGCCGGCTATACTGTCTACAACCTCTCCAACGGCTCGATGACCTGGAAATACAAAGCCTTCGGGCTCCCCGAGACCAGGCAGTTTAAGACCTACGACCGCAACCAGTTTACCCTCAAGGCCGCCGACTACAACATTCCATCTGCCCGCCAGAGTACCTTCGAGGACATTGCGGCCAACGGCGACGGCCAATATCCCTACACGAAAGCCCCCGGAGAAAGGATCGGTGGTATCTTCTCCGACAAGGTGCCTGAGAACCTCGTCTATATCAACGTCTGGAACTGGGATCCATCCTGGGACCTCACCGTAAGGGAGGGCTCCAACATCCTCAGCTACACCCCCCTCACCGGAGCCTACGATCCGATGCACATAGTCGCCTATCCCGCCGTTCGTCTGCAGACAGCCAACACGACTTCAACATTCGTGACCAAGGGCAACCAGCATATGTTCCGCGTGACGGCCTCTTCCGCCACCTCCACCCTCACCATCACGGTCACCGACCGCTTCGGCAACACCTACACCGAAACGATGACGCGGCCCAAGACCTTCGCTGTCAACTGGGATTAGTCAACTTTCCTCAATGATTCTATAAAAAAGTGCGGCCCTCGGGAGAGGGTCGCACTTTGTGCGTTCAGGAGGCGGAGCGATTACTCGGCGGGAGCCTCGGGGGCTTCCGGTGCCGGGGCGGCAGCGGCTGCTGCGGCCTCTTCGGCGGCCTTCTGGGCTTTCTTCTCTTTGCCCTTCTTGGTGAAGAACCAGATCAGGGCGACCACGATGGCGAGGAGGAGGATACCGAGCAGCGGCCGGTACCAGATCCAGGCGATGGCGATGATCACGAGACCGAGGGCGATGGCGAGGACGCCGGCAACGAGGCTGGTGCCCAGACCGACGATGCTGGAGAGGAACGGCAGAACCTTGGCGAGGGTGTCAAGGATACCGAAGATGCCCTTGAAGCCAGCGTAAAGCAGGATGATGCCGAGGATACGGAGAGCCCAGGCAAGCATCTTGTTGTTGGACTTGGCCGTCGCGATCATGCTCTCCTTGCTGTGATTGCCTTCGGTGAGGACGTTGAAGTCTTTGTCATTCTTGTCGGAATGATAGGCCTCGAAGGTGTCGCCGACGACCTTGGAAATGATGGAGACCTCGCCGGGGAGAACCTCGGTGAAGGTGATCCTCATATCGCCAATCTCAGGAGCGGAAGCGCTGCGACCGATGTAGATGACATTGTTGGAAACGCTGATGTAGTCGTTGGTCGGGTCATTGTAGAGCTTCTTGGCGTAGTTGTTGATTTCGGCGAGTTTCTCGTCGCTGACGGTCACCTCGAACGGCTGGGAATTGGACATCTGGCCGATGAGAGAAGCGGGCAGACGATATGCGCCGAAGGAGACGTTCTGGGCCTGGAGGCTCTGGGAATCCATCTCAGGATAGACGCTGGGCCTGTTGTTGGAATTCTGGTAGTCAGGATCCGCGAATGCGGAAGAATTCTGACGGGAGTAGACCCACTGTTTCTCATAGGTGTAAGTCGTGATGACTTCTTCGCCGCCACCGACTTTGTCCTTGTGCTCCTCATGCTTCTGCTCAACATACTGATAGTATTCCGGAGTCGCCGAGAGTTTGATGGCGTTGCGGGAGATGCCGAAATAGGAGTCCGTGAGGATGTCATCGGTCTTGGCCTCACCGATGGCGTGGATGACCTTGCCCTCGAATTCGGGATTGACCGTGGTGATGTCCGGCATTTCGACGGCGAGTTTGTCGACTTCCTTGATGGTCCTGGTGGTCTTGACCGTGCGGCCTTCATTCCAGAAGAGAAGGATGATACCGGCGATGAGCATCAGGAAACCGGTGCCTACGCCACCCGCAGACTTCTTGACGCGGGAGCCATAGCTGTTGTGAGTAACTGTTTGATAAGCCATAATGTATTAAAATTTGGTTTAAAGTTTCATTCAGCGCATACAAAAATAATCCTTTTTTCGGAAAATCGCACAAGATTTAGTATATTTCGACAAAAATTATATGGATATGGACAATAAGAAAATGATTTCGACCGTGCTGATGGCCCTTGCGGCCGTAGCACTCATCGCCCTGGGCGTCCTGTATGGGGTCCGGGTAAAAAAGGGAAAGGATGCGGAAAAGGCCGTTCTCGATTCCCTTATCGGCAATGTCGCCCTTTCGCCGGAGGCTATCGCGCAGACCGATCTGGAGGGCACGTACAGCTTCAAGATTGAGGCGGATACGCTCTCAAGCGAGTTTACGGCTACGATCAAGCGCGGACTGGATGATACCTATATTATTACGGTACTCAGCGAGTACAATCCCGAAATCCATCCGTTCAAAGTGGATGGTGGCGCCCTCATTTCCGAACGCCTGGGGCAGGGCGAGGCCTTCTACCAGGAGCTGACCGGCAAGCTGACCCTCGAATTCCGTCAGGACAATTCCGTATGTACCCTTGTAAAATATGCAGAATAAGATGAAATCCATTCTCCGTTTTTCGGCGGTCCTCGCACTGACGGCCGCTCTTACCGTCTCCTGTTTCGACAACGGGGAGACCGTCTCCAAGAAGAAATATGATGCCCTGGATGCGGCCTACAAGGAACTCAAGGCCGATCATCAGAAGGTGCAGGATGATTATGTCAAGAGCAATGAAGAGTTGAGCGCGATTCTCGAGGAGCTGGCGGAGGTATCCAGCAAGACCACTTCGCTCAAGGCGGATGTTGAGAAGGGAAGGGCCCGGATGACGCAGGCCGAGCAGATTGGCTCCCGGATCACCACTCTCAAAGAGCGCATCGCCCAGCTCGAGCAGGAAGTCAAGTTGGACAACGCTTCCAACAAGGCCCTCAAGGAAACCATCAAACAGATGACCGACCTTGTGGACAAGCAGGAGCAGGAACTCGCCGGTCTCAAGGAAGAGATCGTTCACAAGAACAAGACCATCTCCGCCCAGAAGGATACGATCGAGAGTCGCAACAAAACCATCGCCAGCCAGAAGTCGCTCATTGAGGAGCAGAACGAGGAACTCCAGCGCACGGTCGCCAAACAGGCGATGATGCTCTTCCAGGCCGGTGTCGACCTGGAGGAACTGGCCGACCAGTCCCCTGAGGTGAAGTGGAAAAAGAACAAGGAGAAAGTGGCGAATATGCAGCAGTCCATCTACAAGAAAGCCCTCGAATATTACCGGGCCGCCGAGGCCCAGGGCTACACTCCCGCCACCGCCCGGATTGCCTCGCTGAAGGCGAAAATGTAAAAAAAACAACATAAAATTTACAAAAAATAGAAAAAAATTATTGTTTTTCAATAAATAATGTTTACCTTTGCAGTGAACAATAAAATTTTTGTGCTATGATCACTTGGTGGGCAACTTTAACCGTAATGATGAAAATCCTCTGGGGCATCACCCTGGCGGCTTCCCTCATCTTCATCATCCAGACCGTAATGACCTTCATCGGCGCGGATGTGGATTCATCCCTGGATATGGACGCTTCCGGCGTCGACGATCCTTCCGCGATGGATGCCGGCCATTCCGGTATGAACCTCTACACCTTCCGCAACCTGGTGAACTTCATCCTCGGTTTCGGCTGGACGGCCATCCTCCTCAAGGATGCGATCACTTCCACCTTCCTGCTGATCGTCGTCGCTGCCCTGGTGGGCGTCGCGCTGGTCGTGTTGGTAATGTTCCTCTTCAAATGGCTCAACTCCATGCAGCAGACCGGCACCATCGACGTCTTCAAGCAGGCGGCCGGATGCCAGGGGAAAGTCTATCTGACCAGTCCCGCCGAAAGGAAAGGAACCGGCAAGGTCCAGATCACCATCAACAATTCCGTCCGGGAATATGATGCCGTCACCGACGGGGACGATCTCCCGACCGGCACCGACGTCAAGGTCGTGGAAGCCATCAACGAGAGCACGATGCTCGTAGAACCACTGAATTCGTTAATCATCTAATCTTATAGCCATTATGCCAATCTATGTAATCCTTATTGTCGTCTTCGTGCTGTTCGTCACGCTGGCGGCTATCCTCAGGCGCTACAAACGCTGCCCCTCCGACAAGATCCTCGTTATCTATGGTAAGACGGGCCGGAACGCTTCGGCCAAATGCGTGCACGGTGGCGCCGCTTTCATCTGGCCTGTGTTCCAGAGCTATTCCTTCCTCGACCTGAAACCCATTTCGATCGAGTGCAACCTCACCAACGCCCTTTCCAAGCAGAACATCCGCGTCGACGTTCCCTGCCGCTTTACGGTGGGTATCTCGACGGAGCCGGAGGTGATGACCAATGCGGCTGAGCGCCTTCTCGGCCTTACGCCCGACAACATCCAGAATGTCGCCACTGATATTCTCTTCGGTCAGCTCCGTCTTGTGATCGCGACGATGGACATCGAGGAGATCAACTCCGATCGCGACAAGTTCCTCGCCAGCGTTTCCGCCAACGTCGAGGCCGAACTCCGCAAGATCGGTCTGAAGCTGATCAACGTCAACGTCACCGATATTCGCGACGAGTCCGGTTATATCGAGGCGCTTGGTAAGGAAGCGGCCGCGAAGGCCATCAACGATGCGAAGAAGAGCGTCGCCGAGCAGAACCGTTACGGTGAAATCGGTAAGGCCGAGGCCGACAGGGACAAGGACATCCGGATCGCCGAGACCGCCCGTGACACCCGTATCAAGACCGCCGATGCCAATGCCAAGGCCGTCGAGGGTGAGAACAGCGCCAAGATTGCGATCGCGAATTCCGATGCTACCCGCCGCGAGAAGGAGGCCGAGGCTGCCCGCATCGCCGTGGCTGCTGAGAAAGTCCAGGCCGCAAAAGCTCTGGAGGAGGCTTACAAGTCCGAGCGCGACGCCGAGCTTGCCCGTGCCGACAGGGAGAAAGCGACCCGTCAGGCCAATATCGTGGTGCCCGCCCAGATCGACAAAGAGAAAGCCATCATTGATGCTGAGGCAGAGGCTGAGAAGGTCCGCCGGATGGCAAAGGGTGAGGCCGACGCCATTTTCGCGAAGATGGACGCCCAGGCCCGCGGTGCCTTCGAGATCCTCTCCAAGCAGGCCCAGGGTTTCAATCAGATGGTATCCGCCGCAGCAGGCGACCCTCAGAAGGCTGTTCTGATGCTCATCGCCGACAAGCTGCCCGAACTCGTCAAGACCCAGGTCGAGGCCGTCAAGGGTATCAAGATCGACAAGGTCACCGTCTGGGACGGCGCCGGTGCCGGCAAGGACGGCAAGACGTCCACCGCGAATTTCATCTCGGGGATGATGCAGTCCGTACCTCCGCTTGACGAACTTTTCAAGATGGCGGGTCTCAACCTTCCGGAATATCTTAAAGGAAAGCAGGCGGCGGAAGTCCAGGAGTAGGAGGAAGGTATGGCGATCGTAGTCAATATCGACGTAATGCTGGCCAGGCGGAAGATGTCTTCCCTTGAACTGGCCGAGAAAATAGGCATTACGCCCTCCAACCTTTCCATCCTCAAGACGGGCAAGGCCAAGGCGATCCGCGTTTCCACGATGGACGCCCTCTGCCGGGCCCTGGACTGCCAGCCGGGGGATATTTTGGAATACCGTAGAATGTAATTGCTTTACAATTAACTGTTTACAAAAAAGACCTTACTCCAAAACGAGTAAGGTCTTTTTTGTAAACAACTGATAACCAGGTCGTTGCATTCCACGGGGTCACCCCATTGCGATGGGCCGGATGAGCACTTCGACAGCCTTGGCGGCGGGATCGTCGGCGGAGGCCGCATCGGTGATGAACAGCGTCTCGGCGTCGAAGCCCTCGAAGGAGACGCTGAGGGCGGCGCGGCCGTCTTCGGTCTGGGTATTGGTCAGGATAAGGTCGGAGGGCGGCATTCCGTAAAGGGTCTCGGCTTTGCGGATGTCCTTCAGGAGGGTGCCGACGCCGAAGCCTTCGGCGGTCTTGTAGCGCGGGCTGAATACACGGATTTCCATCAGGATGTAGCGTCCCTCGTCATCGGGGAGGGGGAACGGGTCGAGGCGGACGAGGTGCTCTTCATCGCAGTAGAGGTCGTAGTGCCGGAGCTGGATATTGCCGTACCCCTCTTCCGATGTCATTTCCATCAGGCAGCCCGGGAAGTCGGCTGCCGGGGGAATCTGCGGCTGCTCGGTGACGCTCAGTCCGGCAAGGCAGTCGACGAACAGCAGGGCCGGGCCGGAACCTTCGTGGTTGAATTTCTCCCCGTCCCAGACATATTTGAGGGCGAAGGGCGTCGAGTTCATCGCCATCTGGACGCCGGATTCCTCGGTGATGTTCGGGTGGATGTAATATCCCCACGGCATCGTGACGATGTGGGTGGATTTGACGTCATCACCATTTTTGATCCAAGGCCAGGATGCAATGGGATCGTAGAATTCGATGTTGTAGTAAGGCTCGCTCTGCAGGCCGGTCTCCTCCATCGTCGCCTTTTTGGAATTGAAGTGATAACCGCCGGTCTTGACGGATTTCATCGGCATGTCGTCGATCATCTCGCCGGTATCGCAGAGGATGAACCAGTCGTCCTTGCCTTCCATCTTGTAGGCCTGCATCTGCACATAGCAGAAAACGGGGTCCTGGAAGCAGGTGATGGTCAGCTCGTCCGGGAGTTCCGTATCGTAATTGACGGAGAAATTGCGCGTGTCTTCGTTGCTGCCGGAGATGTATTCGCGCTCTTTGAGGAGAGTCTCTCGGGCGGAGGCGTCGGAGAGGCTTTCGGCCAGAGAGGCAAAAGCATCGTCCGGAAGGGCCAGGAAGGCCCGCTCGATGAGGGGACGGTCAGCGCCGCGCTCGCAGCCTGCGAGGACGAGCAGGAGGGTGGAAAGGGAAAAGAGAAGACGTTTCATAGTTATTCAGTATGACGGGTTGAATCAAACCATTTGAGGATGGAACGCAGGAGGGCGTCACGGTGGGAGCGGCTGTCGACGGCTTCGAGGGGGAAACCGAGAGTGACAGCCTTCCAGGAGGCCCCTTCGTACCAGATGCCGGCGGAGATGTTGGTGTCTCCGTAACGGAGGAAGGATCCGGCCGCGGTGCTGGCGGGGACGATGCCGTCGGCATTCTCCACGCAGTAGCAGTCGGGGTTGGGCTGGGTCTTCCACGTGGGGGAGACCGTCAGGGCGAGGGGCTTGTCGCCGTAGGGAACGGCCGTCCCGGTATGGGTGCCGTAGCCGGTCATCCACTTCCAGCCGAGTGTTTCCCGGATGAATGCCTGCGATTCCGTGCGGTAGGAATTGTCAGCGGGCAGTTCATACACCGAATCCCAGGCATCCGTCCCGACCCTTGCGCCGGAAACCAGGATGTGGCACCCGGCCTTGGAGGCTTCCTGCAACCGCGTGCGGAGCTTCTCCGTCCAGACCTGGAAGCGGACGGGCTTCTCGCCCCGACCGACTTTGGTCGTGACCTGCTTGCCGCAGATAAGGTCGATGGCCAGGCAGTCAGAAGGCGTCTTGCCGGCCTCGAAGGCTGCTACGCTCGCCGAGACGAACGAGTGCCCGGCCCGCAGGATGGATTGCCCGTGGATGTAGGGATAGTCGAAGGTGTTGCCGGCGACCGTCTTGCCGCCCTGGTCGATGTAGGAGGCCCCGAATCCCGGGTTGTCGTCGTCCACCCAGGGGAGTTCGCGCCGGATTTCGTACTGGCTGCCGATGTAGTTGATTTCCCTGAGATAGGGGACGCCGCTGTCCAGCGCATTGCGGAAGCCGGCGTAAGTGCTGCCGTCGAACCAGCTTGGAGCTGAAACTCGGGTGAAATTGTTGACGACCAATATCTTCTTTGCGCCCATCGCCCTGGAAATGCCGAGACTGAGTATTTCGGAAGGGAAACTCTTGCCGCCGTCGTTGAAAGCGACGATGCGGAAACTGTAGATATGCCCTTTTTTGATGTCGACGCGGGTGGAAAGCCGCTTGCCGTCGGCGGTCGTCTCGACAACGGTGCCTTCGTCAAAGGCTCCGCCATCCAGACGGGTTTGGAGCAGGTAGCCTTTGGGCTTGGCGGTTGGCTCCAGTTTGTCGGTGGTGGCTTCCCACGACAGGACAGCCTGCCCGGTCGAATCCACGTCGGCCGCGAAGGCCTTCACCGGCAGGGGCTGCACGGCATAGTAGCAGCCATAGCGGCTGCTCAGGTATTTGAGAATGCCTTTGTAAACGCCGCGGGAGACCGTAAACCGGAAGGTGGGATCGAGCCCGTAGCGCATATCGGCGAAATTCTGGTGCGATAGGATCTCCAGGATCATCGACGGAACATTCGGCGAACGGCTCTCGCTGTAATTGCGGTTCCACAGTTGCCGGCGGTTCCACTCCGAATCGAATTCCTCCCGGACGGCTTCGACAATCTGGTCCTGCACCATTCCCGCGAAGATGCGTCCATTCATCCGGTCCTCGCCGTTTTCGTAGGTGGTTTTCCCCGGGTCACGGGAGGTCTTTTTGTCCTTGTAGGTATAAATGGCGAGGGTGCCGACGGTTGAATCATCCTTTGTCACACCGGCATCGGAGTGGAAGGCAAGGGACAGGTCGAAGGGGACCTTCATCTTCTTGACCCAAGCGCCCCGGCTCGCATATTCCTTGGTGTATTCCCGCTCCCACTCATCCATCAGGTGCATATCGATGCCGGAAAACTGCATCGAGTAGAGGGCCCCTTCCGTATAGCAGGGGAGGCCGGAGGTGGTCAGTTCGCCGCCTTCAATGCCGCGTGCGACCTTCCCCATTCCGCCGCCGAAGCGGACGCCGTCCGCCGTGACGACGCTTCCTCTCGGGTGGATTCCTTCGGGAATATCGGCTGTCAAGGTGACGCTCCCGTCCGTGCCGGCTCCGAATTCAAAGGTCCCGAGATAGATCCACGTGCCTCCGCCGTATTGCTGGTTGACGGTGAATTCTGTCTCCCCGCCGAGGTGGCGGACCGTATAATGCGCCGCATTGGTGCTCTCAGACAGGGTTTTGTAGGATACATAGACGGCGTAGGAGCCCCTCGCGGGGATCTTTGGAGTCCAGACTGCTTTGGGGGCATCGTCCCCGGATACCTGTTTGGTCTTGCGGACGGTGCCCATCTTGAACGGGTTGTCGTAACCGCTGTAGGTGCGCTGGGCATCGGCAAATCCGGGGCCGGCATCTTCCCAGGCACCGCTCTCGCGGTATTTTCCGGCAATCCGCTCTCCTTCTTCCCTCTTCCCTTCGTAAGAGGGATCATTGTCGCAGATGACTTCCCGGGGCTGAATATCCCGCTCCCGGGGCGTCAGGACAATGGCGCCGGCATTTTCCAGCATAGGGATCAGGAACGGCAGGACGAAGCTCTGCGTGTAGAGATCTTCTACGGTCTGCATCGTGGGGGCTCGCTGCCATTCCCACCGATTCTCTTCGGGCTCGAAATACCGCCCGTGGCTCTGCCATAGGGCGATATGTCGGCCGGAAAGGCCTCGTTTATACCACGTGCCGCCGATCTTCGAAACCAGGGGTTTCCGGTCATTCCGCCGGTCGCGCACCTTGAATTTGTTCTCGGCGGGGACGCCGTTGTTGCCGGCCGGAGCAAAAGCCAGGTCCTCGATTTCCAACTCGTCCGAGATGATCTTGCCGATCGTGTAGGAAGTGTAGCCCGAGGGCAGATTCTTCTTCATCTCCTCCCGCAGCCAGGTGACCTTCTCGGGTGTCCAGGGATAATCCCACAGGTTCTCGCTGAAGACGAACTGGAGATCATTTCCGACGACGGTCACCTTCTTGATCTGGAGCGGGGTATTGACGGTCGTCTCTTTCTTCAACGTCTCCCGAAGCCGGACGGAGAAGGTGCGGAATTCGCCCGTGACATCCCGCTGGGCAAAGAGCGGTAGGGCCACGGTGAGAAGCACTATAAGGAGTGTCAGTCTTTTCTGCATACAATCGGGATGAGGATCAGGGTGGTAGAGAGGAGGCCGAGGGTATCTGCCGCGAGGTCGCGCCAGTCACCGCTCCGGTAGGGAATGAACCATTGGATGCCTTCGGTGAATACGGCCAGGACAAGGCCTAGGAGCAGCAGGCCGCCCAGGGTCAGCAGCCGTTTCCGCCTTTCCGGGAATTTTTTCAGGGAGAACCAGGCCAGGACGGGGAAGGGGGCGAACATCAGGAAGTGAACGATCTTGTCGCTGGGGATGCCCCAGAAGGAGAGGGATACCGACGGCGATTCGTCGAAACGGGCGAAGCACAGCACGCACACCGCCGCCAGATAAACCAGCAGCAGAATCCGGGCGTATGTCCTCAGCCGAGCCGTCATAGGGCCTGCATATCGTTGAGTTTCTTATAGTAGCCGTTCAGGGCGATGAGTTCGTCGTGCCGGCCGCGTTCCACGATCTGCCCTTCGTGCATCACGATGATCTCGTCGGCCCCGCGGATGGTGGACAGTCGGTGGGCGATGGCGATGGTCGTGCGGCTCGACATTAATCGGTCGAGCGCCTCTTGTACGGCACGTTCGGACTCGGTGTCCAGCGAAGCCGTGGCCTCATCCAGGATGAGGATAGGCGGGTTCTTGAGGATGGCACGGGCGATGCTGATGCGCTGACGCTGCCCGCCCGAAAGCTTGACGCCGCGGTCGCCGATGTTGGTATCGTACCCCTGCTCTTTCTCGAGGATGAATTCGTGGGCGTTGGCCACTTTCGCTGCAGCCACGACATCTTCCATCGTCGCGTCTTCCACGCCGAAAGCGATGTTGTTGAAGATGGTGTCGTTGAAGAGGATGGATTCCTGGTTGACATTTCCCATCAGGGCTCTGAGCGAGCGCAGCGAAACATCCCGGACGGAAATGCCGTCGATGAGGATATCACCTTCCGTGGTGTCGTAGAACCGGGGAATCAGGTCGACGAGGGTGGATTTGCCGGCACCCGATTCGCCTACGATGGCGATGGTCTTGCCCTTGGGAATGTCGAGGTTGATGTCGGTGAGGATCTGCCGGCCGTTCTCCTGGTAGCGGAAGCCGACGCCCCGGAAGGAAATCCTCTCGGAGAAGCCCGGAAGCGGGGTCGGATCGGCCTTCTCGGTGATGGGATTCTCCGCTTCGAGGATCTTGTTGATACGCTCCATCGAGGCCAGTCCCTTGGGAATGCCATAGGCGGCCCTGGAGAGTTCCTTGATGGGGGCGATGACCGAGTAGAGGATCACCATAAAGAAGATGAAGGTCGGGGCGTCGATGAATTTTTCTCCCCATAAGCCGGTCCCGCGGAGGATGAGGGCTCCGCCGAAGGTCAGGACGACCATAATCATCACGGTCCCGAGGAATTCGCTGACGGGATGGGCGAGGGCCTGCCGTGTGGCGACGCGGTTATTCTTGCGTCGCATCGCGTCGGTTACGCTGTCGAAGCGGCTTCCCATCCGCCGCTCGGCGTTGAAGGCCTTGATGATGCGGAGCCCGCCGAGGGTTTCTTCCACCTGCGACATTGTGTCGCTCCAAAGCGTCTGTGCCTCGATGGACTGGCGTTTGAGCTGCTTGCCGATGACGCCCATAATCCAGACGAAGCCGGGCACGAAGAGGACAGTGAAAATGGTCAGTTCCGGGCTCAGGTAGATTAGGGCACCGAAATAAATGACAATGAGGATCGGGTCCTTGATGAGCATCTCGATGGATGCGGTGATGGAATTTTCCACTTCTCCGACATCGCCCGTGATGCGGGCGATGATGTCGCCCTTGCGCTCCTCGGAGAAGAAACCGATCGGGAGGGAGAGGATCTTGTTGTAGATTTCCAGGCGGATGTCCTTGACGATGCCGGTGCGGATCGGAATCATCACGGCGCTGGATCCGAAGTAGCAGGCGGTCTTGAGGAGCGTCATCAGCCCGAGCAGTCCGCACAGGAGCAGCAGGGTGTTGACGGCCCCGTGCATCGCGATGAACTGGGAGACCCACCAGTAGGCGTTGTTGATGAGGAGATCCTTGAATTTGTAGCCTTCCGTGCCCCAGGCGATGAATTCGTAGGTCTTGTCGTCGAGCCGGAAGAGGATGTTCAGCACCGGGATGATGAATGAGAAGGAGAATACGTTGAAGACCGCCGACAGGATGTTGAGCAAAACCGACCCGCCGAGAAATCTTTTATATCGCGAAGCGTATCGCTTCATCAGCCGCAGAAAACCGCGCATACTTTGCCATTTTATAAAAACTTTCAAAAATAACCATTTTTGCTATCTTTGCAAAAAAGAATTTTGATCGCCTATGGATAAGCGGGGAATCGCCATCATTTTGCTTGCCTATCGCGGAGCCCATCTGCACAGGGCTTTGAGTTCACTCAGATTGCAGAAATATCGGGATTTCAGGGTGTACGTCTGCGACGACGCTTCGCCGGACAACATTGCCGGCACGGTGTCGGAATTTGAGGATACGCTGGATATGATTTATACCCGTTTCGAGGAAAATTATGGCATCGCCCGCCAGTCCGCCCATCTGGAACGCTGTCTTGCACTCACCCGCGACGAGCCGCTCGTCTGCTTCTTTTCCGACGACAACGAATTCTCCCCGGATGCCCTCCGGCGAATAGCCCGGGCGGCCCGGCGGAAGGAAGATGTCTCCGTATTTCACCTCAATACGGACTGGATTGACGAGGCTTCCACCGTTACCGGAAAAGGACGCCGGTATTGGCCCAAGCTCAGTCCTGAGCGGCTTTTCCGCCAGATTTTTGTCTCGGAATCCCCGGCTCCGCTTTCCTCCTTCTTTTTCCGCCGCGAGGCGCTGGAGCGGGCGATGTTCCAGATCCGGGACCTGCAGCGCGCCCCGCTGACGCTCGTCTTCGCCGCAATGGGCAATCAGGGCCGGCTGTGGACGCCCTGCCACAGCCGCCTGCTGAAGCGGCCCCATTCGGAGGATTACGCATCCGACCCCGTCATTCTCCTCGACAAGGCCCTCCAGCTGCAGTCATTCTTCTCCTGGAGTGAATATTTCTTCGAGGGAAATTATCCGCTCAGTCCCCGTCGCCGCGTGGAACTCTTCGCCCGCTTTGCCGCCCAGATGTATCCGGCCCGGAGCGAAGAGGAAATCCGGGAAAAATTCCTCACCTACCGGGTGTTCGAACGGGAATTCGGGAAGTGGAAGGGCAAGCGGATCCTTCACAGGATGCTCACCAAGTAAAGATACATCAGCCGGATGCGCTGGGAAAGGACCCCGAAGTCGATGACGTCCGGGCGGTCCAGCGGTTTGTTGTTATACATCGTGATGCCGGAGGTGAACATCACCGAGGGTACCCCGGCGTCCAGAAAAGCCTTCTGGTCCGCCGCTTTCCGGTAGAACAGGTTCGTGAAATCCCGGCTCCCGTAATAGGAGAATGAGATGTCCAGCTGCGGGCCGCCCCGGTTGGCTTCGATGAGGTTTTGCCGCCGGCCGCTCCGCTCGTCCGAGAGCATCATCAGGTAGTCCTTCCGGCCGGAGGCAAGAGGCTGCGATGTGCCGCCGACCTGGTCGATGTTGACCATCAGGTCGATGCTCCGCAGGGAGATGGGTAGCCCGGTCTCCGGATCGGTGATGGCGCCGCTTTGCAGCAGGCGGACCAATTCTTTGGATCCGCCCATTCCGTGCACTTTGGCGTCAAAGGCGACAAAGAGGATGCTGTGGGCGTATTGTTTGCCGTCGCCGGAGAACAAATCGGCCAGCGTCAGCATCGACACGACGCCGGAGGCGTTGCTGTCGGCCCCGGGATAGAGGGTATGGCCCAGCGTCCCGATGTGGTCGTAGTGGGCCCCGACGAGGATATACCGCCTGCGGGAGCCCTGGACGGAGCCGGGCAGCAGGCCGATGACGTTCCGGCCCTTCTCGCCGGAGGCGGCGATGAAGCCGCGGAACCACGTGCTGTCGGTTGCGGAGAGCCCGAGGCGGGAGAATTCCTTGGCGATCCACATCGCGGCAAGGGCGCCGCCCCGGCTTCCCGTCGACCGCCCTTCACAGAGGCTGTCGGTGAGGAAATGCATCTGCTCCTCCAGACGCCCGGGCTCCTGCGCGAATGCATTCGTGCAGAAAATCACCACCGCGGCAAGAATATTGAATATCCGTTTCAGACTTTCTTATTATCTTTGTAAGATGCAAATTTAGTGTTTTTAGGCGTACGATGAAATTTTTCTTCTCCCGAAAGTGGATTTTCACGGCAGTGTTGCTCCTGGTGACGGTTCTTCCCGGCCGGGCGCAGTACGACAAGGACGTGTTTTCCTTCCGCGGGAGAAGGGCGCTCGCCGACGGGAAAAATGCCGAGGCCATCCACAATTTCAACATTCTCGCATCGCTGGACACGACCGATTACCAGACCTTCTTCTTCCGGGGAATCGCCAAATACAACCTCGGCGACATCCGGGGCGCGCACCGGGATTTCTCCACCGCGGTCCGGCTCAATCCCGTCTTCACGTCAGCCTACCACTATCGGGCCATCGCCAGCAACCGCGTCGGTAAATACGACGATGCCCTCCGCGACATCGAGAAAGCCATTTCCCTCCGGCCGGGCAACATCGGCCTTTACTTCAGCCGGGGCGTGACCCACTTCTTCTCCCAGCGTTTCGAAATGGCGGTGAAGGATTTCGACAAATTCATCCGGAAAGAACCCAAGGAGGCCTCCGCCTATCTGAACCGGGGCGCCTGCTACCTCTTCCTCGGGGATACGCTCAAGGCCGTTAACGATTATAACAAGGCGATCAAACTCGACCGTTTCGAGCCGGAAGGGTATATCCGCCGGGCGCGCCTCTATGCCGAGCAAGGCCGGACCGATGAGGCGCTCGCCGACCTGGACAAGGCCGTTTCGCTCGACAGCACCAGCAGTTTTGCGTATTTCAACAGGGCCATCCTGGAGAATGATCGCAATGACCTCAATGCGGCGATGCGCGACCTGAACAAGGTGCTCGAGCTCGAGCCTGGCAACGCACTCACCCTCTACAATCGAAGCCTCATTTACGCCCGTGTCGGCAATTATGCGGCGGCGCTCGAGGACATCGACCGCGTCATCAATATCAACCCGCAGAACGTGCTGGCCTATTATAACCGGGCCGCCTTCTTTACCGGGATGGGCCGCTGGAGGGATGCCCTGGAGGATTATGACAAGGCGATCGAACTCTATCCCGATTTTGCCAAGGCGTATATGAACCGCTCTTACGTGAAGCTGCAGCTTGGGATGAACCGGGAGTCGCGCGCCGATTACCAGACCGCCCGGCAGAAGGTGCGGGAATACCAGAATGCGGTGTCCCGCGAAGGGGCCTCCTTTGCCGATACCACGCAGAAATACAGTGCTCTGCTGACCCTTGACGCCAGTTTCGCCAAGAAGGATTTTGACAACGAATTGCTCCAGCACCGGGATGTGGACGTCAACTTGCGTCCGATGTACCGCCTCGCCCTGTCGGAGAGTGGGGAGGATGTCCGTTATGCCCTGGAGCGGCGTTACGAGAATGTGGCGCTCGACCGCTTCATCGCCTCTTCGCCGGTCAGGGTCGTGATGACCTCTACGCCGGGGGATCTGCAGCACCCGGATTACGGGCGGACGGAGGAGCAGATTGCGGCTTCCTCTGTCTCTCAGGCGCAGAAGGAGTTCCTAACAGCACTAAATGAACTGGAGGCCAAGCATTTCAATGCGGCGATGATCCATTATACCGATGCCGTGGAGGAGGAAGATGCCGACAGGCTCGGGGAATACTACAAATCGCTGTACTATATGAACCGCGGCGTCCTCCGGGCCGATATGATCGAATTCATCGCCTCGATGGATATGAACGTACAGACCCTCCAGATGGAGGACAAGGGCGCTGCCCGCGCCCGGGTGCGGGACCACGTCAGCCGCACGTACGACTATTCCGAGGCCGTGGCGGATATGCAGGAGGCGGCCCGACGGCTGGATCTGCCGTATATCTGGTATAACCTCGGCAACCTCAAATGCCTGTCGTCCGAGCCGGTGGAGGCCATCGAAAGCTATGACCGGGCGCTGAAGCTCTATCCCGAGATGGCAGACGCCTATTTCAACCGTGGCCTGGTGCTCATCTACGTCAAGGATAAGGAGAAAGGTTGCATCGACCTTTCCCGCGCCGGCGAACTCGGCATTGCGGACGCATACGGGGTGATCGCCCGCTACTGTGAGGAGGAGCCGCGATGAGCCGTTTCCTCAGTTTCACTTCCGGCAGTTGCGGCAATGCGGCTTATCTGGACTGCGACGGGCACGGCATCCTCCTGGATGCGGCCGTAAGCCCACGCACCCTCCTGAAAACCTATCCGGACTTTCATCCCGAAGCGGTGCTGATTACCCACGACCACGGCGATCATATCCGCAGCATCGGCCCACTCTGCAAAAAACTGAGTCTTCCCGTCTGGGCGACGACCGCGGTGCAGGAGGCCCTGCTGCGGCATCCTTCCTCGCGGGACTATCTCATTCCCTGCCGCCGGGACTTCAATCTCTCCGGAGAGAATGAGGTGGCGCCGGGATTTCTCGTCCGGGCTTTTGTGGTGCCGCACGATGCAACCGAGACAGTCGGTTTCCGCATCCTGCTGCCGGACGGCCACAATTTCGTGCTGATGACGGACCTGGGATTTGTCACGCCCGAGGCGATGGCTTATGCCCGGGAGGCAGATACGCTGGTGATTGAGTCGAATTACGACGAGGATATGCTCTTTGGCGGTAATTATCCACCCGAACTCAAGCGGCGGATTGCCGGCGGCGCGCACCTCAGCAACGAAGCCTGTGCGGAGGCTATCCGGGAATGCTGGCATCCCGGGCTCCGCAACCTGTTTTTGTGTCATTTAAGCGGAAATAACAATACCCCGGAGCTTGCGCTCTCGTCGGCCCGCAATGCCCTGGCATCCCTCGGCGTGGAGCCGGGGAGCGTCAACCTGCGCATCCTTCCGCGCGGTGTTGCGACTCCGCTGCTAAATCTTTAATACTATGAAAAAATCGATTTGCCTGATTGGAATCTGCGCCTTGCTGCTGGCGGCCTGTGACGAGAACAACCCCCATGGATACGATCCTTCCGGACCGTCGGGCAATCCCGGCGGAACCGGCATCCGGAAAAGTGCCATCGTCTCCATTACGAAGTCCTATTCCTTCAAATGCAATCCGGCCCTGAAGACCCTGGCGGATGTATCGGTCGTCTATGTCGGGGCGGACGGAAAGCCGTCAGCGCCGGTGAAAGTGACCGGACAGAGCTGGTCGATAACCGGCATCAACGTTCCGCTGAAGTCGAAGGCGGTGGCGATGGATGAGAGTACGGCCGGTGTCAGTGTCATCTGCGAGCCCAACAGTGTGCCGGATGACGCCGAATACGATGTCACTTACGAGCTGGAATGCAACTATACGATTACCCTCGATGACGGTACCACCCGTCAGTTCCCGGCCTGGAACATCAATCCGCAGATGCCGGCCGTGGAAGGACGCGATGCGGCGGAGGCGTGCAACGCGGTCAGCCTCTCCTGCACCAACGACAAGGTGATTGTCTGCGACGACCAGGGCAATACTTTTATCACCGACTCGGACTATTGGGAAAAGGAGGAAGGCGAATATACGCCCTCGGGTGACTTGGGCGGCGCCGACCAGGAATCTCCGACGACCAGTGTCGAAGTACGCTATGCCGGTTATCCCGAATCGGTCGATCTCGGGTTTACCGTCAACGGGGATCCCCTTCTCTGGGCGACCCGGAACGTGGGCGCCCAGTCGCCCGGGGATTTCGGCGGCCTGTATGGCTGGGGGGATGCCAGCGGCTACCATACCGAGACGAATCCGGTCTTCTATCCCGCCCGTCATCCGGCGAATATCGTCGGTAAAAACAACAACAGCATCAGCGGAACGCGCTGTGACATTGCCTATTGTATGTGGGGATTCCGCTGGAGGATTCCCTCCAAGGCCGAGTGGGAAGCCCTTGTGGCAAACTGCACCTGGCAAAAGAAAAAGGTGGACGGGAACTGGGGGATGGAATTTACCTCCAAGATTAACGGGAAATCCATTTTCCTGCCGGGTGCGGATTGCCGGTTCGGTGAGAATGTCTATCGCAATTCGATGTCTCCGGAGAATTGTCACGGCTATTACTGGGCCGGAGACTGGGTCACGGGGGATGCCCAGTTCGCCTATCATTTCGAATATTCGCTGTTCTCGACCGGTGCCGTCTATTCCACGGCCCAGGGCAACAAACCCCGCCATTACGGGATGTCCATCCGTCCCGTGACCTCCACCCGGCCTGAGGATATCATCAATTAAAGACCTCGTCGCGGACGATTCTGCGACGCATCCAGCGGTTGCCTTTGATGCGGATGAGGAAGATGATGCCGCGGATGTTGAGTTCGACAGTCATCGCAATCCAGAAG
Organism: Bacteroidales bacterium; assembly: GCA_017557325.1. Classification (GTDB taxonomy): domain Bacteria; phylum Bacteroidota; class Bacteroidia; order Bacteroidales; family UBA932; genus Cryptobacteroides. The sequence goes on from JAFZAI010000070.1 coordinate 25,748, forward strand.
CCCGCCAGTCCCCAGATCTTCACGAGGAAGATAGAGGGGATAATGCGGATAATCCACATACAGCCCAGAGAAATGAAACTCGGGGCCAGCGTATCTCCGGCGCCCATACAGGCCCCTTCGGCCACGATGGAGGCGCCGTAGAGCGTTTCGGCAAAGGCGACGATGCGGAGCATCCTTGCTCCCAGTTCGACCACCTCCGTGTCGGGCGACATCATCCGGATCATCTGCGGGGCAAAGAGGAACATCAAGGCTGCAAAGACGGTCATCATAAGCATTCCGCCGAAGGTGGTGATCCACGCGAAGCGCTTGGCGAGGTCTTTGCGTCCGGCGCCGAGGCTTTGGCCGACCAGGGTGGTGGCCGCGTCCCCGATGCCGTATCCGGGCATATAGCAGAAGCCTTCCGCCGTTACGGCGAAGGTGTTGGCGGCGATGGCGATCGTTCCGAGCGGGGCGACAATGACGGTGCTGGCGATGTAGGCGCCTCGCATCACGATATTCTGCAGGTAGAGCGGTGCGCTGATGGAGACGGCCGTCTGCAGGAAACGTCCCTGGGGAAGTCGCAGGAAATGTTCTCCGCGGTGAATTTTCAGTTCCGGAGACCGTACCAGCAGGAAGAAGAGCATCAGAAGGGCCGTCACGCCCTCGGCGGCTCCTGTTCCGAGTGCCGCTCCCTTGACGCCCAGTCCAAGCACATAAATGAACAGGTAGTTGAATCCGACGTCCATCACGCACATCACCACGTTGAGGATGCTCGGAACCTTCATATTACCACTTGCCTGGAGCATCATCGCAGCCATCCAGGAGAGCATCATCGCGGGTTGGAAGAGGGAGACGATGGCGAAGTATTCCCCGGCGTCGGAGGCTATGTCAGCCGTTCCGCCGAGCCAGAAGGGGAGGGGTTTGGAGATGGCGAAGGCGGTGAGTCCGAGCAGCAGGCTGAAAAACAGGGCGGCGACGAGACCCTGCCCCACGACGGCGCGGGCCTTTTCAAACTGCTTAGCTCCGACGAAATGGGCTACCTGCACGGAGAATCCGCTGACACAGGCCATACAGAAGCCGCCGAGCAGCCAGGTACAGGTGGAGACGAGGCCGATGGAAGCGCCGGCTGCCGCGCCGAGGTGTCCGACCATCGAGGCGTCGATATACTGCATCAAGACCGTGCTGAGTTGGGCGAGGATGGCCGGAAGGCTCAGGATGGACGCGAGCGTAACCCGGTCCCGGAGCGACAGATCCGCCCCGCAGCGCACTTTCTCAAGGAGTATATCTTTGGCCTTCATCTGATAAGGCGCAAAGATAACACTATTTCCGGAGAATGCCGAATTTTTCGCCCATCAGGATGTGGGAGCCCTTTTCCGCCGCCGGGGTGAAGGTGACGCCCTTTGGGAAAAGGATGACGTAGTCGGACCCGCCGAAGAGGAACCAGCCGAGCTCGTCGCCTTTTTGGATCCGGACTCCGGGTGCGAGCCCTTCGGAAAAATTCACCGAGCAGATCTGTGACATCCCGATCGGAAGCAGGGCGACAAGGCCGTAGGCCTCGGTGTCGAGGATGACGCAGGAGCGGGTCTCGATGCTCTCCCAGCCGGGATCGGCGCAGTCGAGGACGTATTTTTTCTCCGCCGGGTCGAAGCGGTACACGCCTCCGCCTGCCGTCAGGCCGGGAATATGCCGCATCTCGAGAATTTTCCCGTCCACGGGGAAATGGTAGCGGTGATAGTCGTTGACGTCAAGGAAGATATGCGTTAACGTGCCGCCCTTGAAAGCATCCCGGTAGGCGCTCCCTTCGCCGATGAGGTCGGCGATGGCGTCGAAGTAGCGGGATTTGAGGCGGACGCCCTCCTTCTGCACGATATATCCCTCGTCGTCAATCTGCCAGACGCCCTGGGGATGTCCGTCGACAGGGGAGACTACGACGGAGGGATCCGCCGTCGCGGAGACGGGACGCACGGAGGCGCTGCGCAGTTTCCGGGAGAAGAAGTCATTGAAGCTTTTCCAATTCTCCGGATCTTCATACCAGTCACGGCAGACGCCGAACCCGGGATCGGCGAAGAATTCCTCCGCATAGGACGGTTTCCAGCTCTCCGGCGTGGAGAGGAAAGCCCCCCACGTGCGGACGTATTCCGTCAGCCAGGAACGGATGGGCTCGTGATATTGCAGGGACGGATGATAATAGCCCTTGCCCTCCAATTCGGCAAGCGGCTGATCCAGCAGAAAATACAGGTAATCGACCCCCTGGTCGATATGGTCATAGAGTGAAGACCCCGTCGGCAACTTGAGAATAAACCTCGGAAGCGTTGTGGAAGACCATTCCACAAAATCGTAAAACTCCGTAAGACTTTGAGCCGGATTGGTATCCTTGTCGGGATTGGCGGCGGCCGCCTTCGCAATCGACTCCTCAAGCAGATGCTCAAGCCATTTGTCGGACCTGATCATATCGACCAGACGTCCAGTCGTCGGGGAAAAGTTCTTCAACTCAGTAAGGCATAAAAAAGTTCTTTGGTTCTACATATACCCATAACCGGGCAGGCGGCATACACGTAATATTGTGCCAAACCGCTTGCAAAGTTATAAAAAAATGATATTGCTGGTATTTATTTTTTGAAATAATTACTTCCAGGGATCCTCTGAGGCCGGAGTGCGGATGTCGGAGAGGTATTGGATGTCGTTGACGAACCACTGGCCGGTGCTGGGTTTCTGGCGGAGCTTGATGCTTCGCGGGTTGTCGGCGCCGCCGGAGGTGAGCCAGAGAGTGGCCCAGTTTTCACTCTGGAAGGAGTATTGGTTGGAGCTCACGCGGATGGTGTACGGCTTGCTCGGGGTATAGTTGTTGGCAGGGGTAGCGCCGTTGAAGTAGGAGGGAATCTTGTAGAATTTGCCTTGGAGCCGGTCGCGCATAAACTGCTTGTTGTAGGTCGATAGCGGTTCGGGCCCACGGAGGAAGTTCAACATTTCGTAGCAGGCTGCCTGGTCGTTTTCATACTGCATCAGGGCGACGACGCTCAGGGCGGCGACGGCGTAAGGATCCTTCAGGCTCGCTTCGGGGAGCGCTTTCATCTGCTCGACATTTTGCGGAAGCGTGCGGAACGTATAGGTGCGGACATTGCCGCTGCCGCTGGATGAGCTTGTGGTTGAAGTCTGGTTGAAGAGGCTGCAGGCGGTGAAGGCCAGAAGCCCGGCAAGAAGGAGTGATGCAAATTTTTTCATAGCTGACAAATTACAATATCGTGTGCAATATACGCATTTTTGACGAAAAATTGCTAACTTGCGCAGACTAAAATTAATACCGATGCCTACCCATTCCTATACGGAGGTCGCCGACCTCGCGCATTTACCCTGGCCCGACGAGACGGGAAAGATTGCCCATTACGTATTCCAATATATTGATTTCAACGAGGTCCCGCAGTATGTGGCGGCGGATCACCGCTTCAGCGACTGCTTCTTCTTCGGGTGTGAAATTCCCTCGGAGATGGAGGGACAGATCGGCTGCACCTGCCTGGTGTTTCCCCGGCTGGGGCTGGCATACAGCACTTTCCGCGGCAAGCTCTATACGGGCGAGGAATTGTATGCAGGATACGACCCGGAGCACGAAGATTCGTTCGCGACCTGCTTCGACACGCGCGTATACAATGATTATATCGAGAAGGGGAAAGAATGCAACGACATCCGCGAAACCCTCGGCCGCAACCTGCACGACCGGGCGATCCAGGATGCCATCAGCGATTTCCTGCGTCATTACGGCGAAACCCAGATTGTTGCCATTATGGGCGGACACGCGCTTCGACGCACCGATCCGGAATACCGGGCCGTGAGCCGGCTGTCGAAGCGCCTCACCGAGAAAGGCAAACTGATGGCTTCCGGCGGCGGTCCCGGCGCGATGGCGGCGACGCATCTCGGCGCCTGGATGGCCGGACGCAGCGAGGAAGACCTGGAGGAAGCCTTCCGGATGATGGAAGGAGCCCCGACCTTCCGCGACGAGGGATGGCTCCGTACCGCCTTCGCCGTGAAGGCGAAATTCCCCCAGACCCGCTACCGCAGCCTGGGTATCCCTACCTGGTTCTATGGCCACGAACCCGCGACGCCTTTTGCGACCGACATCGCCAAATTCTTCCACAATTCGATTCGCGAGGACATCCTCCTCACCATTGCCAAGGGCGGAATCATCTACACGCCCGGCTCGGCCGGCACCCTGCAGGAAATCTTCCAGGACGCCGCGCAGAACCATTACCGCACCGTGGGCCTGTCGAGCCCGATGGTATTTTTCGGGGTGGATTTCTTCTCCCGGGACGTCCCCGTCTACCCCCTCCTGGAGACCCTGATGGCCAACGGCCGCTACAAGGACCTCCTCCTTACATTGACAGATGACCCCGACGTCGCCGTCGAGGCCATCATGTCCTTCCGTCCGTAGATCGGAGCGGGGAAGGTGTGATGATTTGAGGGGTATCTTCCCCATATTTTGGCTTTATACAACTTATAGCGGGGAAGGTGTGATACTTTTTATCACATCTTCCCCATTTCGTTTGAATAATCCTGTGATTCGATATATATTTGCGGTACGATATTGCGCAGCCTTGATCTATGTATTTAGCAAGCTCTGCAGACCACTCTGGTCGGGTATCTGACACCCTCTTCCTGGTTCGCGCAATAATTATTTCCCAATCAATTAATTTTAAGCACAAAACTGTGCTTGTATAAACCATTGCAATTATGAAATTACTGGAAGTGTCCATCGACGAGAATGGACAAATTGGCATTGATTCAATGAATGATGAGTTTTTGGAAAAGTTTTTGTCCGAAGCAAAGCCGGAGAAGAAAGAGGAACTGTTCCGCTCCCTCCTTGTCGAGATGACCGACAAGATGTGGAAAGACCGCAAAACCGGCGTCAGCCGTGTCATCAGGCTATTGAGTATGGCGGAAATCTGCACTTGCGCACAGCCCTATTCGCAGGCAGAGGAGTTCTGGTCTACGATGATGTTCAGTTTCATCCCGCACTATGAGATCTTTTCCTCGTCGCTCAAACAAAAGTATGGATTCAAACCCGGTGATGTCGTGCGGCCGTATACGTTTGGTGATACCAGCATCTTCAATTTGAGCAAGGCGGCAAAAAAAAGCGGCAAATGTCATTCGTAAGACCTGTCAGCCGGATTCTGCCCGATGGTAATGTGGCTGAGGTAATGCCTTACCATATCAGTTTCGAGGGGTTGGAACAGGTTATCATCTGTCGGGATGATGAGGACTGCGATGCGATGGTGAAATGTATTTTTGTCTGTGCACAGAGGAAGAATGTAATCGTCATTATTTATGCCGTGGTCTCCAATCATTCTCACATAGCCGTGTTGGCTGCCGAGCGGGATGCGGCCGTTTCTTTTGCCCGGGAAGTCAAGAGAACATATTCGCAACTGTTTCGAAGGAAATATGGTGAAACAAAAGTCCTGTACCGGACAGATGTAGACGTGCAGTTACTGGATACGGAATGGTACTTGAGAAATGCGCTGGCCTATATCCCTAGAAATGCATTTGACAATGGGGCGGAAAACCTTTGGGACTATAGATGGACGGGGTTCCGTGCCATGTTCCGGACATCGCAGGCCACCTCTTACCCGCATACCTGGCGTCTCGTGTCAAGTTTGTCAAAACGGGAACGGGAGCGCATTATGCGCACCGGGGATGATTTAAAGAAGGTTCGCTGGATGATTAATGAGCGTGATGAACTGGAGCCCTCAGGGGCCTGCGACTCTAAATACCTTGAAGATGCCTTCAACAAAGATCAGTCTTTCTTCTTTAAGTGCATTGGGACGGTCAATGTGGGTGAAATGACACAAAGGCTGATTATAGCCCCTCGCAAGAAGAGTACGGATGCGGAGTTTTTCAAAGAGATAGAGGCCCTGGCCCGTCAGTGGTATCAGCACGGTGTGAACGAGCTGCCCTATACGACAAAGGCCAGGATGATCCCGTATGTCTTTCGGACAATGAAAACCTCTATCCCGCAAATGTCCAGGGGATTCGGATTGTCACGGGAGGTTGTGGCAAAGCTGCTGCGGAAGCCTTAGCGCATTCCGTTCTGCCCGAAGACGGCGCGGGAGTAGGTGACGCCGAGGATGTCGAGGATGCGGAAATGGTGGTTCAGGTTGTTCTTGAACCGGTCGAAGTCCTTGCCTGCCTCCTGGGTCCAGCCGACTTCTGCGGCGGCCATCACCCGCGGGAAGTACATATACTCCAGGTGCTTGTTGGTGGCGACGTACTCGGTCCAGAGGTTGGCCTGCACGCCGATGATGTGGCTCTGGAACTCCGCGGGGATTTCATCCAGCGGCTTGTAGCCGTAGGTCTTCACGACCGGGAGGTAGTGGCCGATGGCCAGCGGCTCGGCATCGGTGTCCTGGCTCTGATAGTAATCCAAATACATGTACGTGTTGGGCGACATAATGACGTCGAAATTCATCTTTGCCGCCTTGATGCCACCCTTGGTGCCGCGCCAGGACATCACCGTGGCGCCGGGCTTCAGCTCGCCTTCCAGCACCTCGTCCCAGCCGATCATCTTGCGGCCGTTCTCGGCGAGGAAGTTCTGCATCCGGGCCGTGACGTAGCCCTGGAGGTACTGCTCCTTGGTCCAGTGCTCGTCGCTCTTGAGGCCGAGTTCCTCGATCTTGCGCTGGCAGAACGCGCATTTCTCCCACTCCTGCTTGCGGCATTCGTCACCGCCGATGTGGATGTACTCGGAAGGGAACAACTCCATCACCTCCGTCAGGACATCCTCCAGGAAGCGCAGCGACATCTCGCGGCCGGCGCACAGCACCTCGGTTGCGATGCCCCACTTCTGCCGCACCTCGTACGGACCACCCGTGCAGCCCAGTTCGGGATAGGCGGCCAGGGCGGCGACCATATGGCCGGGCAGGTCAATCTCGGGAATGACGACGATGCCGCGCCGGGAGGCGTAGTCGACGATGTCGCGGATCTGATCCTGCGTGTAGAACCCTCCGTGCGGAATGCCGTCATATTCGGTGGATTTCCTGTGGTGGCCAATAAGGGTCTGCTTGCGGACCGAACCGACGCTGGTGAGTTTGGGGTAGCGCTTGATCTCAATGCGCCAGCCCTGGTCGTCGGTAAGGTGCCAGTGGAAGCGGTTCATCTTGTAGAGCGTCATCACGTCCAGGATCTTCTTGACCTCTTCGACGGAGAAGAAGTGCCGGGCCACATCCATATGGTAGCCCCTGTAACCGAAGCGAGGGGTATCCTTGATGGTGATTTGCGGCAGGACCCAGTCGGTCTTCGGCGCGGGAGCCTCGCGGAAGAAATCCTCCGGGAGAAGCTGGGCGAGGGTTGCGAGCGCGTTGACGAGACCCTTGTAGTCGGCGACGGTGACTAACGCGGCCTTGCCGTCGATCTCGAGGGTGTAGCTCTCGGCGGGCAGGGTCGCATCCTTGGTGAAGACGAATCCTTTCTTACCGGCCTTGGCGGTTACCTTCGACGTCTTCCCGGACAGGCGCGAAAGCCTGTCAGCAAAGGCGCGGACCAGATCCAGGGACGTTTTGTCCAGCGTGTAGTCGAAACTGACGGAGGCGCCGGCCGCCTTGAAGACACCGGCTCCGTAAGTGATCTCGTTGGGCTGGGGAATGAGGTTGACGGGGGCGGATTTGGCTTTCAGGCTGAGGGCGGCCGCCAGGGAGAAGAGGATCAAGGCTAAACGTTTCATATTAAGTCAATAAAAAAAGGGTAAGCTCCTTGCATCGCACCGCTACGACCTCCTACCCTTGCTGCCTTCCGGCCCTGGGGGACTTCAGAGGGAGCTGGTCGTGCAAGACTTACCCTCGGCAAAGTTAACACTAATTTTTGAAATTAAAAAACTTCCCCGCTCTTGAGGCTGTCGAAGATGAAGGGGAGGATGTCGTCGACGCAGGAGAATTTCTGGATTTTCTTGGCCCCGACGAGGATGACCTTGAGCGGGCGTCCGCCCTTGGTCTGGTATTCGGCCATTACCTGGCGGCATTCTCCGCAGGGAGTGGCCGGGTTGTCACAGATCCCGTTCTCGTCGCTGCCGACGATGGCGATACTGTCAAAGGCCTTGTCCGGGTAGTTGGCCCCGGCCCAGAACATCGCGGTCCGCTCGGCGCAGAGACCGGCCGGGTAGGCGTTGTTTTCCTGGTTGGAGCCTTTCACGATGGTACCGTCTTCCAGGCGGAGGGCCGCTCCGACGCGGAAGTGCGAATAGGGAGAGTAGGATCCTTTGATGGCATCGATGGCGGCGGCCACGAGTTCCTGGTCGAGCGGCTCCATTTCATCTGCCGATGCGAAATCCAGATAGTCAATGACAAGTTTCCTCTTGCGCATAACAGTCTCTAATATGTGGTTAAGTCCTGCAAGTTAGCAATAAATTACAACTTTACAAAATGAATGTGGGGGCCGAAACGCTCGAAGGCGGCCTTCTCCAGCATCTCCCGGTCGTCGGGATGGGCGATGGAGGTGAGAAGCTTGGCCCGTTCCTGGAGGGAATGGCCGTAGAGGTCCACGGCACCGTATTCGGTGACGACCCAATGGGCGTCCGCCCGGGGCGTGACGACGCCGGCGCCCGGGTTTAGCAGCGGGACAATCTTGGCCTGGCCCTTGTTGGTGCGGGAGGCAAAGGCCGTGATGGATTTGCCGCCGGGAGCCATCGTGGCGCCCTTGACGAAGTCGAGCTGACCGCCGGTGCCGGAGAAGATCCGGGTGCCGATGGAATCGGCGCTGATCTGGCCGGTGAGATCCACTTCCGTGGCCGAATTGATGGCCATCATATGACTCAGGCGGGAGATGACCCAGGGATCGTTGGTGTATTTGATGTCCTTCATCAGGACGTCGGGATTGTGGTCGATGAAATTGTAGACGTCGTTGGAGCCGAGGAGGAAGGAAGCGACGACTTTGCCGCGATCGATCTCCTTGGCGGCGCCGTTCACGACGCCCATCTTGATGAGGCGAAGAATCCCGTCGGCGAACATCTCGGTATGGACGCCGAGGTTTTTGTGGGAGGTGAGCTGGGCGGCGAGGGCGTTCGGCAGGGCGCCGATGCCCATCTGGATGCAAGCACCGTCAGGGACCAGTTCGGCGCAGTTCTTCCCGATCAGCATTTCGGTCGGGGTCGGCTCCGCGAAATTGGCCGTTACCAGCGGGGTGTCGTCCTCGACCAGGAAATCGAAGCGGTCGATCGGGACGAGGTCGCCGTAGGCAAAGGGAACGTTCTTGTTGACGACCCCGATGGCCGTACCAGCTACCTCAACGGCTGCCAGCGAGCAGTCGACCGAGGTGCCCAGGGAGACCATACCATTCTCATCAGGCAGGGAAATCTGGACCATTGCCACGTTGCAGGGGAGGGCGCCGCTGCGATAGAGTTTCTGCGATTCGCCCAGATGCACCGGGAGGTAATCCGCATACCCTGCGTTGACATTGGCGCGGACATTCGGCCCCACGAAGAAGCCCTGGTCGAAGAAAATGCCTTTGTAGCGCTCCTCGCTGTAGGGAGCCGGCCCTTCGGTATGGAAATGATGGAAATGGAGGTTCTCCAGTTCGCCTGCGTCGGCTCTCCGGCAGAGGGCCTGGATGAGAATGTGCGGGACGCTGGCTACGCTGCTAAGATGGATATGATCGCCGCTCTTGACGGCCTTTACTGCCTCATCGGCACTCACAAAATGTAATTCGTTCATAGGGACTACAAATATAGGATTTATTTTGTATTTTTGTAATATGGAACATTCAAAACAGGAAAAATTGGAACAATTCGGGCGGTTGCTCGACATTATGGACCGCCTGCGGGCGGAATGCCCGTGGAATGGCGCCCAGACCATAGAGACCCTCCGTCCGCTGACGCTTGAGGAGGTGTACGAGCTGAGCGACGCCGTGCTGGAGCACAATGACGCCGATCTTGCTAAAGAGCTCGGCGATATGCTGCTTCATATCGTGTTCTATGCCAAGATTGCCGAGGAGGAGGGACGTTATGACATTGCCGATATCGCCCGGAAGGAATGCGAGAAGATGATCTTCCGCCATCCCCACGTTTTCGGGGAAGGCGTCGACAAGATAGATGCCAAGACGGTTTCCGAGCGTTGGGAGCTCCGCAAGCGGCAGGAAGGCGGCGGCCGGCATATTCTCGACGGCGTGCCGGAGTCGGCCCCCTCGATGCTCAAGGCGATGCAGATGCAGCGCAAGGCCCGGGATGTCGGCTTCGACTGGGAGGAGCGGGCTCAGGTCTGGGACAAGGTCCGCGAGGAGATGGGGGAGCTGGAGAATGAACTCCGCTCCGGCGACCGCGACAAGGCGGAAGGCGAGGTCGGCGACCTCCTTTTCGCCGTCATCAACGCCGCACGGCTTTACGACATCGACCCGGAAGTAGCCCTTTCTCGCACCTGTGCCAAGTTCCGCCGCCGCTTTACCTACCTGGAGGACCACACCCTCCGCGAAGGCCGCAAGCTCACCGATCTGACCCTTGCCGAGATGGATGCCATCTGGGACGAGTGCAAGTCTCGGGAAAAATGACTATCTTTGCAGGCTATGTCAAATTATACGATAAAAGAAGTTACCACCCGACGGGACCTCCGGAAGTTTATCGCTTTCCCCGATAAGCTGTACAAGGATTGCCCCCAGTGGGTGCCGGCCCTGCGTAGCGACCAGGTCAAGTCCCTGACGTCCTGCGCTTCGCTCAAGTATTGCAAGCACAAGCTCTGGCTGGCCTACGATGCCTCCGGCAAGATTGTCGGCCGCATCAGCGGGATGATCAATCCCCGCTACAATGAGCTGTACAAGTGCCATCGGGCGCGTTTCGGCTGGTTCGACACCATCAACGATCACGATGTGGCGGCCCTGCTGCTCTCCACGGCGGAGGCCTGGGCCCGGGAAGAGGGGATGGACGAGATTCACGGCCCGCTTTATTACAATACGCTTGGCAAGCAGGGAATGCTCGTCGAAGGATTCGAGCATACGCCGGTCTTCAATGTCCTCTACAACTTCCCGTATTATCAGGAGCTCGTCGAATCCCTCGGGTATGAGAAGGAATGCGACTGGATCGAGCTGAAGGTGCCCGCCTACGACGGGGCGACGGATAAGCTGCGCCGCGTCAGCAACGCGCTGATCCAGCGCTATGGTCTCCACGAGGGCAATATCGAGGATTTGAAGAAGGATCGCGAAAAGGTAAAGGAATTCTTCCGGGCCTACAACGAGAGTTTCCTGGGCTCGGTGCACAATTTCGTCCCGTTTACGGATGAGGAAATTGAAGAAGAGACGGCCTCGTTCCTTCCTTACCTCAAGCACAAGACCTGCATTGTCATCCTGGATGCCGACAACAACCTGGCGGCCTTCGGCATTTCGGTCCCCGACCTTTCCGAGGCGCTCAAGAAGGCCAAGGGGCACCTGTTCCCGTTTGGCTGGTGGCATATTCTCCGGGCGATGAAGCATTATGAGAATGTGGATATGCTCCTGAACGGGGCGGTCCCCAAGTGGCAGAATACCGGCATTTCCGCCATTCTCCACACCCTCCTCGGCGACCGCTACGTCGCCAACGGCACGCGCTGGGCCTTCAGCAACCCCCAGCTCGAGACCAACGGCGCCGCCCTCAATATCTGGTCCCGCTACGCCAGCGAGCTCCATATGCGCCGTCGGTGCTATCTGAAAAAGCTACAACCGTGCGACTCAGCGGCAGAAAGCCGCTAGTAAGTCCCATTCCCGAGGAAGGGGATTTAGGGGAAGGGTAACGTAAACAAATAATTGTGCGGTAGGAATTTGCAAAAGGTTGATTATAGGAAAATGGTGAAGTGAAAAACAGAAAGACGAGACTTGAAAAATTAAAGATTAGCGATGGCAGATAATACACTTTTGGAAAAAGTCCTGAGTCTGCAGGACAAATACAAGGCGCTGGAAGCCCAGCTCGCCGAGCCCGAGGTGATCGCGGACATGAAGAAATTCGTCCAGCTCAACAAGGACTACAAGGAGCTCGAGCCGATCATCAAGGCAGGCCTTGAGTACAAGCGGCTCATCGATGAGCTCGCCCAGGCCAAGGATATCCTGATGAACGAAAAGGATGACGACCTGCGCGAGATGGCCCGCGACGAGATCCAGGACATCGAGCCCCGGCTGCCGGACATGGAGCAGCAGATCAAGCTTCTGCTGATCCCTGCCGATCCCGACGACGGCAAGAACGCGATGGTCGAGATCCGTGGCGGCACCGGCGGTGACGAGGCGGCGATCTTCGCCGGCGACCTGTTCCGGATGTATTCCAAATTCGCCGAAAGGCGGGGATGGAAACTCGAGGTCACCGACCAGGCCCCTGGTACATCCGGCGGCTTCAAGCAGGTGGTGTTCAAGCTCTCCAGCACGCAGGACGGCGTATACGGCGTGATGAAGTATGAATCCGGCGTGCACCGCGTCCAGCGCGTTCCGCAGACCGAGGCGCAGGGCCGTATCCAGACTTCCGCGGCTTCCGTGGCGATCTTCCCCGAGGCGGGAGAATTCGATATCGAGCTCAATCCGGCCGACATCCGCAAAGACCTCTTCTGCGCTTCCGGTCCGGGCGGTCAGGGCGTCAATACGACCTATTCCGCCGTCCGGCTTACCCACATTCCCTCGGGTATCGTCGTCCAGTGTCAGGAAGAGCGCTCCCAGCTCAAGAACCTCGACCGTGCGATGGAAGAGCTCCGTACCCGGCTCTACAACCGCGAGCACCAGAAATACCTCGACGGCATCGCCGCCAAGCGTAAGACGATGGTCTCCACCGGTGACCGCAGCGCCAAGATCCGCACCTACAACTATCCCCAGTCCCGCGTGACCGACCACCGCATCAACTGGACGATGTACA
>JAFZAI010000071.1 GCA_017557325.1 Bacteroidales bacterium
AAAAAATCCTCTTAAAACCCGTTTAAGAGGACCCGCAGAAAAATAAATTTATGTTTTTTTAATTTTTTGTGTGTTTCTTTAATTTTTTGCGCGTTTTTTTAATTTGATGGTATCGAAACCTTTCCCGTAAACGCCGTTGACAGAGGACACGGAAAGGAAAGCCTCGCCGTCGATGGCCTTAATGTAGCGCAGCAGAAGATTCAGATCCGACTTGCGCGTCACGACCATCAGGACCTCGGTCGGCTGCTGTGTATACCAGCCCTTCCCGTCCAGCACGGTGACGCCGCGATGCAGTTCGTGCGCGATGGCATCCGCAATCTCTGCATATTTCTTCGACAGGATAAACAGCTGGACGCTCTGCTTCGATCCGGAAATATACATATCGATGGCATAGCTGCATACCGTCACGAGAATCAGACCGTAAACAACCGTCGTGACTTTATCGGCAAACGGCATCAGTTCCATCGTGTCGCCGGTCTTGACGTAGGAAGGAATAAAAAGCGAAGAAAGGATGATCACGACATCCAGCGCCAGGATCACCTTGCCCGGAGAAACGTTGCGATACTTGGTATAGACCAGGGCAATGATATCGGTACCGCCCGTGCTCCCCCCCTGGGAAATGGACATCCCGATGCCAACGCCCGCCATAATGCCACCCATAATGACTGACATCAGCTTGCCGTTCTTGATGGCAAGCGTGTCAATGATCTCGTAGGGAATCCATTCCGGCAGGAAGATGAGCGCCGCCGAGACGAACGCCACCGCAAAAATAGTCTTGCCGCCAAAGCCCTGTCCGATAACCAGGAATCCGACCACGAGGAGGATGGCGTTGATGACAAAGTAGCAGTAACCCGCCTTCACGACGCCACCCGTAGCATACTGGATGATGGAACTGATACCCGTTACGCCGCCGGAGATAAGGTTGTTCGGCATCAGGAATACGGTCCATCCGCCCGTATACAGGAGGAGTCCGACGATCATAATCGCGTACTCCTTGACGAAGGTCCAGAAATTACTCTTGAGGGTCGACATTTTTCTTCTTTTTTTCTATGCCTGCCTTGATTTCCTCGAATCCCTCCCCGTAGACGCTGGTCGCCGGGGAAATGGAAAGGAAAGCCTTGGGGTCAAGCCGCTTGATGACTTTGTTCAGTTCGTGGACCTCGCTCTTGCGGACAATCACGAGGAGAACGTCCCGTTCCACCTTGGTATACCAGCCCGTCGCCTTCAGGATGGTGGCGCCCCGTTCCATCGTGTTGTTGATGTAGTCGGCAATTTCCGGATACTTCGAGGAGAAGATCAGCATCTGGACGGTGGATTTCTGACCGAGGATCACAAAATCGAGCATAAACGAGAAGGTCAGCATCGAGATATAGCCATAGACCACATCCTGGAAGGTTTTCCCCGGGATGAGAAGCAGCGAACCGATGACCGCGACGTCGTGGATGATGTAGACGGTACCGGGCGTAATGGGCCAGAAGCGTCCGAGAATCATCGCCGCGATGTCGGTTCCGCCGGTACTTCCTCCCCGCGACAGAATGATGCCGATGCCGATACCCTCCATCACGGAGCCGATGATCGGAACGAGAATCTTTTCATCCAGGTAAAGGAAATTGCCGGGAACGGCCTGCAGGAATTCAAAACGCGGCATCACCTCGAACATCAGGGACGACACGGCGATGGCATATATCGTCCGGAAGCCGAAGCTCTTGCCCAGCACGAAAGTCGCGGTGATGATCAGCACCGCATTGATGGCGGGGAACGTGTAGGCCACCTGCAATTTGTCATTCGTGGCATACTGCAGCACGGCGCAGAGACCGGTCAGGCCTCCGCTCGTCACCTCGTTCGGAAGAAGGAAGGACGTCCAGCCCATCACGAAGATGAGACATCCCACCGTCATCAGGAGATAATCCCAGAGGATGCCCCCTATTTTCTTGGCGTTAATCATTTTACGACGATATTGACAATACGGCCCGGAACGACGATGACCTTCAGGATGTTGCCGTCCCCCACGTATTTGGCCGTCTGCGGCATCGAACGGACCTCGGCCTCCACCTCTTCCTTCGACAGGCTCTTCGGCAGATCGGCTATAAAGCGGGTCTTGCCGTTGAACGAGACCGGATAGCTGCAGGTATCCTCGACCGTATAGGCCGGGTTGTACTCGGGATAGGCGGCGTATGCCACGCTGCCGGAGTGCCCGAGCTGGTGCCAGAGCTCTTCGGTGATATGCGGGGCGAACGGAGAAAGCAGGATCACAAGCGGCTCGAGGATGGCGCGCTTAGAGCACTCCCCTAGCTCGGACAGGGCAATCATAAAGGCACTTACCGTCGTGTTGAACGAGAAGTTCTCGATATCCTCCTGCTCCTTGCCGATGAGGGTATGGAGGGCCTTGAGCTCTGCCTTGGTCGGCTCCTCGTCATTCACGAGGAAACGCTCCCGATCCCAGAACAGGCGCCAGAATTTCTTGAGGAAGCGGTTAACCCCGTCGATGCCCTTGGTATTCCACGGCTTGCTCTGCTCCAGCGGACCGAGGAACATCTCGTACAGGCGGAGCGTATCGGCGCCGTAGGTATCGCAGACCGTATCGGGATTGACGACGTTGTACATCGACTTGGACATCTTCTCGATGGCCCATCCGCAGATGTATTCGCCGTTCTCGAGGATGAATTCCGCGTCGGCGAAATCAGGCCTCCAGGCCTTAAACGCCTCCGTATCGAGCCTGTCGTTATGCACGAGGGAAATATCGACGTGGATCTCAGTGGTCTTGTACTGATCCTTGAGGCCCAGGGAGACGAATTTGTTGGTCCCGACAATCCGGTAGACAAAATTGGAGCGGCCCTGGATCATTCCCTGATTGACGAGCTTCCGGAACGGCTCGTTCTCGCAGACATAGCCAAGGTCGAAGAGGACCTTGTTCCAGAAACGGGAATAGATGAGGTGCCCCGTCGCATGCTCCGTGCCGCCGATGTAAAGGTCAACATCCCGCCAGTAGCCATTAGCTTCGGCTGAAACCAGCGCCTTGTCGTTATGCGGATCCATATACCGGAGATAATAGGCGCTCGATCCGGCGAATCCGGGCATCGTGCTGGTCTCCAGCGGATATCCGTTGTACGTCCAGTCTGCGGCGCGGGCCAGGGGCGGATCGCCGGCCGCTGTCGGCTTGAATTCGTCCACCTCGGGGAGCGTCAGCGGCAGCGCCTCCTCCGGAAGCGGCGTCGGGATACCGTCCTTGTAGTAAATCGGGAACGGCTCGCCCCAATACCGCTGGCGCGAGAAGATGGCGTCACGGATCTTGTAGTTAACCTTGCGGTGCCCGATGCCGTGCGATTCCACATAGGCGATGGCGGCCGGAATGGCCTCCTTGACGCTCATTCCGTCGAGGAAGCCGGAATTCATCATAATGCCTTCCTTGGCGTCGAAACTCGCCTCGCTGACGTCCGCGCCCTCGATGAGCGGGATAATAGGCAGATTGAATTTCCGTGCAAAAGCATAGTCGCGGCTGTCGTGCGCCGGGACGGCCATAATGGCGCCGGTGCCATAGCCGGAAAGGACATATTCCGAAATCCAGACCGGAACTTCCTTGCCGGTAAGTGGATTGGTGGCATACGAGCCCGTGAAGACGCCGGAAACCGTCTTGCCGGCAATCCTTTCCCGCTCGGTCTTCTTCTTGACCTCGGTCAGATAGGCCTCGACGGCCTCCTTGCACGCAGGGGCCGTGAGTTTCTCCACCCATTCGCTCTCGGGGGCGAGCACCATAAAGGTCACGCCGAACACCGTGTCGGCCCGGGTGGTGAAAATTGTCATATCGTATTCGGCGGAACCGTTACGAACCTTGAACACCATCTCGGCACCCTCGCTGCGACCGATCCAGTTGCGTTGCATTTCCTTGAGGGAATCGGACCAGTCGAGCCTGTCCAATCCATCCAGGAGCCGACCGGCATACGCCGACACGCGCAGCTGCCACTGCGTCATCTTCTTCTGTTCCACGGGGAAGCCGCCCCGGACGGAATAGCCCTCCTTGACCTCGTCGTTGGCGAGGACCGTGCCGAGTTCCGGGCACCAGTTGACGAACGTCTCGCCCTGATAGGCCAGCCGGTAATGCATCAGGACATCGGATTTTTCCTTCTCCGAGAAGGCGTTCCACTCAGCCGCCGTGAAAACGGGCGTATCTGAAGCAGCCGCATCCACGGCTGCACTGCCGCCCTCCGCAAAGGCTCTCACAAGGTCTTCAATCGGGCGGGCCTTATCCTGCGCTTTGTCATACCAACTGCCGAACATCTTGAGGAAAGCCCACTGCGTCCATTTGAAATACGCCGGATCGCAGGTGCGGAACTCCCGATCCCAGTCGTAGGAGAAACCAATACGGTCCATCTGCGAACGGTAGCGGGCGATGTTCTTCCCGGTCGTCACCTCGGGATGCTGCCCGGTCTGGATGGCATACTGCTCCGCCGGCAGGCCGAAGGCGTCATAACCCATTGGATGGAGGACATTGAAGCCCTTCAGCCGCTTGTAGCGCGAATAGATGTCGCTGGCGATATACCCCAGCGGATGCCCGACGTGCAGCCCCGCTCCGGACGGATACGGGAACATATCGAGGACATAAAACTTGGGCTTGGACGGATCCGTCACTGCCTTGAAGGTCTTCTCGGCAGCCCATTTCTCCTGCCACTTCTTCTCAAGAAGCAAAAATTCGTAATCCATATTTCAATATTTCTTCTTTTTCTTTCCAATCTTGTAGCCGTTGATGCCGAAGGAGGCTTTCTTCTCCAGGCGGAATTCCACCGGGAGGGAGAGCGCGACAGGCACCTTCTTCCCGAGATACCGGCCGGGCTTCCATTTGGGCGAGGCCGCCACCACCCGGATGGCCTCCTCATCCAGTAGCGGATCCACGCTCCGGCTGACATGCACATTCTTGATGTTTCCCTCTGCATCGATGATGAAATCCACCATCACACGTCCCTGAATTCCGTCCCGGACTGCCTCCTTGGGGTATTTCAGATAGGGATACACCCATTTCTGCAGGAACACGCCCGGATCGGTCGAATTGAGGAACATCGGCCGCTGGTCGCATTCATAATAGGACATCAGGCCCTCCGCGGCACGGAATCTCCCCTTCTCCGCCGTAGGCAGGAACGAGGGTGCGGGGCCGTTGATGAGATATTTGCTGAAGTTGTAGAGGTATTCCGTCTCTTTCTCCAGCGAGGCGTAGTCAATGATCGACTGGGTATCCTTTTCCGTATCGTGCTCAGGATAGCGCCCGGTCGTAAACAGGACGGATGGAATCTGCTTGTCGTAGAAGACCCGGTTGTCGGACGGATAGGGCTCTGCCGCCGTCAGTTCGGGGGTCATGGGATTGAGATCGCCGGCTACGACGGAAAGGATTTCATTGAGGTCGGCATTGGAGGCCGTGTAGGCGTAGAATCCGGTATACCCCGTTCCGAGCATATCCAGATTGATCATTGCGTCGATATTCCCCGCATCCTTGAACGCGCGGTTGAGGAAATACCAGCTCCCGGCAAAACTCTCGCGCGAGGCGCCGAAACCGACCAGCAGTACCGATCGCCTGAGCAGGATCCGGTTGGTCTGGAGCATCCGGCCCAATTCCAGCAGCACGGCCAGGCCGGAAGCGTTGCCGTTGGCACCGTAGTAAATCCGCTCGCGGGGGTGGCCGTCCACCGTGTAAGTGTCGCTGCCCAGATTGTCCAGCCGGGCGCCGAGGACGATAAAGCGGTCGCCCAGCGTCCTGTCATACCCCTGAATATAGGCGATGACGTTGCAGGATGTAAGCGTATCTCCACTCTCGGTCTGGATGCCGAAAGAATCGCCTCCCTTGGCCGAAAGGACGTCGACACCATATTTCTTAAAGACCGTCTCCATATATTCAGCGGCCGCGATCTCTCCTTCCGAACCAGCCTTCCGACCTTCCAAAGAAGCAGCGGAAAGCGTCCGGACGTGCTCCTTGAGGGCGGAGACGGTCTCGCTGTCATCGAGATCGTCCAGCACGGTGCCCGGCCGGAATTGGGCGCTGAGCCCGACCGCAGAAAGCAAAAAGACGGCTATGATGGCAAATCGTTTCATTGTTCTCATCGTTTTTCCATAATCCAGGCGCCTTTGGGGCAAACGCCCTTGGAGACCAGCTGGCGCAGGCTGCTCCGCGCCTCGGTCCGGTCTCCCGTCGGGCAGAGCCCCACGGCCCGGACACCATTCCAGTCGACGATGCAAGTCTCATACCCCATCCGACGGTAACGGTCGGCCGACCGCTCCGCGTGCCTGGGCTCACGGTAGCAACCGGCAATAACCAGATAGCTCACATCCTCCGCCCGGTAGATCAGCTCCTCCGGCAATGCATCGGGAAGGACAGCCTCCGAATCGGCCGGTTCCTGCTGCAACGTGTCGGAGGGGAATGCCTCCTGCAGGGCCGCAAGCTCATCCGAGGTGGGCCTTCCGGCCAGCGCACGCAGGAAATCGCATCCTTCCGCAAGCAGAAGGACGGCCAGAAGCGCTATGACGGCCGGCATCTTCATCGCCAAATCATAAATCTTACAAAATTACTCAAAAAATTTCATATATTTGTAGATATGAAAATGAGATTGGTTTTAATCGCTGCATTAACGTTGCTTTCTGCCACGCTGGACGCCCAGATCAAACGGCCCTGGATTCCCTTCGAGGACTTCTCCTTCCGCAAAGACACCGTCTCGGTCGTCCTCGTGGGCGACCTGATGATGCACGGCCCACAGTCGCGCGACGCCTTCCGCGTCTACAGTCTCTCCCATCCTGGGGCTGACAGCTACAATCACGACCATTACGACTTCACCACCTTCCTGATGCACATCAAGGACCGCATCTCTTCGGCCGATCTTGCCATCGGCAATCTGGAATTCACCCTCGCCGGTCCGCCCTTTACAGGATATCCGTCCTTCTCCGCACCGGATTCCTATCCCGAATACATCACCTCCTGCGGCTTCGACGTCCTCGTCACCGCCAACAACCACATCCTCGACAAGGGTTCTGAAGGCCTTCGGCGAACTATCCGCACCTACGACCGCCTCGAAGCCCGGCACAACGTGGTATACACCGGCATCTCCGCGAGCAAGGCCGAAGACGAGGCCCGCTACCCCATCTTCGTCATCGTCAAGGGCGTCAAAATCGCCATTCTCAACTTCACCTACGGCACCAATTCCGGCGGCACCTCCCTCTGGCCCAAGGTCAACCTGATGCGCCGCGACGACATCTCTCGTGCACTCGCACGAGCCAAAGCCGGCAATCCCGACATCATTATGGCCATTCCCCACTGGGGCGTCGAATACCAGCACCGCCACAACCAGGATCAGGGCGAAATGGCCCGCTGGCTGGCCCGTAACGGTGTCGACGTCATCGTCGGCCATCACCCGCACGTGGTGCAGGACATCGAAATCCTCAAGGTAACCGGGGAGGACGGCCAGGTCCGCGAAGTGCCCGTCGTCTATTCGCTCGGCAACGCCGTTTCCAATCAGAATGACCTCCCGGCCCGCCTCGAGGCCCTCGTCAAGATCAATATCGCCGTGCATGGCACCCAGCACAAGGTTGTCCCGGCCCCCGAGGTCACCTTCCTCTGGTGCACCAAGCCCGGAATGGTCGAGAGAAGCTACAGCGTCCTGCCCGTGAAGGAGTACATCGGCCGTCAGGACATCTGGAAAGTGAAAGAGGACTACACCAATATGGTCAATACCTACAGGCAAGTCAAGCAGAAAACCGGCATCGAAGACTGATATGAAGAAAACCCTGCATCTGGAAGCCATCGACCCCGTCGAAATCTACGGGGCCGGAAACAAGATCCTGGACGAATTCTGCCAGTATTTCCCGCACCTCAAAGTTGTCGCGAGAGGGTCCGAAATCCACCTCGACGGGAGCCCGCAGGATATCGCCGACTTTTCCTCCCGCCTGGAGCAGCTCATAGACCGGCGCCACCACAAGATGAACCTGACGGTATACGACGTGGAGGATATCTTTGACGGTGAATCCTCCCCCGACCGCTACCGCCTCGACTCCGACGCCGTCATCGTCCACGGCACCGACGGGCGCGCCATCAAGGCCCGCAACGCCAACCAGCAGGAGATGGTCAAGGGATACTTCGAGAACGACCTCCTGTTCGCCATCGGCCCGGCGGGCACCGGCAAGACCTACATTGCCATCGCCCTCGCCGTCCGCGCGCTCAAGAACCGTGAGATCCGCAAGATCATCCTTACACGCCCCGCCGTGGAGGCCGGCGAACGCCTCGGGTTCCTCCCGGGCGACCTCAAGGAGAAGCTGGATCCCTATCTCCAGCCGCTCTACGATGCGCTGGAGGATATGATTCCGTCGCGGAAACTGCAGGAATTCATCGCCGACGGCACCATCCAGATCGCGCCCCTCGCCTATATGAGAGGGCGGACGCTCGACCGCGCCTGCGTCATCCTCGACGAGGCTCAGAACACCAACCTCGGCCAGCTCAAGATGTTCCTCACGCGAATGGGTACGAGCGCCAAATTCATCGTCACGGGCGACGCCACCCAGATCGACCTGCCGCGAAAAGGCGACTCAGGCCTTCTGAGGGGAATGTCATTGCTGGAAGGGTTGAAGGGGGTCAAATGCATCCGCTTCACGGAGGACGACATTGTCCGTCATCCCCTCGTCACCAAAATTGTCAAGGCTTTCAGTTCGCTCCCGGCCCGAGATACAGGCGAAGAGGACGCATCGCCTGCTGCGCCTTCTGCTTGAGGGCCGGATCATCCGTCGCTTTTTCGCAATCCTCCAGGATGCCGAGCGCATCCCGGAAACACTGCGTCAACTGCTTCTGCAAGGCATTGAAGGCCTTGTCATCGCCGGCGGGCAACGCCTGGGCCTGATCCAGCAGGGAAAGCCCCTCCCGGTATTTGGCCTCCCCTCTCGCGAGTTCATCCCAGGCCGCGGCTTTGACGGCCGCCAGGCGCTCCTGCTCGCGAAGAGCGGCACGTTCCCGCTCCGCGACAGCTTCCGCAACGCGGAGCGCGGCCGGATCAGGCGTCTCGCAGGGCGGAGTGGTTGAAATCCGCGCGGCCTGGAGATACCTTTTCTCCGCCTCTTCCTCCTGTCCGAAAAGAGTAGCCATCTCGGCGAGCATCCGGCATTCACCGGAGAGACGGGAGAGTCCCTCCGCCACAGCCCCACGGCAACTCCCCTTGCGATCGGACGCAAAAGCATTGGCATACGCTTCGAACGCACGTTCCAGCACGTCCACGGTATCCAGCACGGGCTTTGTCACCACGATGGCGACGAGATTGCCATCTGCATCAAAGCAGATGTCCTTGTCGGAATAGACATTCTTATAGACGCCGTCCAGACCCGTCGGGGCCATAATTTCCCGCGGACGCTGCCCCCGGACGGCGAGGGTACGCACGGAATTCCCCTCTCCGCGGATGAGGTTGGAGAGGGGAAACCGATAAGCGTCTTCATACGCCTGCGCAAGACGCATCCAGTCGGAGGACTTTCCGGTCTTTGCGGCTTTGCGGGAGGCGCCGGCCACGGCCTTCCGGAGCTGATCCGCATCCTGGTAAGAATGGGACTGGGCATACGCCCGAGGGACCAGCAGCAGGGCCGTGACGGCTAAGACAAGGATGCTACTGAGCCTGGAGCTGCTTGCAGATCTCGTCATACTTTTTGTGAAGCTCCAGATACTCGGGATTGGATCCGCGGAGCTGGAAATACACTTTCTTGAGGAGGTCGGCCGAGGCGAGCTTCATCTCCTTGCGGGTGGTCACCTCATAGCATTTCTCGAGCGGCTCGAGGCTCTTGGCCAGAGTCTCCTTGCTGAATTTGTCCACTTCGTCGTATTTCTTGTAGTCGCGCAGGTCGATCTGGGCTTTTTCCTCTTCGATGGCATTGTACCAGTCGCAGTAGAGACGGCCGGTGGCATAGAAAGGATAATCGCCCTTCGGGTTGATCTCAATGGACTTCTGGTAAGCGGCAAGCGCATTCTCGCGGTTGCCCAGCTGCTTCCAGATGTCGCCCTCTACGTCATACAGACCGGAGTTGTCGGGCATCTGCTCCTTGGCTTTGTCCAGCAGCTTGATGATGTCCTCGGGATTGCCCTTGGTCCAGAGATAGAGGTTGATCAGGTCGGTGAGGATCTGCGGGTTGTTGGGATAGAGGGCGAAGCCGTCTTCCAGATATTTCTTGGCAGCAACCGTGTCCTTCAGAGCCATCGAGACGTTGGAGAGAGAAGCATAGATGCCGCCCTTCGAGGACTTGTCATAGCCATACTGCAGCGCTTTCTCGTAGCAGGCCTTCGCATTCTCGTAATCTTTCTCCTCCACATATGCCAGACCGGCATTGAAGAATGCAGAGGTATCCAGACGCTCGCTGAAAGGAGAGACCGAGACATTGCCGGCCTTGAGGAAAAGCTCGGCCGCCTTTTTCTTGTCTCCGAGGATGAATGCCGTGTAGGCATCGTTGAAATAGGCCTTGTCGATATCCGAGATCTTGGCGACGATATCCTTCTTCTTTGAGCCCTTCACATCCAGTTCTCCAGCCTTGGAATAAGCCTGGAAAGCACCGTCAAGCGCATCCACGCTCTTCCCCAGCGCAGGCTTCGTCACATTGATCATCTGCAGACGCCCCTGGGCGAAATAGAGTTCCTTGTCCTTGAAGACCTGCTTCTCGTAAGGAACGCCGCCGAGGGTGACGGCCTCCGTGGAGATCGGCTTCTCGCCGGACATCAGGATCTGCATTTCGGCAGCCGACATTCCCATCGGAATGGCTGCGGTGGGTTTCTCATAGGCATCCCAATAGGCTTTGCCCAGATTGAGCCAGGTCGCCACTTTGGTGGCTTTCTTGGCATCCTCGGAAGCAGCCTTGGCCTTCTCGACATTCTTGACGAGGGCGGACTGCGCAAATGCCAACTGCATACTGCATGCAAGAATGGCAACAATGGTCAGAATCTTTTTCATCACATTAAAAATTATTCGTTTGTATTCTCTTCCTGTTGCGGCTCCGCAGAAGGGGTCTCTTCCGTTTCCTCGGAAGAATGCTGGACCACCGACACGGCCGCGATTGCATCATTTTCGCGGATGTTGATGAGTTTTACGCCCTGCGCGGCGCGTCCCGTCACCCGGATGGTGCTCACCGGCATCCTGATTGTCATTCCCGAGCGGCAGATGATCATCAGGTCATCTTCGTCGGTCACGTTCTTGATCGCCACAAGCGATCCGGTCTTCTCGGTTATCTGTATCGTCTTCACGCCCTTGGCGCCACGGGCGGTCTGGCGGTATTCGGCCGGATCGGAACGCTTGCCGAAGCCGTTCTCGCTGACGACCAGGACCTGCCGGCGCTCCGCATCCTCCGCCTCGGGATCCTGACAGACAAAACCGATGACGAAGTCCCCTTCATCAAGATTGATGCCACGCACGCCGGAGGACATCCTGCCGAGCGGACGGGCGTCGGTCTCGTCGAAGCGGACGCAGCGGCCGCCGTTGGCCGCGATCATCACGTTGCAGCGGCCGTTGGTGAGGATGGCTTCGAGGAGTTCGTCGTCCTCGCGGATGATGATGGCGTTGACGCCGTTGGTGCGCGGACGGGAATATGCCTCGAGGACCGTCTTCTTGACGATACCCCTGCGGCTGACCATCATAATGTAATGGTTGTTGATGAATTCCTCGTCCTTGAGGCTCTTGACGTTGATGTAGGCCTTGACCTTGTCGTCGGCCTCGATGGAGAGGAGGTTCTGGATGGCGCGGCCCTTGGAGGTACGGGTACCTTCCGGAATCTCGTACACCTTGAGCCAGTAGCAGCGGCCCTTCTGGGTAAAGAGCAGGAGGGTCGAATGGGTATTGGCGATATAAATGTGCTCGATGAAGTCCTCGTCGCGGGTGGCGCTGCCCTTGAGGCCGACACCACCGCGGTTCTGAGTGCGGAACTCGGTGAGCGAGGTGCGCTTGATGTAGCCGAGGTGGGAAATGGTGATAACCTGGTCCTCGCTGACGATGAAGTCTTCGGGATTGAAGTCGCCGACGGCGAGGTTGATCTCGGAGCGACGCGGATCGCCGTATTTTTCCTTGAGCTCGCGGGTTTCGTCCTTGACGATGCCGAGCTGGAGTTCCACGCTGGCGAGGACAGCCTCGCAGTGCGCGATGAACTTCATCAGTTCGTCGTATTCGTTCTGGAGCTTTTCGCGCTCGAGTCCGACGAGCTGGCGGAGACGCATCTCGACGATGGCGGTCGCCTGCGGATCGGTGAAGCCGAAGCGCTCCATGATGATGCGCTTGGCGTCATCGGTGGTCTTGGACTCGTAGCGGATGATGTGGACGATCTCGTCGATGACGTCCATTGCCTTGAGAAGGCCTTCCACCGGGTGGGCCCTCTTCTCGGCCTTGGCCAGTTCGAAGCGGGTGCGGCGGACGATGACCCCATGGCGGAAATCGACGAAATTGGCGATCA
>JAFZAI010000072.1 GCA_017557325.1 Bacteroidales bacterium
ATAGTCGTAATCCTTGAAATGATTGGCAATCTGGGTCCAGATGTTCTTGAGCTGGGGTCTGATGGAGCTGTAGTTGCTCCAGTCCGCCTTGAGCCAGCAGAAGTCGTAGGTGCCGGCGTCGTGGTGGATGTTGATGACCACGTACATCCCGGCGTTGCGGGCGAGGTCGACTCGGCTCTGGATATGGTTGAGCCAGACCTGGTCAATCGCCCCGAGCGTGGAGTCCATATGGTTGAACCAGGTGATGGGGAGACGGACGGAATGGAAGCCGGCCTCGTAGAGGGCCGTCATCGTCAACTGGGTGATGGGGTCGTGGGCGCCGTTGGTCTCGTAGGTGACGGGGTCGTTGCGGTCGAGGATGTGCATGCCGTTGGCATCCGCGCGATCTGCGATGGTCTCCGTTGTCGCGGTGACGGTCTCGAGACCGCCGACGTTGATGCCCATTCCCATATTCTTGGCCGTCTGGCTGGCGAGCTCCGCCGAGGTCCATTCGCTAAGGTCGAAGGCCTGCAGGGCGCCCACCGTGCCGGGATTTACCGTCTCGGTAAGTTTCCGGGCCCGGGAGACGGAGCGGCCGTCCATCGCCGTGAAGGTAAAGGTGTACGTGATGTCTTTAGGCATCCTGCCGCAGGCAAAAAGGACCTCTGCGGGGAGGGGATTGCCGCTGTTCTCAATGGTGATGGTGCTGGTGGCGCAACCCTCCGCCAGGGCCGTCTGGCCGGTAGAGAGGATGAAGGCGCCGGCGAGGCCGGGATTGGCTGTGCCCTCCTGGGTGATCTCGATTTTCTTGATCTCCTTGCCGGAAATGACGGTGAGTTTCACAAGGGCGTTGGCCAGAGAGAATATGGGTGCGGTAACGATCTCCCGCTTGGTGGTGGAGATGGTGCCGTTGTTGGAGGCTAACCAGCAGTAGCGCCAACCCGTGCCGTCCTGCCGCTGGGCGATGGAGGGGCCGTTGATCTGGTAGGCGGGTGCCGCCGAGCCCTGCTGGAAGGATTGGGCCGGGACGGTCAGGTTGCAGGCAGGGTAGATGATATAAAGCGATTGATTGCCTTTGGGAAGGGTGCCGTCCAGCGCGGGAACTTTCCCGGAGAAGGTGGCGGTTTTGCCGGCGCCTTCGGCCGTGAAACGGTTGGAGGAGAAATTGACCACGTTGTTTTTGGCGAGGAGACCGGCCGATGCAGGCACCTTAAAAGCAAGCATCGAGAGCTTGTCTCCGGCCGCCCATTCGCGGACCTGGGAAGTCCCGTCCACAACGACGGAAGGGGCGCTGAGGCTGAATTTGACTTTGAGGCCCGTGCTGTCCTCCTCGCCGCCTTCTCCTTCCTTCTGGCAGGAGAGAGCCGTCGTGGCAAGCGCGAGAAGCGTCAGAATGCGGGCTATCAGTCTCATAGCTAAAAAAGTAGCTAGTTATACAGCTACAAATATAAAAATTAATCAGACCGGTTTGCACTGGTCTGATTTTTTTTTCGGGTTTACAAACCGGTTTTGCCGTTTCGACGTTATTTAAGGCGCTCGTAATAGGGAAGTCGCTCGATCGGGACGTTCTCCAGTTGCAGGACTTTCGGCCCGCGGAAGACCTTGCCGAGGTCGTCGCGCCATTTCCCGGCGGGAAGGTAGACCGTCTTGCTGTCATTCTCCTCCGTGACGGGAGCTACGAGGTACTTCGGGCCCAGCATAAACTGGCCGTCGGCGTGCTCGTAGCCGCAGCCGGGGAATTCGTATTCCATACTGCGCATAATGGGCTCGCCCGTCGACGAGGCGTGGTGCACCAGCTCCATAATGTAGGGACCGAATTCGACGTGCAGATCGGCATAATGCCGGCAGATTGCGCACTCCTCTGGGGTGAGCACCCGCCAGGGAGCGGCGCTGAACTGCATCATCGGCGTAAGCGCCTGGATCTGACAGGAGCGGATGAAGAGCTTGTGGGAGAAGGATTTGCCGGGGTAGAAGCAGGACGACAGGCCGCCTCCGATCATATCGGCGAAGACGTAGGGTTGTCCGCAGAGTCCCGCCAGCGTCATATCCGGGATGATGGTGCGGAGTTCCTCCCAGCTGTGCCCGACGTCGTGCAGGCGTACGACCAGCGGGAGGCCGCCGGCCTTGAAGCCCGCCCGGTATTCGTTGTAGGGGAAGTCGAGGCCCACGAGGTTGAAGGCGTGGCCGAAGTCGGCCGGCTCCATCCAGGGCTCGCTGAAAAGGGCATTATCGCGGAAGTATTCCGGGTCGCCGCCATCGAACTTGAAGCCGTCGATATGGAAACGCTCCGCCATCGCTTTCAGCTCGTCGGTGAATTTCTGGCGGACTTTCGGGGCGGTGAGATCCATCGTGACGCTGATGCCGCTCCACCACCAGACCAGGGCGGCCTCGCGGGGCTTGTCCTTCCGGCGGACCAGGATGTTCTGGCCTCCCGGTCGGTAATTCACATACTCCGGCCGGCTGTCTGCCGTAAGGAAATAGGAGCACCAGAGCATACTCTTGTAGCCGTAGTCGTGGATCTTGTCGAAGAGCCGTGTCGGCTCGGGGAAGGTGTCGGGATTGAAGTCCCGGCATCCGTGATAGCGCTGCCAGCCGCCGTCGATCATCACCACCCCGCAGGGGAATCCGCTCTCGTGGAGGGCGTCGACGAATTTCTCGGCATTCTCCTGGTTGATGCCGAGGACCACCGTCTCGATCCAGTTGTTGAACTGGGGCTTGGTGAACAGCAGCTCGGCCGGCTCCCGTCCGTCGAAGGGGAAATGGGCCTTGCAGGCACTCAGGTAGGCATCTTTCAGGGTTTTACCGGCCGTGACCGGCTCGATCTTTTCGTAGATCGAGCTGAGGTACAGCACCCCTTCCCAGAATTCGAAGGCGAAGGGACGGTCGCTCCATACATAGCGGCCCTTGCTTGAGAGGAGCAGGGGGACTGTGAAGCCCTTGGAACCGTGGATCCCCAGGTCGTAAGCATCTCCCTTGCCAAGCGTCTCATTGTAAATCCCGGTCTCAATCTCCTGCCAGAGAAGCCGCTGATCGTTGCTGTCGAAATCCCAGAACGGCTGCACGTAGCCCTTCTCGATCACCGCCCCCCACCAGCGTTCGCCCTCGAGCGGCACCACGGTGGTGGCGTAGGGCTGCGCCGAAGCCAGCTGCGGGAGCAGCAGTCCGATGAGCGTGAAATAAAAAATTCTCTGTATAAATGTTTTACGCATAATACCTTACTCGTTTTTGCCTAAGGTGTTTTGGATAACAAATTGATTATTAGTGAATTGTGTTTTGCGCTACATTTAGATCGGCCGTCGCTTTTAACGACGCCGCCTCGAACTGCACCCGGACAGCCCCGGCCTCCCCGCGCTTGCTGCGGAGGATGACCTGCATAAAGCCGCCTTTCATCTTCTTGGTAGTCACATTGTAGAAGAGCTCGTCGGTATAATGGTCGCCGTTGTCCATTGCTACAAAGGTCGCGGGACCCTCGACGCTGACGGTCAGCGGTTCGTCAAATCCGGGCACCACGCGGCCCTTGCGGTCGACGGCCGTTACGCGGAGGTATTGCAGCGACATTCCGTCGGCTTTCCACTGATCCGGCACTTCGGGTTCCACATTCAGGCGGACAGCCTTCCCGGCGGTCTCAACCGTGTGACGCGCCACCTCCCTGCCACTGCGGTAAGCGACGGCTTCGATGCGGCCCGGTGCGAACGGAACATCCTGGTAGACAACGATATTGCTCTGGCAGATATCCTCGCTGACATTCGGCTTTCTCCCCAGGCTCTTGCCATTGAGTAGGAGTTCCACTTCGTCGGCATTGGAGAAGACGGCCACCTTCTGCTTCGAGCCTTCCGGGAAATTCCACGTCGAGGTGTAGGATTGTTTCCCGACCAGATTGTCGTTCCATTCCTCGATTTCGGCGCCGCCGTCGACGATGCCGATGCGGACGATCGGCTCCTCGGGATTGAAACCGCTCTTGATGAGCCAGGCCTGGGGATAGGGCTCGAGCGTATGGCTGAAGAAACTGTGGTTCCAGCCCTTCTTGGGCCAGCCGTTGGATTCGCCCCAGTATTCCATTGCGCCCCAGTAGGCGATGCCGACCATTTTGTCGCGGTCCATCCCGAAATAGGGCCCCAGGAGTTCCCGGACCGTGGCTTCGCTCTGGTAGATGATCAGGTCGGGATTGCACTCCAGGAATTCTTTGTAGAAGCGCCAGTAATAGTTGAACGAGGCGACTTCCGTTGCGCCGGACAGCTCCGGCGGGGCTTTGACCAGGTCGGCTTCCTTGTCCCAGAACACGAATCCGCCCGCCTTGCCGGGCGACATTGCCACCGTGGTGGCCCGCGTGGGATCGTACCGCTTGACCATCACGTCGAAGATCCGGTAGGTGGTCACGCCCCAGTCGGAGGTCGGGTAGCCGGCCATATTCTCCCGGACCTGCAATTCATTTCCCAGGCTCCACATAATGACCGAGGGGCAGTTGCGGTCGCGCTTGACCCATTCGGTGATCATCGTCGGCCAGTAGTCGGAGAAGGGGACGCGGCCGCCCCAGAAGATGTCGTCGCTCCACTTGTCGACGAGTTCGTCCACCACGAGGATGCCCATCCGGTCGGCGATGCGGGTGAAGCTCCGGCTGTAGGGGTTATGGGAGCAGCGTACGGAATTGTATCCAAAGGCTTTGAGCGTGCGGAAGAGCCGCTCGATGCCGGTGTCGAAGGCGGCCGCGCCCAGGGCGCCCATATCGTGATGGTTGGCCACGCCCTTGAGGAAGATCTTCTCTCCGTTGAGGAGGAAGCCGCGCTCTTTAGTGAATTCGACTTTGCGGATGCCGAAGGTCTCCGTGAGGCAGTCGGAGAGGACGCCATCCGCCCAGACTTCCACCTCCGCCTCATAGAGGGCGGGAGTGTCGGGGGACCAGAGCTGCGGCCGGGCCAGGGTGATCTCGGGCAGCGGGACCTCGATGTTACGGGCTTTGGAGAGTTTGTCGTTATGGAT
>JAFZAI010000073.1 GCA_017557325.1 Bacteroidales bacterium
AGTCGCACCCCACCGGATGCCGGAGCGTCGGCTCCACCGCTACCGCGAACATCCCAAATACTCCCTCCGCCGTCCTCTCAGCCGTGCCGTTTGCCGGCAGCAGATCTGCAAGGCACCGTCCCTCAGCATCGCGTAGCATCGGTAGCGCACACACACGCGGCCGTTCATTTCTTCCCTGGGAGCCCTCTTCGTTTTCGCCCGCTCCGTGAGCATAGCGGCTCTCTTCAGTGCTCACCGCGCACCCTAGAGCGGCTAGCGGGTAACCGTCGATCCAGTCCAGACCGTCCTCCGTGCGGTGGGCGCCCCGGAGGAAGCGGCACGAGAGTGTGACGCGCACTTCGTGGCGCCGCACCATCCGCTCGAGGGTCTGGTGCGCCTCGCGGAGCGTCTCGGCGATGGCCGGATCACTAAGGTTCACCTTGCCATACGGGATGCCCCAGATGGCCAGGTACATCCGCTCATCAAAAAGCGGCACCAGCTCTTCCAGCGGAATCTCCCGCCTCCCGTCAGGCCAGCTGCCCTCGATCCGGCACCCATCCGTCCACGTTTCAGGCTCATTTTGTGGATGGGCCGGCATTTTTGTGGCTTCCGTCCACATTTTGGGCTGATTTTGTGGATGGGCGGGCTCATTTTGTGGATGAGCGGGCGCTTTTTGTGGATGGGAAGCCTCCCGCAACGCCCGGAGGCGGGCCTGGTCCGCCCGGGCGGAGGCTTCTGTGCCGGCGCGGTCGAGCATCAGGCGCTTGGCCATTACGGCGCTTGCGGAGGCGTCGGCGCAGTAATAGACGTGTCCGTAGAGCGGGGCCAGTTTGACGGCGGTATGGACGGCCGAGGTGGTGGCACCGCCGATCAGCAGGGGAGTCGTCATCCCGAGTCGGGCCATTTCCCGGCAGAGTTCTTCCATCTGATAAAGCGAGGGCGTAATGAGTCCGCTGACGGCGATGAGGTCGGCATCGAGCCGTTCCGCCTCCGCCAGGATCCGCTCACTCTCCACCATCACGCCGAGATCCGTCACATCGAATCCATTGCATTTCAGTACGATGCCCGTAATATTCTTCCCGATGTCGTGGACGTCCCCCTTGACGGTCGCCAGCACGATCCGCCCGTTCCGCCCGGATGATTCGCCCGCCGAACCTTCTTCCGGGAAATACGGCTCCAGCACAGCGACGGCTTCCCGCATTGTGCGGGCCGATTTAACCACCTGCGGGAGGAACATTTTCCCTTCGCCGAACATCTTTCCGACCTGTTCCATCCCGCGCATCAGGGGGCCTTCCACCACGGAGACTGCGCTTCCGAGCCGTTCCAGGCAGGCGAGCGTCAGGGGCTCCAAATTCTCCGTCCGGCCCCGGACGATGGAGGCGGAAAGGGATTCTTCCGGAGACACGGAGGGGTTGGCTTCGGGTGAAATGGGTGAGGTTCCGCACGAAAAGCCGTGTTTTGTGGCGGAACCTACCTCCGGAACGTGAGGTTGAGCACGAAAAGCCGTGTTTTGTGGCGGAACCTCTCTCCCCGAGGCCCCCGAGGCCCCCGTGGCTCCGGGCATTCCGGGTGCGGGCTGGTGCGCCTCAATCCAGGCGAGGAGCCGTTCGGTTGCCTGCGGATCGCGGTCGAGTATGACGTCCTCCACGGCCCGGTACAAGTCCGGACCGATGGCCTCGCAGGGAATCAGGCTGGAGGGGTTGACGATGGCCATATCAAGTCCGGCCTTCACGGCGTGGTAGAGGAAAACTGCGTGCATCGCCTCCCGGACGGGATTGTTGCCGCGGAACGCGAAGCTCAGGTTGGAAACGCCGCCGCTGGTAAGGGCGCCAGGAAGATGCAGTTTGATCCAGCGGACGGCCTCGATGAAATCCACCGCGTAGCGGGCGTGTTCGGGGATGCCGGTGCCGATGGAGAGGATGTTGCAGTCGAAGATCAGGTCTTCCGGGGGAATGTGCGCTTTTTCGGTCAGAATATGGTAGGCGCGGGAAGCGATGGCAATTTTTCGGTCCAATGTGACGGCCTGCCCCTGCTCGTCGAAGGCCATTACGACCATCGCGGCGCCGAGGGCGTGGATTTCCCGGGCCTTCTCAATGAGCGCTTCTTCTCCTTCCTTGAGGCTGACGGAATTGACGATGGAGCGGCCCTGGGCATTCTTGAGACCGGCGAGGACCGCCTTCCAGTCGGAAGAATCGATCATCAGGGCGGCACTTGCCACGGCGGGCTCGCCGGAAATGTAGCGGACGAAGCGTTCCATCTCGCGCGGGGCGTCGAGCATCCCGTCGTCCATATTGATGTCGATGATGCCGGCTCCGGCTTCGACCTGTGCTGCCGCTACGCCGAGGGCCTCGTCGTAGGCCCCGGAGGCGATCAGCCGGGCGAATTTGCGGGAGCCCGCGACATTGGTCCGCTCCCCGACGGGCGTGAATCCCGTCCCGCCGCTCCGCAGCGGGTGGGCCTCAAGACCGGACACCGTGCTGTCAGGTGCACGCGGACAGCCGCGGGAGTTATCAGGGGGCAGGGCCCCCTCAAACATTTTGAGCATATTTGCGATCGCGCGAATATGCGATGGGGTACTTCCGCAGCACCCGCCGACGATGTCGACGAGGCCTTCGGAGACCATTCGGCCGAGGAGGGCGGCCATTTCGTCCGGAGTCTGCACATAGCGGCCTTCCTCGTCGGGCAGGCCGGCATTCGGATAGCAGAGCACTGGCACGGCGGAGAAGCGGGCGACCTCGCGGATCAGCGGTAGCATTTCCTCTGCCCCCAGTGAGCAGTTGAGCCCGAAAGCGGATAGGGGATAGTGTCGGACACTGTGGTAGAAGGCCTCCAGGGTCTGCCCGGTGAGCGTGCGTCCGCTCCGGTCGGCGACCGAGACGGAAACCATCGCCGGGAATCCGGGCGCCACCTGCTGCAGTGCGTACAGGGCTGCCTTGGCGTTGAGTGCATCAAAGCAGGTCTCCACGAGAATTAAGTCTACGCCCCCCTCGATGAGGGCTTTGATCTGCTCCCGGTACGCCTCGGCCATCGTGTCGAAATCCACCTCCCGCCACTGAGGCCGGGAAATGTCCGATGGCAACGTCAGGCTCCTCGAAGTCGGTCCCACGCTCCCCGCCACCCGAATCTTCCGTCCCGTCAACTCAACGGTCGGCTCCTCCGCCACCTTCCGCGCAATTCGGGCGCCGGCAAGCGCCAGTTCGCGCGCCTTGTCCGCCAGCCCGTGGGCCTCCAGGGAGATGCGGTTGGCATTGAAAGTATTCGTCTCTATGATGTCCGCCCCGGCCGCAATATACTCCCGATGGATGTCCGCGATAACTTCTGGATGCGACAGATTCAGCGTCTCGGCCGGACCAGCCGGCGCATCCCCGCCCTGGAAACGTTGCTGCAGCACCGTCCCCATCGCCCCGTCCAGGAGTTTGATCATGCGTGATCCAGGCAATCCGCGACTTTTTATTCCGGATCGAATAACTGATAGAAAGTGCCCTCCCCTCCGGAATTTATCGAAATATCTACAACTAAACGATGGGTGGAAGCTTTAAGATCGTAATAATATGCCCGGGCAGCGTTATATTTAACTCCCTGGCGGGTCCAGGTCAGCCCTGACAGGTTGACCTTTTTTTCCTCGGAGGCGTTTTCGTATGTACCGTTGAGGGTTGATACGAGTTCGTCGTTTTCATAAATGTCCCAGATGACCTTGCCATCCTTCGTAAAGCATATACCAAATATCTGATGATCCAATATTACTGATGAACGCCATTTTGAGCCGTCTGTTGCAAAAGACAACGGTTTTTGACAGCCGCAGACCAGTACGAGCGCGAGGGTCAGGGAGAGAATGAGAATAACTTTTTTCATATTGTAACTTGTTTAATACAAAATTAGATATTATCACTGAAAAAAGCAAAGAGATTCCAAATCCCGGCTTTTTTGCTTACATTTGCGGTGCGAAGTCGCTTCTCGCGTGAAAGAATGAGTATGAAGAAAGGAGTATTGGCAAAATGGGGGTGTATTCCCGCGGTGGTCATCCTGTCCGCTTTCCTGGCGGTTGTCTCCTGCAGCACCGCTACCGTGAAGGAATATAAGGTGCGCGTCGTCGGGGAATTCCCGCACGACAGCTTGTCCTATACGCAGGGGCTGTTTTTTCAGGACGGACGCTTTTATGAGAGCACGGGGCAGTGGGGTGAATCCACCTTCCGGGAGGTTGAATTGGAGACGGGTAAATCCCTCAGTTGCAAGAATTTCGGAAAGGAGTATTTCGTCGAAGGATCCGTTATGCTTGGCGGCGTCCTTTATATCCTGACATGGACCAGCCATGTGCTGTTCAAATACGATGCGGCAACCCTCGAATACATCGGCGCCGCCAATTATCCCCGGCAGGGCTGGGGGCTCACCACCGACGGCAAGTCGCTCATCGCTTCCGACGGCTCTTCCAACCTCTATTTCCTGAATCCTGAAACCCTCGCGACCGAGCGTAAAGTAAAGGTTCGGATGAACGACCGTCCTCTCAACTATCTCAATGAGTTGGAATGGATCGACGGCAAGATTTGGGCGAATGTGTATATGACCGATTACATCGTAGTCATCAACCCGAAAAACGGCCGCGTCGAGCGCCGTATCGATTGCAAGGGCCTTCTCCCTGTCAACCTCCGTGAACCCCGCACCGACGTCCTCAACGGCATCGCCTTCCACGACGGCCATATCTATCTGACCGGCAAGTATTGGCGTCGGTTATATGAAGTAGAACTGGAGAAGAAATAACTACTCTGCCGCTCCGAAATTCCGGGAAGCAAAGGGGATGGACTGGCGGAGAGCCGTGTGCCAGTATTCCCAGCAGTGCCAGCCGTCGCGGATGCGGAGTTCGGCCTTGACCTTTCTATTGCGCATTTCCTGATAGATCTGGAGGGATTGATCCAGCAGGAAATCGTCGTCCCCACAGTCGAAGAACCATTTCACGGTGCGGAGGGCGTCGAGCGTCTTGTCGTCGGCGTTAATGACAAACTGGATGGGAGAGTTGTCGTGCATCGACTTGCGGACGATGTAAAGTTTATCGTCGGGGTCCGCTGGCTTCGGATCCGGCTGGTCGAGCCAGGCGCTCATCGCATAGCAGCTGGAGAACATATCGGGATGGCGCTGGCTGTATAACGTACTGCCGCCACCGCCCATCGAGAGGCCCATAATGGCGCGGTGCTGCTTGTTTCCTACGATCAGATAACGGGACTCGAAGGTCGGAATCAGCTCCTTGAAGAAAAAATCCTCATACGGGCGACCGGGCATATTCAGATAGCCATTCCATTTGTGATGCACGTCCGGATCGCCGGCATTGGGCATAATGATAATCATCGGGGCGGCTTCGCCGGAGGCGATCATCTCATCCACGGGCTCTTTCATCCGGCCTTTGTCGGCCCAGTCCGTGAATACGCCATACAGGC
Source organism: Bacteroidales bacterium (assembly GCA_017557325.1). Classification (GTDB taxonomy): domain Bacteria; phylum Bacteroidota; class Bacteroidia; order Bacteroidales; family UBA932; genus Cryptobacteroides. Next base: position 5,406 of record JAFZAI010000073.1, read on the forward strand.
CGTGCAGCAGATAGACGACCGGATACTTCTTCACGGCATCCTGGTCGTAGCCGGCAGGCAGGTAAACGTTCACGCTGACATCCTCTCCGAGGATTTTGCTGTAGATGTGATCCGCACGGATCTCGCTCCGTTTGAGCGGCGTGGCAAATGCACACACCGTCAAGGTCAGGAGGGCAAAAAGGCAAAGCAATCGTTTCATAATAGTACGGTTTGATTATTCTGCGGCCGGCTTGTCTTTGACCGGACGGATGTAGAGCCCTTCGCGGCGCTCGAATTCGGTGACACTATGGGTGAGGTTTGTGACTTCCATATCCATTAATGACGCCGTAGACATCTCGATTTTCAGCCCGAGTGCCTTTGATGCGTCGGTGTGGGAACTGCTGCTGGTCCAGTAGCCGCCCAGACTGCCAGGACGAGACGAACCTCCGTTGTCGGTACCAATCCCGGTGGCAGGGAAGAAGAGGGATTTCCCCGTGTTCTTATTGGTGACACGGATGCCGCTGACGGGATCGTGAAAATACTCGTCCCTGGCGACTTTTCCATTACTCAGTTTGTATTCTTTAATCCATTCCCACTGGAAGTCATCCCCGTTCAAGGCCTTCATTTCCTCTTCAGTCGGGAGTCTCCAGCCGTCCTTGAGGCGCACCCTTGCGGCATCGTCCCCGCTCTCGAGATGACCGTTGGCGTCGTATTTGGTGATCTGGTCCAGCGAGCCGTCGGGTTTGACCGTGCAATAGGGGCAGTTCTCCCAAGTGAAATATCCGCCGGTCGCAATCGCGGCCCAGGCATAGTACAAACCGAAGTTGTATTCATTCTCGGTTCCAAGATTGGAGTTGCCCCAAAGGATGCCCGTCCCCATGTCGATGGCCTCTATTTTTTCGATTTTGCCTTCCTTTTTGCAGGCGAAGGCTAGCGGCAGGAGGGCGCACAGCATCAGAAATAAACGTTTCATAGGTGTCGTGATATTTATTTTGACAAATATAATACTTTTTTTTACTTATTTCACCGGGGAAGGTGTGATCAAATCGTGGGTATCTTCCCCAGTGAGTTTTTGGGGGATGGGTTGGAAAACCGGCAAAATTGGGTTATCTTTGCTGTCGATTTAGGGGTACCGGGAGACGCCCGGTTGAGAAAGACCCTTTGAACTTGATGCGGTTCATACCGCCGTAAGGAAAATGAAAAGAATTCTGCTATGCGCAGGCGCCTTTCTGGCTGCCTTCTCTGCCGCGGCACAAGTCCCGGAAGATGTAAAACAAGAACGTCTCGACAGCATCGTCGTATCCGCCTCCCGGGCGGGGAAGATGACGCCCGTTACCTACACGATGACCGGTAAGGAGGAACTCTCCAAAGCCTCTCCGGCGGCATCCCTGCCGATGGCGCTCGGGCTGCAGCCGTCGGTGGTGACAGCCAACGAGGGCGGCACAGGGCTCGGCAATTCCAAGATCTGGATTCGCGGGTCCAAGGGTTCACAGATCAACGTGACACTCAACGGCATCACCCTCAACGATGCCGAGTCGCAGGAAGTATTCTGGGTCAACATTCCGGCCCTTACATCCATCCTGTCCTCGGTGCAGGTGCAGCGTGGGCTCGGTACCTCCGCGTCCGGGGCGGGTGCATTCGGGGCCAGTATCAATATGAATACGGCCTTCGTCGGGCAGGATCCCTTCGTGAATTTTGACGCTTCCGGCGGATCGTACCGCACATTCACCGCCACGGTTTCGGCCGGGACCGGCCTTACAAAAAGCGGCTTCTACGGGAGCGCCGCCTATTCCCGCGGCTACACCGACGGGTATATCCGAAACGCCAAGGCGCGTGTCCAGAGCGCATTCGCCGTCATCGGCTGGATGCGGGGCAACAATTCCCTCCGGCTCACCTGGCTCCTTGGCGACCAGCACACCGGCATCACCTGGAACGGCATTGACCTGGAGCACTTCGAGAAGGATCCGCGCTACAACGACGCGGGGGAGTATTATGACGCGGCCGGCAATGTCCACTATTACGACAACCAGACTGACAACTACACCCAGAACCATCTCCAACTCAACTATACCCACCGATTCCCGCGCAACCTGACCTGGAGCACGACCCTCAACTACACCCACGGAAAGGGCTATGACGAGTATTACAAGCAGGCGAAGAAATTCTCCAAATTCGGTTTCCCGGCGGTGGTGGCGGGGGAGAAGAAGAGCGATTTCATCTACCGGAAATCGATGAAGAACGGCCTTTGGGTGCTCTCGTCGGACCTGCGTTACAACTCGCGGCGGCTCGATGTGACGGCGGGGGTCAACCTGTCGCAGTACACCGGCGATCATTACGGCGAGATGCTGTGGTCGTCCGTGCTCGGGGATGAGATGGATTATACGCCCTTCAACCGGCCGGATCCGCTGAACGGGTGGTATTTCAACCGCGGGGTGAAGCGGGAGATTTCGGTGTTTGCCCGGGCGGAGTGGCTGATCGTGCCGTGGCTGACGGCCTACGCGGACCTGCAGTTCCGCGGTGTCGGGCTGAATATGTCCGGGGTGGATGACGAGGACAACCTGGATATGACTTACAGGACCTTCTGGCCCTTCTTCAATCCCCGGGCGGGACTGACGGGATCCTGGGGGGCGCACAAGGCCTACGTGTCTGCGGCCTGGGGCCACCGCGAGCCCTCCCGGAGCGATATCAAGGAGGTCATCGAGAGCAACAACCTCGGCGGGGCCGACCGAGAGGATCTCAAGCCCGAGAAGATGCTGGACGTGGAAATCGGCTACCAGTATACCGGGCGGAAGGTCAGTGCCGGGATTAATCTCTATGCGATGGAGTACTTCGATATGCTCCTGGAAACGGGCCGTCTCAGCACTTCAGGCTATCCGGTAAAGGACAATGTCGCGCGTGCCTGGCGTCGGGGCATGGAACTGACGGCCGCCTACGAGCCCTGGAAGTGGCTGCGGCTGGACGGGAATCTCACCCTGAGCCTCAACCGGATCGCCTCCTACAACGATTCGGCGGCCTGTATCGACAACGACTGGAATGAACTCGGCTATTCGCAGGTCTATCCCGGCGGGGAATTCACCCGGACGACGATGCTGCTCTCGCCCTCGGTCATTGCCGCCGGCATCCTGACGGTGAAGCCATTCGACGCCCTGCTTCGCAATCCCGGCCCGGTGCTTCGCCTCGACGGCAAATATGTCGGGAAGCAGTATCTGGACAACACCTCCTCGGAAGCCCGTGTCGTGCCAGCGTACTTTGTGGCGAATCTCTCGCTGACGCAGGAATTCTCCCTCGGCAGGAGGACGTCCGCATCAAAGCACAGTCCCATCCTCGGAATCGGGGCCTACGTGAATAATCTGTTTAACCTAAAGTATTACGCCGACGGCGGGGCCTGGAAGTACTACAACATCGATTCGGGTGAGTTGGTGAGCGGCGTCTACGTCTATCCGCAGGCCCCCATCCACGGGATGGCGAAGGTCTGGTTCCGGTGGTAGGGGACACTATATAAAACACCAAAAGGGATGCTTCACAGCGTCCCTTTTTGGTTAGTTAGTAGTGTGTGTACCTTAGAAGAAGGTTGAAAATTATTGTTGGTTAGAAAATGTCGTGGTCGTTGCGTGATTAATAAAAAATTTAAAAAACTTTTGTTTAATTCATTCAACTATTGCAAATATATTGACTTTTTTGATAATTCCAAAAAATTTTCAAAAAAATTCACAAATTTTTGCAAAAAAACCACGGAAGTTGGAAAAAGCGGCTTTTACAGGAACAGAACCGGGCGGGTGACGCACTTGGTGTACTGGTTCCGGGCATACTGGAAGGGCTCGCTTTCGATGGTCTCGCTGTAGTTTTTGGCTCCGAAGGCGAGTGCATAAACGTTGTCCAGATAATTGGCCGTCCAGTAAGGTCCTTTGAACTTCTGCGCCTTGGCGCTCGCTGAGAAGCTCTCGGTCGCTCCTGCCGCTGTAAGGGAATGCTGGATGATACTCAGCACGTCGAGGATGTTGGAGGCGTCGCTGTCAGTAGGCAGCAACCATCCGGAAGATCCGGCGTTCGTGGTGTTGCCGACGCGGACATAGAGATTGCCGGCCTTGTCCTTTTCGCCGAAGGCCTCGACGGAGTAGTGCGCCTTGATCTTCTTTGAGGTGTCCGAGGTCTTGGCGTTGTACTTCAAAATGCCCTGGTTGACCTTCCAGGTGTGGATTTCGCCTTTTTTCGGGACGGGATAGGTACTGGTTGTGAGCCCCCATTCGTTTTCCAGGTTGAAGGTTGCGGAAGTCCACCAGTACAGGCCGCTCTCATCGCCGACGGCGGCGTCCTTGGCGGCAACGACGGCGATGAACTGGCCGCCGAGCCCGGCCATTTTGATACTCGAGGCGTCCTGCATTTCACTTGGACGGGAGGAGTATGTCCTGTAAACGATACCGATCAGCGTACCCTTGTCCGATACGGGAGGCGTGGAGGTCGTGGCGTACCGGGTGAAGTCGCTCCCGAGGGCGCGAAGGCCGCCGTCCGACCAGTCGAAAGATCCGTTGTCCTTGTAGTAGACATAGTCGCCGTACTTGATGTCGGTCGCTGTATAGTCATCTATGTAGATCGAGAAGCTCGTGCTGATGGACAGCAAACCGGATTTCGGTGAGAAGGTTTCCGAGGCCTTGGTGCTTTTGGCGGCTTTGAAGCGGATGGAGGAAATGTTGTTGTTACTGTTGACAATCTCCACATCGGAAACCGATGAAGGATAGGAAGGCAACGAAATGTGGCAGAGGGAATTCTCCGGCTGCGTCGTCAGCGACAGGATATATTGCCCCCCGACTTTGAGGATGTGGTTGTCCTGATGGAGATTGTAGGTAACGGATGTGGGTTTCTCATACGTGTAGACAGGGAGCGAAACGTCGCTCTTGTCCGTCAGGCCGTTGGAGATGCGGAGGTGAAGGGGGGAGGACTTGCCGGTAACGGCGCCCCCGTCGGGAACTTTCAGCAGGCAGTAGTTGGTGGCGGGGATAGCAGTCAGCTTGGATACGTCGTCGACCGTAGCGGTGAAAGGCTTGGCGCCGGTTTTCAGCGTGCCGGTGGTTGTGTAATTGACACTTAGGGAATAATTCTCCCCGCGGACGATGCGGAGAGCTTTGTTGTCATAGTGGTAATCCGTCTTGTCGATCGTATTCAGCTGCGGGAGCTCAAAGCCGGAGACGTGGCCGCAGATCTTGACCTGGATGGTCTTGGAAATCTCGCCGTCGCTTCGTTTCGCCTTGATGATCACGTTCTTCGTGCGGACGTTGGTCGTCTCGTGCGTCGGATTCGGGGTGACCGAAACCCGGACAAGGAGCGGGTCGTCATCCATGGTATCAAGGTTGATGTCGTCGTCTTCCGCATAGATGAGCAGATCCTTCCATCCGGCCGACGCGGGCTCGATCTGGACGGAGACAAGCGCCTCGTCCGCCTCGCCGCTGATACCGAGGTCGCTGATTTCCAGATTGCTCTTGTTTACCGAAATCGAGGTGACCTTGACCGCGTCGACGAACGGCTTGACCGTTACGTTGCACTGGCAGGAGATGGCCGGATTGTCCTTGACGGAAGCCGTGATGACCGCACTTCCTTCGGAAATTGCGACAATTTTGTTTCCATTGACTTTGGCGACGCCCGGAGCGGAACTTTCGTAGACAAGTTTGGGGGCGTCTGCGTTGACGGGCTTCAGCTTGATGGTGAAGACTTCACTCTCTCCAGCCTCAAGGGAAACGGATTCTTTGGCGAAGGCGATGGACTTCAGGGTTTTGTCACCGCCCGTGTTGACCTTATTGCAGGCAAGGGCAAGAAATGCCAGCGTAATAAGAGGAAACAGTTTTTTCATTATGTGGTTATTTTAAAAGTTCGGGTCTGCGTTCGCGGGTACGGCGGAGGGCCTCCTCGTCCTGCCAGGCGCGGATGAGTTTGGGATTGCCGCTCAGGAGGACGTCGGGTACTTTCCAGCCGTTGAATTCCGCGGGACGCGTGTAGACGGGAGGAGCCACCAGCCCTTCCTGGAAGGAATCGCTGAGGGCGGAGGTCTCGTCGGAGAGCGCGCCGGGAAGAAGGCGGATGATGGCGTCAGCCACCAGGGCGGCCGGAATCTCGCCGCCGCTGACGACGAAATTGCCCACGGAGATTTCCCGCGTGACGAGGTGCTCGCGGATGCGCTCGTCGATGCCCTTGTAGTGGCCGCAGAGGAGAATGATGTTCTCTTTCAGGGAGAGTTCGTTGGCGATGCCCTGATCGAAGATTTCCCCGTCGGGGGACATATAGATGATCTCGTCGTAGGTGCGCTCGGCACGGAGTTCTTCGATCATCCGGTAGACCGGCTCGACCATCAGGACCATCCCGGCGTCGCCGCCGTAGCTGTAATCGTCCACGCTCTGGCGGCTCCCGATGCCGTATTTGCGCAGGTGGTGGATATGGATTTCGACCAGGCCCTTCTTGATGGCCCGGCCCACGATGCTGTGGCTGAGCGGGCTTTCGAGGAGCTCCGGAACGACGGTGATGATATCGATTCTCATAGGGCAAAGTTACTTCATTTTATTGAAAAAATGCTTATATTTGTCAGTTATTATTAATCTGGGGCGGAAAATGCCCCGCTAACACTTGAGATTATGAGTGAAGAATTGAAGCCTGAGGTCCTGGAGACTTCAGATGTAGCACAGCAGATTCCCGGGACGGAGCCCGGGAATGACGAAGTGGTCGAAGCGCCTGTGGCAGAAGAGCCTGCAGCAGAAGAGCCCGTAGCTGAAGAACCTGTGGCGGAAGAGCCCGTAGCAGAGGAACCCGTAGCCGAGGAGCCTGTGGCGGAAGAACCTGCTGCAGAAGAGCCTGTGGCAGAGGAATCTGTTGCGGAGGAGCCGACGGTAGGGGAGAAAGTGGGGGAGAAAGTCGGTGATGCCGTGGGAGGCGCGGTGACGGCCGTCGTCAATTTCGGGGAGAAGACCCTGGCGCAGCTCTCGGAGATGTTCCAGTCCCTGACGGAAAGCGTCGACCGGATGAAGCGGTCCAAGGAGGCGGAAGCCATCAAGTCGGCCTTCTACAAGCGGCTTTCTAAGGAGAAGGCCGAGGCCGGTCTGGGCGCCGAGGTGGACGAGCCGACGGATGCCGAGGAACTTGCCGAAGGGCAGATTCCGGAGCAGGTCCCCGGTGAAGGGGAGCCTCTCGCGTCCGCTCAGGAGGCCAAGGAGGAGACCGTGCCCGCGGAAGATGCCGTCGGACCTTTTGCCGCCATCGAGAACGGTTTTAAGGAACTCTATAATAAATATAAGAAGGAACGCACCGAATTCAACCGGCAGATCGAGCAGGAGAAGGAGGCGAACCTCGCCGCCAAGCTCGCCGTCATCGAGGACCTCAAGGCCCTCGTCGAAGCGCAGGAGGATATGAAGGACACTTTCCCGAAATTCCGCGAGATCCAGGCCCGTTGGCGGGAGATCGGTCCCGTCCCGCAGCAGAATTACCAGGACGTCAACCGGCAGTATCAGTTCCAGGTCGAGAAATTCTACGATATGGTCCAGATCAACCGCGACCTGCGCGACCTCGACTTCAAGAAAAACCTCGAAGCCAAGGAGAAATTCTGCGAGGAGGCCGAGGAACTGGCCGCCAGCGAGGATTCCATCGGCGCCTTCAAGGAGCTCCAGAAGCTGCATGAGCAGTGGAAGGAATACGGCCCCGTGGCCAAGGAATTCCGCGACAGCATCTGGGAGCGTTTCCGTGCAGCCACCGCGGTCGTCAACCGCAAATACCAGGAGCATTTCGAGGGGGTAAAGGCCAAACAGGAGGAGAATCTTGCCGCCAAGACCGCCCTCTGCGAGAAGGTCGAGGCGATTGCCGAACTGGAGATTACCTCTTCCGGAGACTGGAACACCCAGTCCAAGGCCATCGAGGAGATCCCGCAGGAGTGGCGCAAGATCGGATTCGCCACCCGGA
>JAFZAI010000074.1 GCA_017557325.1 Bacteroidales bacterium
CCAGCGGTCGAGCCAGTCGAAGTAGCTGCGGTGCCAGTAGAGGGCGTTCTGCGGCTGGAGGATCCAGTGGTTTTCGTTGGGGAAGACGATGAGCTTGGCGGGGACACCCATCATCTTGGCGGCGTTGAAGGCGGCCATGCCCTCGTCGACGGGGACGCGGAAGTCGATGCCGCCGTGGATGCAGAGGATCGGGGTGTGCCAGTTCTTCACGAGTTTGTGCGGGGAATTGGTGTAGTGACGGACTGCCTCGGGCTTGGAACTCCAGGGCGAGCCGGCCTGCTGCATTCCGCCGAAGGTGATGCCGTCCCCCGCAGGGCCGACCTTTCCTTTCTCGAAGGCATATTCGATGGGGATACCGCCGTTGTCCCAGTTGGGGAACCACATTTCTTCGGTGGTCATATACATATGTTCCTCATTGAATATACCCGCGTGCGCGATGAAGCAGTCATACACGTCGCCGTGAATTCCCGCCAGGTAATACACACTGTAGCCGCCGTAGCTGGCACCGCAGGCCGCCATCTTGCCGACGTAGGGCTCAGCCTTAAGCGTCTTTGCCGCGACCAGATAATCCTGCATATTCAGGCCGATGTAGTCGCCGCTGATCTGCTCGCACCACTCCTGCCCGAAGGCGGTGGTACCGCGGCGGTTCGGAAGCACGACGATGTAGCCCTGGGCGGCCATCAGGCGGTAATTCCACCGGTAGGACCAGCCCTGGCTGAGGGTTCCCTGCGGCCCGCCGAGACAGATCTCGATGGCCGGATAGACCTTCGAGGCGTCGAACTGCGGCGGATAGAGCACCCAGGTTAGCATATCCTTGCCGTCCACAGTCTTGATCATCCGTTTTTCGGTCTGGTACGGGGTCAGCTGCGAGAGGATGTGGCCATTCTCGTCCCCGATCTGCGTCGGAACGCCATCCTTCACGGCGACCAGTTCCGTCGGGAATTCCATCGAGCAGTAGGTCGCGAGAAGCGTCCCGTCCTCGAGGATGCCGAACGGCGAATTGAAGTCGAACCAAAGATTCTCCCCGGTCATCCGTTCAATCAAATCTTCCGGTTGGTGAGCCTGTCGAGCCACGTCATTCTGGGCCATCTCACCGTCATTCCGGGCTTGACCCGGAATCTTCCCCCGGAAAATTCCCTGCACCCCCTCTGCCTCAGCACTGAAGTAGAGGCTCTCTCCATCCGCTGCCCAGACCGGTCCGGCGGCGTTGTACTTGAACCCGGCTGTGATCTCACGGATAGCCGTCACGTCCGGATTGGTCTGTACCTCCCCTTCCGGATAGACGAGGTCTGCCACCATCAGGCGCACCTTGTCGGCCTCATAGCCGTTGCGGGCCATACTGAGCCAGGCAATGCGCTTGCCGTCAGGCGAGAAGACAGGGTCGGTGTCGTATCCGCCGCCCATTGGGATGACGGAAGTGAAGCCGGTCTCAAGCCCATAAATATAAATCTCCGTATCGGTCGAGAAGGCGTATTCCCGGCCGGTGAGCTTGCGGCAGCTGTAGGCGATATACTTGCCGTCGGGGCTCCAGGCGAGCTGCTCGATGCCGCCGAAGGGCTCGGTCGGGAGTTCGAACTTAACGTCCTCCCCGCCGAGGATGTCTTCGGAATTCTCCTTGCTGAACGGCACCGCACCGATTGCGGCAACATAGGTGTGCGGAATCTCTTCAACCCAGTGGTCCCAGTGGCGGTACATTAGGTCCTCGGTGGCGTAGGCCTGTGCTTTATCGAGGGCCGGATCCGTATCGGAAGGGCGCTCCACGGCGCTGTGCACGGTGCTGACATACATCACCTTGTTGCCATCGGGAGAGAGGGCGAATTCACTGATCCCCCCTTCCACATCGCTCACCTGCACGGGCTTGCCGAGTTTCTTCCCGAGGAGCTGGGCCTTGTAAATCTGGCCGCCCTTGAGGTAGAAAATATGGCTCCCGTCCGGAGAAAAACGGGCGTTGGAGAGGCTCTTCCCGCTCCGGGTGAGCTGCGACTTGCCGCTGCCGTCGACGTTGCAGAGGAAGAGGTTGCGGACGCTGCGGTTCGCCGCGATGGAGGTGTAGGACACCCCGTAGAGGATGGTCTTGCCATCCGGGGAGAGCTGCGGATCGCTGAGCCGTCCGAGCGACAGGAGGACCTCCGGGGTCATCCTGCCGTCCTCGATCTTGATATCGGAAGGTCCGATGTATTTGCCAGCTTCTTTTTTCATCTCACTTTTGCATCCTGCGAGGCAGAGGGCTACGGCCAGTGCCGCGCAAATCACTGTTTTTTTCATCGTCATTTATTCATTCTTGATACTATACAGACTTAAGGCCTTGCGGTGCTCCCCGGCAACGCGGTCGCGGAGGGCGGCGGGCTCGAGGATCTCGATGCGGTCGCCGAGGCGGACGAGTTCCATGATGAAGTTTTCGTTCGGGATCAGGCGGAGGCGGTAGACCGGGCCGTCCGGGGTTTCCTCGACGAGGCGCTGGGAGGGGTGGATCGGAAGGTCGTTCAGGAAGGGCCGCTCGCTTTCCCGGGCCCGGAAGCGGATGGTGACGGCCTTCCCGCCCTCGGGGAGATAGATGCCGTAACTCTCTTCGTATAGGGCCTCGATATCAAAATCCGCAGGCATATGGAATCCTTCATCCAGGACCGTCAGGGCGTGAATACGGTCGAGTCCGTACACGCGGAGAGCGCTACGCTGCTCGCACCAGGCCACGAGGTACCACCGCCGGGCGAATTCTTTCAGGGCATAGGGATGGACCGTGAGCGACTCCCCGCTTTCGCGGGAATATTTACGGTACACGATCCCCAATTTCCGGGAGTCGAGCATCGCCTGCATCAAGACAGTGAGATGCTGGTGGCCGGAAGGGATATCCTCCACGCTGATGCGGCCCTTGAGGGCCTGCTTGCCGCTGCGAAGCAGGGCATCCACCGTGAAGGTGTCGATCATCCATTTTTTCGTATTGTCCGGATCGACGGCGTCTTCCGCGTAAGGAATATAGTACCGGCGGGAGGAACGGTTGCAGAGAATTTCTATTCCAAAAATGTCGGCAATAGCCTCCCGATGATTGTTGAAAGTACGGCGCGGGTAGTCCTCCCCGTACCGGTCCTCGTACCGGGACACAATCTCCTCGAGGGAGAGCCCCCGCTCCCCCTTCCCGGTCAGCACCCGGATCAGCCACAAATACTTGTCAATCAGTTCCGAAACCATACTTCCAATACAACTCTCCTAAAAATGGTTGTACCATTATCTTGTAACTTACAAAAATATGAAAAAGTATTGGTTTTTCGTCACCATCGTCCCATAATTTGGCAGGTTGGTGACGATAATACGGCATTTTTGTTACTATCGTCCCATTCCTTGGACCGGTAGTAACACCCTGCCCCAAAAAATAC
>JAFZAI010000075.1 GCA_017557325.1 Bacteroidales bacterium
CCCGTGGCCTTCAGGAGAATCTCCCATTCCACTTCCAGGGTTGCGTCAGGAATATCGGCCTCCGAAACCGGGAACAGAAAGAAATCCGTCAGGGGAACGGCTGTTTCCTCTGTGATGAAGCCTCCTTCCAGATTCTGGTGAAAAGTCTTGGAAGAGGATGTAGAGAGGATGCGGCGATTCTCAATCGACCAGATGCCCTCCATAGGAAGCGGCCCGATGGAGATGTGTTTCACACGGATGCTCCGGGATAGCGGCAGAGGCCGTCGGAGTTTCCCTTTAAGGGTGACTCTGGAGAGGGTGTGCATGAAATGCAGACGGACAGTCTCTCCTTTGTGCGCGGAGACCAGGGATGAACAGAGCAAGTCCGCAGAAGCGTCCTCCGCGCAGCGAAGCGCTACCTCCATCGGCTGCCAGTCAAGCCCGAAGTACTCCGGAGACCCCGGCGATACAGCAAAGAAATCAATCTCCCGGTCATCGGGCCAGAATTTCAACGGAGAATACTCCCATCCGTTTTCCGTGAGTGTCACCTTCTGTCCGTCCATCAGGATTCTCCCGTTGTCATCCCTGGCCCATACCAGCATGGAGTCGCCCGTCTTGAATTCGACGCCGGCCTTTGTATCCGCCACCTCGAAGCGGATGGCCTGCCCGCTCTCTGATGGGATGACCTCCCGCTCGCAGGCGGAGAGTAGCAGCAGGACCGGTACGAGGACCGGTCCCGCCGCGAAACGTAACCGGGACATATCAAAGGATGAATTCGCCGGGCTCTTCGGGGGAAACGTTCCAGGCGCTGACTTCCGGCTCTCCAAACGTGATGGCGGAGGGGCTGACGGAAATCAGGATGTCGTACGCCTTGCCTTTTTCCGTTTCGAACGAAAAGGACTGGTTGACGGTGTAGCTGTTGCTGAGTTTCCCGCCGGGCAGCGCCTCATCCGGCGTGATGACCGTGTAGGAGACGCTGAGGATGTATTCCTTCCGGTTGTCCGGGATGGTGAGGATACAGTAATCATCTCCAGCCGCCTGGCGGGTGCTGCTTAGCAGAAGGCCGTTGTCCCCGGTCCCGATATACTTGGACATTACGAGCCTTCGTCCGGGCTCGACATTGCTCCAGGATCCGCTTCCCAGATCCAGGACGCCGGAGACGGGGTACTCTGCCGAGAGCAGGAGGGAGTTGAGGTAAATGCTCGTGTTGTCATAGCCTTCATCGCTCCCTGCCAGGCGGGCCTGGAAGCTGATTTTGGACAGGGTATGGTGGAACTGGAACATAATGCTGCCGCCCGTCTCCTGCAGTCCCGCATTATATACGGGCTCCGCCACAACGAGATCCGGGAAGTTGCAGGAGCCGTCGGGTGACGCCAGCACGATGTCGGGTACACCGCTGTCGGTATTGGTGCTCCGGGGCGAAATTCCGTTCTCTGCGGTCCCGTATGGGGCGTAGGCAAAGAAGGAAATCTTGGCATTTTTCAGGGCCGGCCAGTATTTGACGGGGGTATAGCTGAAGCCGCTTCCCCGGGACCCGGACACGAGCTGGTTATACATGAAATTCGGCCTGGCGCTGTTGCTCCAGGCATTTGCCTGGGTGTAATAGGCGTACACCCCGAAATCGGTAATGCTTTCCGAGGTCAGCTGGGTTGCTTTGGTCTCGGACACGTACGTGTTGAAACTCAGGGGCTTGCCGGAATCGCTGCCGGCTCCGGCGGCCTCGCTTTTGTTGCAGGCCGTGGGGATAATGGCAAGAAGCACGGCGGCAGGTAGAAGGAAAAAGGGTTTCATAGTGTTTGAGGGTTTAAAATGATGGATGATTATAGAATGATTTCTGTTTCTTCTCCAGGCGTCCAGTCGCTGATGTCCGCCTCGAATCCTCCGCCCGGACTGTGGAGAAGGAATGTTTCTCCAGGACGGTCTCCGATGGAGAGCCTGAAGCCGTCTTCCCCCGCCGTTACACGCCCTCGGATGTCGAGCGTGGTATCTGTCGCGATGCTTCCGTCTCGCAGCGTCAGTCTCAGATGCAGGGTTTCGAGGCTGTCCGGCGGCCCAAGCATATTTCGCAGGGTGGATGCGGTTTCTATATCCGTCGTCCATTCGGCATCCGGAAGCGGCAGGACTCCTTCCCGTGGATGTGAGGTTTGATTGAAGAGATAAGATGAATAGGAGGGAGAGAGGCTCCCGCCTATGCTTCCGAGATGCTTTATGCCGCCAATGAGTATGCGGATATGCAGGGGGTGGACGATGTCTGCCGGGTATAGGATGGGAGGTGGGATGGCTTTCCCGCTCCAGATGTCGGATTCCGTAACGGAGAAGACGCTCCCGCCTGTACACGCCAGTATGGAAGGTCGCCCGCCGGATGGCACGGCACGGGCTGTCTCCCATCTCTCAAGCCCTTCCAGGCTCAGGCTTTTCCATTCGGATACGCTATAAGAGAACACGCCGCTCCGGTAGGTGCCAACGGGCAGTTGGAAATGTACGCAGGATGTTTCCGGCGTGGTCTTACTCTGCAGCAACCGCCCGTCTTCTGTATAGATCAGGACGGTCATCGCCTCCGGGACCTCGCGGCACAGGGACCAGTCGACCCGAATCTCCACGTCGGAGAGCGTCCCCCGTGCCGCCCCTGCGACATTCTTTTCGCAGGAGAAGGCCGTCAGGATGCCGGGCAGGATGACGGAAAGAAGGCTGGAAATCCGATGCACGTGTGTTTTCATAACGATGCAAAGGTAGACGCTTTCCCTCCGCCAGACTAGCCTCATGGGCCTCCTGAGTGCAGATTTTTATGTTTTTTGAATGAATTCGCGGTTTTTTGAATGCAAATTCAAAAAAAAATTCGGACTTCAAAATTTATTTTTGAAGAAAAAAAAACGGAGCCGCCGTATCCGGTGACTCCGCTTTGAACCTTGCAGAAGAATTATTTCTGTCTGTTCTTGTATCTCTGATAGAACCTGTCGACGCGACCGGCGGTATCCACGAGCTTCACCTTGCCCGTATAGAACGGATGGGAAGTGTTGGAAATCTCAAGCTTCACCAGCGGATACTCAACGCCTTCGACCTCGAGGGTCTCTTTGGTGGTGGCGCAGGAACGGGTGATGAAGAGCGTGTCGTTGGACATATCCTTGAAAGCTACAAGACGGTAGGTTTCGGGATGAATTCCTTTTTTCATTTCCTGTACAGTTTATGGTTAACAAATTTGCGGACGCAAAGATACGATTATTTCGTTGAAATGCAAAATTATTTCAGATTTTCTGCAATCGTAAAGGAAACGGAGGCGGTATTGCCGTCGCCGTCGACCGTCAGGAGGACGTGCTTGCCCGGGGAAGGGGAGAGGGTCATCTCGTGGATGAACTTCGTCTCGCCGAGATAATCCCCGTCCAGATGCCACCAGACCGGCATTTCCGGGTGGCGGTGTGCCAGGGAGAAGACGATGCCGCCCGGACTTCCGTCCATCTGCCGCGGGAGATACAGGATGCTGCCCGGTTCGGGGTAGATGAATTGCAGGGGCGCCTCATTCTGTTTTGGCTTCTCCGGGGGCGTATATTCAGGATGGAACGGCTTGTAATACCACTCCATAACGGGCGGCAGAGAGAATACACCGCCATTGTGATAGGGACACGCGCTGCTCTCCTGTGCCTTCCGGGGTAGCACGCAGGTGACTCTCTCCGGACATTCCGTTCCGGCCAGGTGGCCGGAAGCGGGACAGACCTCCGCGACGATTCCCACCATCGGATCTTCAAACCAGGGGGAATCTTCTGGCAGAAGGTTTAGCAGGTCGAAGAGAACAGGACCCGCCGTACGGGCTCCCGTCAGGCCGGGAACCCCGTGCCCGTCCGCGTTGCCGCACCATACCCCGATGGCGTAATCCGGCGTCACGCCGACGGCCCAGGCATCCCGGAAACCGTAGCTTGTCCCCGTTTTCCAGGAGACCTTGCGGACGGAGGTGATCAGGCGCGGGTCGATTTCGTCGGGGCGGCTCACGCCTTTGAGTGCATCCAGCGTGTACCAGATGGCCTCCGGATCCGTCAGCGGGAATCCCTTCGGCTGCATCACAAACCCCGCGTAAGCGCGGGTGATTTCGGAGAGCCTGCCCTCCGCCCCGCCCAGAATCAGCGCCAGACCGTAGTGGGAAGCATCTTTTGTGAGCGTTGTCAGCCCAGCATCCCGCAACAGTTGATGGAAGCGGGGAACGCCGAATTCGCGTAACAGGTGCACGGCCGGCACGTTAAGTGACCGGGCCAGCGCCTCCGATGCGGGAACCGCTCCGTGGAACTGCAGGTCGAAATTCTGGGGGGTAAAGCCGCTCAGATTGACCGGTGTATCCTTAATGAGCGTTCCCGGCAGGATGATGCCATCCTGCAGGGCGGCGCAGAACAGGAAGGGCTTGAGGATGCTGCCCGTAGAGCGCGGGGCATCGGCGATGTCCACTTCGACGCCACTGCGTTTCCGCTCCGGGGAGGCGTTGCCCACGTATGCAATAATCTCTCCGCTATGGTTGTCGATGATGACAGCAGCAAGGTCAGCGATGCCGCTTAGGGCCAGGTCATCGGACCATCGGTCCGTAAGGACTTCTACCTGCCGCTGGAGATGGATATCGATGCCGGTTTGCGTCCGCTTGCCCCTGGGTTGTTTCTCGACGTAATGCCGGGCAAGGGAGGGCAGGGGATGAGGGCTATCCGGTAGCGGCTCAGTAATGGCGGTTTCGTAGATGGCTTCGTCGATGTCACCGTGCTTCAAAAGCCGCAGAAGCAGTCGGTTGCGCTTCTCCAGCAGCGCATCCCGCTGCTTGCCGGGATGCATCGAGGAGGGGGCGTTCGGAAGAACTGCCAGCGTAGCCGCCTCCGCCCAGGAAAGTTCGGACGGCGGCCGCCCGAAATAGCGCCACGAGGCGGCGTCCAGTCCGACGACATTCCCCCCGAAGGGGGCGTGCGAGGCATACAGGGCGAGGATTTTTTTCTTGCTGCAACCGAGTTCGAGTCGTAGCGCCTGGATGGCCTCGATGCCCTTTTGCCACAAAGTCCGCTCCCGGTGTCGGGAGATGCGGATGACCTGCATCGTCAGCGTACTGCCGCCGCTCTCCACGTGCCCCGCGCGGATGTTCTGCACGAGCGCGCGGACGAGTGAGACGGGATTGACGCCCGGATGCCAGTAGAAATGCCGGTCCTCAAACTGGACGACGGCCTTGGCATAGCGCTCGGGGACGGTATCGCAGGGCGGGAAGCGCCACTGCCCGTCGGCAGCGACGCGGGCCCCGAGAAGTTCGCCGCTGCGGTCGGTGACGACGGTCGAGTAAGGGGTACCCTTGAAGAGGTCCCTCTTCAGGCATAAAAGCCAGCCTGTAAGAAGGACCCCTGCAAGAATTAGAATAATGCGATATCGCCGTTTCACCGGACGACGCTGACCGAACCGTTGGCGGTGCGGGCGGAGACCCGCGGCTCATACATCGCTTCGCACGAGACCGAAGGCAGGATGTAAACGCCTTCGTAGGCGGCGCGGAGCTTGAGTTTGAGGGTCTTGCTCTGGCCGGCACCCAGATCGAAGAACCAGTTGCAGCTGTCGTCGCGGATATCCTGGTGATCGTAGGTCTGACCTCCGCGGAGGCGTTCGTTCTGGATCTCCCAGCCCGACGGAATCATCTCGTTGAGCGCGAGGTTGGTGACGGCGCGGCCGAGCGGATTCGTGACGGTGATGACGCTGGTGAATTCGGTACCCTGGCGAAGTTGTTTGACGTCAATTGCCTTATCTTGACGGTCGAGGTAGGAGACGGTGAGCTTAATGCCGTTGGAGGCCGCAGCGACGGGAGCGCCTGCCGGGGCTCTCGACACGTTGATCATCGTGGCATAGAGCAGGCCTTCACCCTTGTTCTTGACTTCTACGCTGCCCTTCTGGTCGGGAATGTCGTAGAGCGACTTGGCGGTGGTGATAGCCTGGCCGCCCACTTCGGCGACGATGGCCTTGGAATCGATCTTCTCGTACAGGCGCGACATCGCGACGGACGTGAAGGCGGCCTCCTGGGTGCTGTACCAGCCGCTGCCGAAGGACTCGGCGAGTTCGCCGGCGAGCGGGAGCGCCTCAGCGAGGTTGCCCGTGAGAGCGAGCACCTCGAGGGCGATGGCCTTGTCGCGGTTGCTGCTGCCGTAGGTCATATTGGAGACTTCATAGTCTTCGAAGACTTTGCCGGCCGAGCCGATGAGATCCTTGGCGGTCTGGGTCTTGCCGGAGATCGCGTAGGCGGCTGCCAGCATCCAGCGGGCCCGGTTGTCCAGGGTCGGGTATTCCTTGAGGCGGTTCATCGCGCCGGAGAGCGGCTGGCTCGCCACGGCGAGGGAGTAGAGCCGGTAGCTTTCATCCATTTCGCTGAAGGCGGCATTCCCTGCCAGACGGAAGGCCTGGCTCAGGTTCTTCTGGTATTGCTCCCACTTGCTCAGGACGCTGCGCTGGACTTTGAATCCGGCCGCGGAGGCCTGGGACAGGAAGGCGCCGGCCATGGAGGAGACCCAACTGTCGGAACGCTTGGAGCCCGGCCAGTAGATGAAGCCGCCGTCGGAATTCTGCCGTGCATAGAGGGCGGAGATGATGGCGGGGATGATTTCCTTCGCCTCGGCCGCTTCTTTGTCGGGCAGCATCGGGAGGAGGCTCAGGAGCGTCAGGCCACGGGATGAGAGTTGCTCGGAGCAGTTGTAAGGATAATTCTTAGCGAAGGAGAAGACGCCGAGGACATCGATGGCGGGGAAGGTAGCCAGCTCGATGGTGGAGCCTTCACCCGCGTCGAAGGTTACGCTCTGTCCCTTGCCGACCGGCTTGGAGACGACGGTGACCGTCTCGGGATTGCGGTTCTTTACCTCGAGGGCAATGGACTCGGAGGCCTTGTGGCCCTGGCCGGCGGCGGATACGGAGATCTTGGCGATGCCTTCACCCGTCGTCTCGAGGGAGAAGCGGGCTATCTTGTCGCCCTTCTTCTCGAAGGTGAGTTTCTCCTGGGCGTTGCCGACCAGTTTGACAGGGCCTTCGACGGAAACCGAAACGGTAGCCTCGCGGATGTTGTCCTCCATCGCGAAGACATTCACCGGCAGGGTAATCGTCTCATTGGCGGAGGCGGTTCTCGGCAGGCTGCTGAGGACCATGAGCGGAGCCTTGACGGTAACGGACTTGTCGGTCGATCCGTAGGCGCCGTCGTGGCCCGCGACCACCATCACGCGGACGCTTCCGACGTACATCGGGAGCTTGACCTTGTGGGTGTTGCCGCCGCGTTTGGCCGTGAAGGGACCGAGGAATTCGACCACCGGGTTGAAGCGGTTGTCCTTGCGGGCGGCCCGGATGTGCTCCTCGTCACCACCGACGGCAAGCATCGGGGAGAAGCGGCCGCTGAAGGCGCCGATCACGTGGTCGTAGAGGTCGTAAGTGCGGACTCCCAGCGCTTCCTCGCGGTACATTTCATCCCAAGGCTTCGGGGTCTTGAAGGCGGTGATGTCCAGGAGACCTTCGTCGACGATGGCAAGGGTGTAGGTCATTTCCTTGCCGGCCTTCTCGCTGACTTTGACGGTGAATTCCTCTTCGGGGGCCACCGTGTCGGCCATTGTGATGACAGGCTCCAGTTTGGAAGCAGGATTCTCCACCGAAATGCGCTGTACGCCGTACATTCTCAGCGGCAGGTCGTTCTCGGTCGCGCCGTAAGGCTGGATGAGGGTGACGTGCACGAAGAAGTTCGGCGCCATATCGCCGGACACGGTGAAGGTATACGGGGTATCCTTGTCGGCCTTGGTCGAGACCCAGCTGCGGGAGATGACGCCGGAGCCGTTCTCAAGCGAGACGAGGGCCTTTCCGCCCTTGGCGGCCGGAATGTAGACCGTCGCTTTCTCCCCGGCGAGATAGCTGTGCTTGTCGGTGGAGAAGGTCAGCATCGTGATGGCGCTCGGGTCCTGGCGGTCGGCCCTGCCGCGGTAAGACGGCCAGTCGATCGTGATGACCTTGCCGGAGGCGTGGCCACCCTTGTCGCGGACGTACACCAGATAGCGGCCCCATTCGGGATAATCCACGCGGATCGTGAACGAGGCATCCTGGGCGCCCGAAGTGAGCTTGCCAGAGTAGATCGGTTTCGCGCTGCGGCCACTGACGTATGCGTCAAGCTCGCCGCTGCGGGTCTCCCACCACCATTTCCAATTCAGTTTGTAGACGGCGTAGTCGAGTTCGCGGCCGACGAGGCGTTTGCCTTCGGGGCTCACGACGGCCACCTTGATGACCTGATCCTGGTCGGTCTCCAGCTCGTCCTCACTGGGGAAGAGCACGCCGACGTAGGCCTCGTAAGGGGAGTAGGGGACGGAAGTGGTCGTGAAACTCTCATCTCCGCCGTTCTCTTCGACGGAGGTGACGATGAAGGCGTTCAGCATACCCGGCAGCTTGGCCCCGGCGGGCATCTTCAGTTCGAGTTTGGACTCACCGTTCTCGTCCAGCTGGGTCTCGAAGAGGCTGCTTTCACTGCGGGTGAAGGTGCTGGCCGGATTGCGGAAGACGTATTTCTCGAAGCCCGGGAAGCGGGTGACGCCTGTGGTGAGGGTAAGATCGGCGTGTGCGCGGAGATTAGCCGCAGAAGGGCCGGTCAGCCAGTTGGAGGAAATCTTCGCGGGAATAGCTGCGCCGCCCTTGAGCATATCGGCGCCCAGGTCGAGGTTGATCTTGAGACGGTTGGGCTTGACGGTCTCGATGTTGAGGCCTTTGTGGAAGGATGTGCCGCCGACCTTGAAGTAGGCATTCCAGAGTCCGGTAGGATCGGAGGCCGCGGTCGGAATGTTGAAGGCGTAGAAGCCATCCGTGCCGGTCTGCACCATTCGGGTGTAGAAGCGGCCTTCCGGCGTGTAGAGTTCCATCGTGGCGGGATGGCCTTCGGGAAGGACCTGGTTGCGGTCGCCGACCAGCAGAGTGAGGTGCATCGTGTCGCCGGGACGCCATACGCCTCTCTCTCCATAGATGAATCCTTTCAGGCCCTTCTGCACGACGGCACCGCCGGTGTCGAAGCGGCTGAAGGATTTCTCGTAGCCATCGCCCAGCTTGAGGTAGCCGACATTCTTGCCGCTGCGGGCGACGAGGATGAACGGCTTGCGGCTGACTTCAATCTCGGCGAGACCGTTTCCGCCGGTGGAGCCGGATCCGATCCGCTGCAGCTGGTAGTCATAGACTTCCAGTTTGACGCCTCCCATCGGGGCGGCGCTGACAAGGTCGGTGACGGCGGCCCAGAGGGTCTTGCCGTCGGCATACTGTGCGGTAATGCCGAGGTCGGAAGCCAGGATGTTGATGGACGGGAAGCGGCTGCTTTCCATATAATAGGAAGGCTTGGTCGGATCGTCGGTCTCATCCCATTCATATTCCTCCCAGTCGATGAAGCTCTCCCAGTACCAGCTGTTCTGCTCATCCCATACGGCTTCTTCCTCCTCGGAAGGCTTGCCGTCGGAAATGGCGCGGAGGGCACCGGTGATTTCCTTGCCGTAGAGGGAGTGCTCGGGACGGAACGACACGCGGATGCGGTACACGGCACCGGGCTCCTGCTTGAACAGGTTGCTGAGGTCGATGGAGAAGTTGTTCCACTGGTGGAGGTCGATGTCGGGATCGTTGTCCAGACGGACTTCCTTGCTGTAGACCAGGCGGCCGGAGCGGCGGAGGGAAGAATCCTCGTCGAGGTCGTTGTCCTGGAGGAAGGTCAGCATATTGCTCTCATAGATGCGGATGACTTTGACGTCCACGGCGGCGAGGTTGACGGCCCGGAGCGGGAGAACCAGCTGTTTGGCGTCGGGAAGAATGTTGCCCTTGATGGGAATTTCCACGGCCGGCAGGTTGGCACCGGAGGCGAAACTGGTTGTGAAGTCCTCTCCGAGGGCCTGTCCGAGGGCGCTCTTGATGTTGCGGTCGATCCGGACGGTGAGATCCTCATCGCGACGGCCTTCATAATAAATCCAGAGGAGGTTGTCCTTGAATTCGTAGTATCCGCGGGCAAAGCCGCCGGCTTCCACGAGGCCCGTGGCGCCGGAATCGGCTCCGAGCGGTTCGCTGAACTGGACGAGCACGTGCGGATTACCGTTTTCCACGAGGCGGGCGTCAATGACCTTGAACACGCCGCTTGCGGGAACCGTCACGGTCTGGCTTACGTCGGAGAATCCTTTGACGGAGGCCTTGATCGTAAGGGTACGGTCGCGGTCGCCCCGGCTCAGGCCGGAAATCTCATACTGGAAGGCGTTGGGGCCGCCCGTGACCTTCACTTCCGGCTTGCCGCCGGGATAGGTGACGGACATGGCTTTCTGCACAGCCTCCGGTTCCATATCCTGACTGAGCGTAAGGGTACCGCAGACGGTGGCGTCGCCCGTGATGCGGATTTCATCCGTGGTGAGGGCGATCTTGCGTTCGGCTACCTTGAAGCCGAAGCGGAAATTCTTCAGTGCGGGATCCTTGACGCTGAGCGCCTTGCCGAGGAGGAAGGAGCCGGAATAGGTCTTGCCCGGTTCCAGTGCCTCCGGCACGAATTCGACGCTGGTCGGACTGAGCCAGCGCGTGGCACCCTTCAGCGAAGGGGTGAAGGAGAACAGATCATCGGTCTGCGCCTCCATCGGGACGGCCGTTGCCAGCTCGATCCGGATGGGAGACTGTTCGGAGACATACCCACCCGTGTACGCCTTCACGTAGGGCGCGAAGGCGGCGTCCGGCGCGGACCCGGGCGTGGTGACGCAGGAAACAGTCATTGCCAGGAGCAATGCCCCGGCGAGGAGCCATTTGGTTTTCATAATCTGAAGTATTAGAAGTTTATTTCATACGGTAGGGTTGATCCTCATAGAGGAGGAATTTCTTGGCTTTTCGGATCCACTTCTGCTCTTCGAGCTTGACGTGTTCGCGGACGATGTCGAAGGTGATGGCGCCCCGGAGGTATTCTTCGATGACGGGATCGGCCAGTTTCATCCGGAATCCTTCGTCGAACTCGAAGGCGGAATAATTTTCGGTAAACCACCTCATCAGCCGGAGCGTATGGAGGAGGCTGTGGTAGTTCTCCCCGGGGACGAGGAGGATTTGGAAGCCCTGGCAGCGCTGGTTGGCATAGCGTCCGGCTGTCGGCGTGAAGGAACAAGGGCGCAGGAGTGCGCCTTCCGCGGCGGGAAGGTCGGCCGGGCTGACGGACTTGACGAACGGGGCCCCGATGTATTCGTACGGACGGGCCGTTCCGATGCCAGGTGTGACGGTCGTGTTGTTCCAAAGACCGCCGCCGCTGTAGAGGTAGGCGCTGAACAGGCCGGGCATATCCGATGACGGGGCGATGCTCCAGGGCATCAGGGCCCGGTTGGCGTCGGTGGCCAGGGCGGAAATGACGTGAATCGGGAATTTGGCGCCGATTTCGGCGGCGTACAGGTGAACGAGTTCACCGAGGGTGAGTCCGTGACGGTGCGCCACTTTCGGGACGTGCACCTCGCCGACGACGGCGGGAATGGTCCCTTCCACCACGCGGCCCGCGGGGTTGACGTGATCGACGATGTAGAGTGAGGGGGCCTCATCGTCCAGCAGGAGGAGCATCTCCATTAAATGCATCACGTCCTTGGTGTAATTGAAGTACCGGCTGCCGGTGTCCTGAATCTCGACGACGACGGCGTTGAGGTCGCGGAGGCGCTCCACGTCGAATTCGATGTGGTTGGTGCCAGGCGTAAGCTCGGCGTCACGCGGGGTGAAGACCACTTCGAGGTTGCCCCGCTCGCGGAACAGGTCGTACATCCACCGCCCGCGGGACGTATCCCAGCAGTTCTGGGTGCAGAAGCACCCGACCTTGCCGTAAAGCAGGGCTTTGTCAAGCTGGTCCTCCAGCGGTGTTGTACGGAATGAAAACATTGTTAATTGTTTTGAAATGCAGGGTATCCCTTTCTTCCATCCTCGGCCTGACGGCCTCGTCCTTCCCATAAATGGGCCCCTCCCTCTACTTGCGAGGGTGCAAATGATTGCAGAAAGGGATACCCTGCATTTCCATTAAAATATTACGTGTTATGAAATGATTTCATTAGCTATTTCTATAATCCTGTTGCCGAGGGCTTCGGCGGCGGGCATCGTGGGGGCCTCGGCGTAGATGCGGATGATGGGCTCCGTGTTGGATTTGCGGAGATGGACCCATTCCTTCTTGGCCTCGAAGATGATCTTGACGCCGTCGATGGTATTGATCTCCTCGTCGGCGAAGCGTTCCTTGAGGGCGCCGAGGATCTTGTCGATGAGGGCCGTGTCGCTGAGCTGGATCTTGTTCTTGGCGATGAAGTACTGCGGGTAGGTCTTCTTGAGTTCGCTGACCTTGAGCCCTTTGTGGGCAAGATTGGACAGGAAGAGCGCCACTCCGGCCATCGCGTCGCGTCCAGCGTGGATGGCGGGATAGATGACCCC
>JAFZAI010000076.1 GCA_017557325.1 Bacteroidales bacterium
CTATCAGCTGTCGAAGGAAGAGGCCAGCCAGCTGGCCCAGCGGCAATTCAAGTTTATCCAGAACCTCGAAGCCGCCTTGGTGCGGATCGAGAACAAGACCTACGGTATCTGCCGCGTCACCGGGAAGCTGATCCCGAAGGAGCGTCTGCGCCTGGTGCCGCACGCCACCACCACCGTGGAAGGAAAGGCTATTTTGGAAAGGAGCGGACGCAAGTAGGGCATTATGAAAATTTCCAAAGGAGTCCGTCTCCTGATTCTCGGTACGATCCTCGTCGTCATCGATCAGGTCATCAAGGTCCTGGTCAAGACCCATATGTCCCTCGGGGAGAGCATCCCCGTCCTGGGCAACTGGTTCCAGCTCCTGTACATCGAGAACCGCGGAATGGCCTTCGGAATGGCTTTCGGAGGCGATGTCGGGAAACTGCTCCTGACCATCTTCCGCCTGGTTCTTTTCGGCGTGCTCTGCTGGTGGATCGCCAAGTTATGCAAGCGGGAGAATCCTGTCCCGACGGGTGTTCTCGTGGGGCTCACCCTCATCACTGCCGGGGCGATGGGCAATATCGTTGACAGCGTCCTCTACGGCGTGATCTGGGGCTATGCCCCGCTGATGTTCGGCCAGGTGGTGGATATGTTCTATTTCCCGCTCTGGACCTGGCCTGACTGGGTACCCTGGCTCGGCGGCCACATATTCTTCGAACCCATCTTCAATTTTGCCGACAGCTGCGTGACGGTCGGCGCCTTCTATCTCATCCTCTTCCAGTGGAAATTTTTTGCCAGGGACGACTCTAAAGAAGCATCCAAAAAATGAAACGAATCCTTTTCCTCCTGACGCTCCTTGCCTCGTCGGGATTTCTTCGTGCTGAAAACCTTAATCCCGTAGCCAATCCTGCCGCCGTCGTAACGGAAGGCAACGCCCGTTTCACCATCCTTACCGACCGTCTCATCCGAATGGAGTGGGCGGAAGACGGTAAGTTTGAGGACCGGGCCTCGCTGGCCATCGTCAACCGAGCCCTTCCCGTACCGCAGTTCAAGGTGACCCGCAGCGGCGGTTCCCTCATCATCACGACGCCCAAGGTCAAGTTGACCTACACGGGCGGTCGCTTCGATGCGGCCAATCTGCAGGTTTCCTTCTCCCTTGGCAAGAAGCCGGTCGTCTGGCATCCCGGTCTTTCCGACCAGGGCAACCTCAAGGGCACGACACGTACCCTCGACGGTTGTCTCGGTTTCGAGAAACTCTCCAAACGGGAGACCGAACTGGAGAACGGCATTCTCTCCCGTGACGGTTGGGCCATCGTGGACGAGAGCAACCGTCATCTGTTCGAGAAAGTCGATGCCGACTGGGAGAACTGGATTGCGGAGCGCCCCGAAGGGGATCGTCTCGACTGGTACATATTCGCCTACGGACACGACTACACGGCCGCCCTCGGCGACTTTATCAAGGTGGCCGGCCGCATTCCGCTGCCGCCTAAATATACCCTCGGTTACTGGTGGAGCCGGTATTGGATCTACACGGATGACGAAATGCTGGAGCTCGGCCGCGAGATGCGGGAGCGCGGCATTCCGATGGACGTGATGATCGTCGATATGGACTGGCATTACACCTACAAGGACCTCGACAAGCGGGCCGGTCACGACGACTTCAACCAGCGTCGCGGCTGGACAGGCTACACCTGGAACCGCGACCTCTTCCCCGATCCGGAAGGATTCCTTGCAGAGGTGCACAAAATGGGCTACAAGACCGCCCTCAACCTGCATCCCGCCTCCGGCATCCGTCCGTACGAGGAGTGCTACGAAACCTTCGTGAAGGACTACCTCTCCCGCACCGACGATTATGACGGTCCGAAGGATTACATCTTCGGCGATCAGCCGTATCTCTATCAGGGCAATGGCAAGCCTGTGGGTAAGCCCGGCTATAAGGCCAGCGTCCCGTACCGCCTCACCCAGATGGCCTGGACCGACGCCTATTTCAACAGCGTCATCCACCCGCTGGAGAAGCAGGGCGTCGATTTCTGGTGGCTTGACTGGCAGCAGTGGATAGAGAGCCGCTATGTGAAGGGCCTCAGCAACACCTTCTGGCTCAACTACGTCTTCTTCCACGATATGGTGCGCCAGAACGCCCGTCTCGGGAAAGACGCCCGCCGCCCGCTGATCTACCATCGCTGGGGCGGCCTCGGCAGCCACCGCTATCAGCTCGGATTCTCGGGGGATACATATGACGAATGGTCTGTCCTTCAGTTCCTTCCGTACTTCACCGCCACGGCCTCCAATGTAGGCTACGGCTACTGGGGACACGACATCGGCGGTCATCAGATGAAGAAAGAATATACCCGCAACACCGATCCCGAGACCTACACCCGCTGGCTTCAGTACGGTGTGTTCACGCCGATTTTTAAGACTCACTCTACGCAGAACGCCCGCCTCGAGCGTAAATTCTGGGCGTATCCGACTCACTATGATTATATGCTGGAGGCCGTCCGTCTGCGTTACACGCTGAGCCCTTATATTTATACGGCCGCGCACGAGGCGTACGAGACCGGCGTCAGTATGTGCCGTCCGATGTATTACGTCTATCCCGAGGAAGACCGTGCCTATACATGGAATGAGGAATTCTTCTTCGGTGACCGGATCCTCGCGACGGCGGTCTGCCATCCGGTCGGCGCTAATGGCAAGGCTGAGCGCAAGATGTGGTTCCCCAAAGGGAATGACTGGTACGATATGGCCCTCCATCAGACCCACAAGGGCGGTACGGAGAAGACGCTCTATTATACCATCGACCAGAATCCCTGGTATGTCAAGGCCGGCTCCGTCCTCCCGCTTGCCGGGAAGAATATCCGCAACCTGCAGGATCCTTCCGATGAACTCGGCATTCTCATCGTCCCCGGGGCCGGTGTCAGTACCTACGACCTCTACGAGGACGACGGCGTGAGCCAAGCCTACGATACGGATTATGCCATCACGCGGATCTCCAAGAAGACATCCGGCGCCCGCATCGAACTTACTGTCGATGCCCGCAAGGGATCCTTCAAGGGAATGTCCGACAGCCGGCACATCTTCCTCGTCCTCGAGGGCGTCACCAAGATGCCGAACGGGGTCCGCATCGGGAAGAAATACCTGTCGGAGGATGCCTTCACGCTGGAGAAAGACCGGGTCGTCGTGAAGCTTCCCGAGACCCGCGCTTCCGAGAAAACGGACGTCGAAATCTATCTATAGTCCGGGTGCCGGCTCGGGTGCCGGCTCCTGGGTGAGGGCCGTCGTATCGCCTTTCAATTCACGGATCTGCGCTTCCAGTTCGCGGATCCGTTCTTCTTTGCGCGCAATCTCCAGGACGCTTTGCTCGAAGAGGCCCTGGACCAGTGACTGCACTTCGTCTTCCTTATCTTTCGGCTCGGACCGCAGGGGATGTTCGTTGAGGATAATGTGATCCCTCGGGATGCCGTTGCGTTCGGCCGAGGCGAGGAAGGTCTCCCGCTCTGCCTCGGTGAGGGGATCGCCGGTCAGGAAAATCTCCACCTGCCGGTGGTTGTCGACGTCGTAATCGTAGATGTAATGCTGCCCGACGGTGCGGTTCTCGGTGACGAATGCGAGTACTTTGCGCTCGAAATTATTGATCTGGATGAGACCGATGGCGGTCAGCACGCTCGGAACCAGCACGGCCAGGACAATGACGGTGATCAGGGCGCGCTGGCGTTTCGCCTTCTTCTCGTCGAGATATTGCGCCTGCGGGAAGCGGAGGAATCTGACGACCGCGTAGGTGGCGAGGGCAATGAAGACGCCGTTGATGGTGAACAGGTACATTGCCCCCAGGAAGAAGTGCCAGTTGAGATGGGCGAGACCGTATCCGGCCGTGCAGAGCGGCGGCATCAGGGCCGTTGCGATGGCGACGCCGGAAAGGACGGTGCCGCGGTCCTTGCGGCTGGTCTCGAAGATGCCGGCGAGGCCGCCGAACAGGGCGATCAGCACGTCGTAGATGGTCGGGCTGGTCCTTGCTTCCAGTTCCGTGGGGTTGACCAGCTGGAGCGGGCTGATGAGGAAGAACAGCGAGGAGGCCAGAAGGCTGATGATGACCATTACCAGGAGGTTCCAGCCGGCCTGTTTCAGCAGCGGCATATCCTGGGTGCCGAGGGCGAATCCGGCGCCGACGATCGGGCCCATCAGCGGGGAAATGAGCATCGCGCCGATGATAACGGCGGTGGAATTGATGTTGAGGCCGACGGAGGCGACGACGATCGAGAAGGCGAGGATCCAAACGTTCGGCCCACGAAACCAGATGTTGTTTTTTATGCGGAGAGCGGCGTCGCCGGTGTCGATATGGTTGGTGATGTCGGCAAGTGCGCGCAACTCATTCTTTATATTTGTCCAAACACCCATAAAATACATATTTTTACAAAACTAATCATTATTTTTGTAATTCTGTTTAATTCAACAGTAGAAAAAATTTTTATCGCTTGATAATGAGAAGATTATATTTAGTTACATTGGCTTTGGCTTTCCTGGCGGTGAGTTGCGCGAAGGAGGGGGAGAATCCGGAGACGGTGGCGGAGCCGGCGGTGAAGACGGAGGGAGAGAACTCCCGGGGGGCGGTAGCCGGAGTGGCGAAGGTGTATTTCTCGGAGGAGATGACGGCGCTCATCGAGGCCGATCTCGCCAAGGGCGGTGTGGTGACGAAGTCTTCGGAGCTCAATTCCCTGGTGGAAGAGCTCGGCATTACTTCGATGCGGCGCCTTTTCCCCGATGCCGGGGAATACGAGCCGCGCACCCGTGCGGAGGGGTTGCATCGCTGGTATAAAGTTACCTTTGACAAAAGCATTCCCGTGACCAAGGCAGGGGAGGACCTGATGGCGATCCCCGGTGTGGAACGATTTGAGAAGTGCCTGCCAATCCGTACGGCTGCGATGAACGACTCGTATTATAATTATATGTGGGGTCTCAAGAATAGCAATGGTTATGATGTCAACGTAGAGCCGGTTTGGGCCGGTTTTACCGTAGGGAATCCGGATGTCGTCGTGTGCGTGGTGGATGGCGGTATTCAGCTCAATCATCCCGACCTCGCTTGGAACTGCGCGTCCTCCGGTCACTACAATTATGTAGACGGCAACAGGACGATCTACCCCCATGACCACGGTTCCCACGTGGCTGGCACCATTGCCGCTGTTTCCAACAACGGAAGGGGCGTTGCCGGCGTTGCGGGCGGGGACTATGCGGCTGGTCGTAGAGGCGTTACGCTTCTTTCTCACCAGATGTTCAAGACCGTGACGGTCAATGGCCAGACCTATGACGTCGGCGGCGACGGCGAAACGGCCATCAAGGAAGGTGCCGACCACGGGGCCGTCATTAGCCAGAACAGTTGGGGTTACTACTTCGACATCAATGAGAACGACCGGCTGGATCAGGAGGATATCGATGCATACAAGTATTATTTCGACCATCCTGACGGAACTTTTACCGCTGCGGTGGACTATTTCGTCAAGTATGCCGGTTGCGACAACCGGGGCAATCAGCTGCCTGATTCCCCGATGAAGGGCGGCCTTGTTATCTTTGCCGCCGGCAATGATGACATTCCATACGGCCCTCCGGGCAATTACGAACCCTGTATTGCTGTCGGAGCCATTAACAATTCCGGGCAGCGGGCCAGCTTCTCGGATTACGGATCCTGGGTGGATCTTTGTGCGCCGGGCGTGGATATTTACAGTACGATTCCTACCAATACTTATGCCCGTTTTGGAGGAACTTCGATGGCCTGTCCGCACGTGAGCGGGGTAGCAGCCCTGGTCCTCTCCTACTGCGGCGGTCCCGGCTATACGGCGGACGATCTGCGGGAGGCCCTCATCGGCGGAGCCCGCCGGATCGGTCCCTCGACCGGTTCCAAGCCCATCGGCCCCCTCGTAGATGCGTATGGCGCGATTATGTATGGCGACGCTGCTGTCGATATGACAGGAGAATATACCGTGGAAGCTTCCGGCAATTCCCTGCTTTTTGACTTTACCTCCAACGGCAACTACGGCTACACCGCTTTTGCCTCCACCTCCCGGTCTTCCATCGAGAATCTCGACCCGATCCATCCCGGCAGTGACGTCTTTTCCGTTTCTTATGACGTGACGGATCCGGCGATGATGGAAGGGCAACCCATTTCCCTCCGGCTGCGGAAACTGGCTTTCAGCACAACGTATTATGTGACAGTGGCCGGTTATGCGTATGGCCACCGTTACGGAGCCGCCGCTCCCGTCAAGACGGTCGTTACCGGCATCAACCATCCGCCGGTCATCAACGTACCGTCCTCGATCGGTCCTTTCCATCAATGGGAAGAAGTACACGTGCCGCTCGATATTTACGAGCCGGACGGAAATGATTTCACCGTGACATACAGGTCGACGGGCAGGGCTCGACTGGTTCTTGAAAACGGTCAGTGGACCTTTGTCCTGAACGGATTGACGGCCACGCCGGGATCTTTTACGATGACCATCTCAGCCAAGGATGAATTCGATGAGACGACAACATCCACTGTTTCCTATTCACTCTTGAAAAACCGGGCTCCGGAG
>JAFZAI010000077.1 GCA_017557325.1 Bacteroidales bacterium
AGGATGGAAGTGTTCTATGCATACGAGGCGGACGGCCGGACGTGCCGGCTGGACGCCGAAGAGTCAGGCCATTGCGTGCGTGTGCTTCGGCACCGGGCCGGAGATGAGATTCACGTAATCGACGGACTCGGCACCCTGTATCGCTGCCGTCTGGTTGATGATAACCCGAGGGGAGCCGAAGCGGAAGTGTTGGAGTCCTTCTCCGGTTGGGGAGGGCATCCGTACCGGCTCACCGTCGCCTGTTGCCCGACCAAGAACAACGACCGTTTCGAATGGTTCGTGGAAAAAGCCACCGAAGTGGGCGTGGACCGTATCGTCCCCGTCATCGGCGAACGCTCCGAAAGAAAGGTCTACAAGACCGAGCGCGCCGCCCGCATCGCCCTCTCCGCCGCCAAGCAGTCCCTCAAGGCCGCCGTCCCCGAGATTGCCGAGCCCGTCTCCGTGCGGAATTTCATCCGGACTCTCTCCGATTCCGGCACCGCCACCTCCGGCCTGCGGCTGATCGCTTATTGTTTCGAAGGCGAGCGCCCTCGGGTTTCCATCAAGGAGGCCCTCGCCACCGTCTCGGGCAGCTCGCTCGCCCAACCCGACATCACTGTCCTGATCGGCCCCGAAGGGGACTTTTCCCCCGAGGAAGCCACCCTGGCCCTGGAGGCCGGCTTCCTCCCGATCCATCTCGGCTCCTCCCGGCTCCGCACCGAGACCGCCGCCCTGGCCGCTGTCGCCGCAGTGTATTTTACTTCCGAATAATTTCCACCTCTCCGCCGTACCCCACCTTGATAATCTGGGAGGCTTTGCCCGTAGCGCCTTTTTCCAAAGGCGCGGGCAGGGTGTAGTCTACGGCCGAACGGATCTCGGGAGCGATCTCCCGGAAGCTGGCCGGGGTCGGCTCGCCGGAGATATTGGCCGAAGTGGACACCAGCGGCCGGCCCAGCTTGAATGCCAGGTCGCGGCAGAATTCCATCTGGGGGATACGGATCCCCACGGAGCCGTCCTCCGCGACCACTTCCGGCGCCAGGTGGAAACGGTCCGGCTTCCCTTCGGCGGAGACCAGCCCTTCAGGGTAGATAATCGTCATCGGGGCGTCATTCACCTCTACGAGATCGACCGCGATGGAAGGCACCGCCCGGACATATTTCGCCACCATATCCAGGTCCGAGGCCAGCAGCACCAGGGATTTACTGTCATCCCGACGCTTCACTTCGAAGATTTTGCGGACTGCGGCGGGATTGGTCGCGTCGCAGCCGAGCCCCCACACGGTCTCGGTCGGATAGAGGATGATGCCGCCGTCACGGAGCACCTGCACCGCCTCGGCGAGAAGGGTCTTGGTATCTTTCATTGCAGGAAGGAGGACAAGATGGGATAATGGTCGGAGTATTTCACATCGCCGCGGTCGTACCAGCGGGCTTCCAGGGTCTTGGGATAGAGAATATAGTCGATGCGGAGCATCGGCCAGAGGGAGGAATACGTCGCCCCGAATCCCTTACCCACTTCCAGGAAGGAATCCTTGCGGTCCCGGCTCAGGCGGGTATACGTATAGGAAAGCGGGGTATCGTTGAAATCCCCCACGACGATGGCCGGCTCGCTGCAGGCGTCGATGTTGGCCATCACTTTATCCACCTGGGCGGGGCGGATCTTGTTGGCCCGGCGGAACTTGCGTCCATCGCCCTTGGCGCCATCCTCCCGGATGGAACGGGCCAGGTGGGAGGGAGAAATGTTGTAACTCTCGAAATGGCAGTTATAGACCCGGATCTTGGTACCGCGAACGTTCAGGTCGGTAAATAGAGCCATGTTGGTACTCTCTTCAAAGGTGATTTTTCCTTTGTCGACGACCGGGAAACGCGACAGGATCACATTCCCGAAACGCCCCTTCTCTCCTGTATATATATAGTATTCGGGCGTGTATCCCGGGAAATGGCGCTTGAGCCAGGCGCCCGGCTGGGTGCCGGTGGGGAGGTAGAATTCCTGCAGGCAGATCACGTCGGCATCCGTCCCGGCCAGGTAATTTGCCACTTCTTCCGACAACTCCACCTGGGAGAGGCGCTCGAATTCCCCCTGCCCGTGGACAAAACGGCCCACGTTATACGAGACCAGCTTGATATCGCCGCGGCTGCCATCGGCCGGATGGCCGTTGAATTGGAAATACCGGCCGATCAGGATAATGGAAGGAATCATCACCAGCACCAGCAGGACCACCGGCCACCAGGCCCGGCGGAAGATACCCCACACGATTAGGGCGCCACAGCAGAACAGAACCGGCAGATAGGCCAGCGAAAAGACGCTCATATACCACGCCCAGGCCGGATTGATCCACATCGAGAGGTAGCTCAGCATCAGCAGCGCCGCCAGAAACACGGCCGCTACCCCGAACGCAATCCTGGAGAACAGGCTCCGCTCCTTCCCCTGCCGCTTCCTTACCATCTGTTGCGTTTTTTCCAGATCCACATCAAGATGAAGCCCACGAGCGCGCCGCCGAGATGGGCAAAGTGCGCGATACCGTCCAGCGTGCCGGTGATGCCGGTGAGAAGTTCGATGCCGATGAAGATCAGGATCATCCATTTGGCCTTGAGCCGCACCGGCGGGAAGATCAGCATCAGGACCATATTGGGATACATCACGGCAAACGCAACCTCAATGCCGTAGATCGCTCCGGAGGCGCCGAGGGTCGGTGTGCGAAGCAGATTGAAGGCTTCCTGCTCCATCCCAGCCGCGAGGAAATGGCTGTACTGAATCCATTCCACCCCCGTGTGCAGCAGATAGGCCCCGATGCCGCTGGCGAAATACAGGATCAAGAATTTTTTGGTGCCGATGGCCTTCTCCAGCGCCATTCCGAAGAGGAAGAGCGCCCACATATTGAAGAAGAGGTGGGCGAAGTTGGCGTGGAGGAACATATAGGTTACCACCTGCCACGGGCGGAAAAACGGAGATTTAGGGAAGAATAC
Source organism: Bacteroidales bacterium (assembly GCA_017557325.1). Taxonomy (GTDB): domain Bacteria; phylum Bacteroidota; class Bacteroidia; order Bacteroidales; family UBA932; genus Cryptobacteroides. The sequence goes on from JAFZAI010000077.1 coordinate 2,943, forward strand.
CGCCAGATACTCGATCATCACGTCCGAACCGCGCATATCGGCGATGAAGGTTGCGAGGTAAACGATGGCGTTGACGATCAGCAGATTGAGCGTCGCCGGAGGAATACTTTTCCAGAAGGATGGACGGGAGTCGCTATAATAAGACATTGGAGGATCTAAAAGTGTTTGTCAATCTCCTCCAGCGGGATGACGTGGAGGATCTTACGGCCGGAAGAGGTGTACTCGGGATTCTGGCTCGCCATCAGGGCGTCGAGAAGGCGCTGCGCCTCGGCGGTGGAGTCGAGCGGCGCCGAAGAGGAGGCCCCCAGGACGGCGAATTTCTCCGCCAGGGCGCTTTCCATCCTCTCCGGAAGGGAGACGGTCTCATCCGAAAGAATGAGGATCAGGTCGCCCACGAGGGTCTGGACCTTGCCCGGCTCGGCGGAAAAGCCGTCCGGGACAGCATTCACCACGACGGTATCCGTGCCGAAGGGGGTGATGTCGAATCCGAGAGAAGAGAGCAGATCGGCCTTGGCATCGAAAACCAGGCGGTTCTCCACCCCGACATTGACCTGCACCGGGAACAGGGCCCGCTGGGAGGCGTGACCATTCTTGGCAATCACGCTGAGGAAGCGGTCGAACAGGACCCTTTCCCGTGCCCGCCGGATGTTGGTCACCAGCAGCCCCGAGCGGGATTTGGACAGAATGTATTTGCCGCCGAGGATCATCAGCTGGCCGCTCGGCATCGCGGCACCCTCGAAAAGTTTGCCGTATTCTTCCTTCTCGGCCGGACGCCAGGAGGGCGCGGACTGCGCGAGAGTCTCGGGGAATTTCGGCGGATTCACCGGAACGGACGGTGTCGCGAAGGGGTCATAGTTGGGGTCGAATCCGATGGAAGGAGCTTGCGTAGGAGTGTATTCCTCGAAGCGCTTGCCGATGACGGGCATCGTGAGGTCCTCCGGGTTGTCGAAATCGATGCTTCCCGCCTGGGAGAATTTGCCGAGCGCCTGCCGCACCGCCGCAAAGAGGATCTGGAAGATGACGCTGTCGTCCTCGAATTTGATCTCGGTCTTGGTCGGGTGGATGTTGACATCCATCGCATGGGGATCGATCTGCAGGTAGAGGAAGTAGGAAGGCGTGACCCCTTCGGGAATGAGGTTCTCATAGGCCTTCATCACGGCCTTATGGAGATACGGGCTCCGAAAGTAACGGCCGTTGACAAAGAAGAATTGGTTGCCGAGGGTCTTGCGGGCGCTCTCGGGCCGGCCGACGAAACCGCTCACGTAGACGGTGGAGGTGTCGGCCGTGACATCCAGGATGTCGCCGACCACACCCGAACCGAGCAGGTCCTGAATCCGGAACTTGAGCGACTGGGCCTGTTTGAGGACGAAGACGTCGCGACCGTTGTGCGAAAGGGTGAAGCGCACGTCCTCCCTCGTGAGGGCTACCCGGGTGAATTCTTCGACGACGTGCTTGAATTCAACGTTGTCGGATTTGAGGAACTTGCGCCGGGCGGGAATGTTGTAGAAAAGATTGCGGACACTGAAACTGGAGCCCTTAGGCGCCGCTACCTCCTTTGTAGAGAGGTGCTCGGAGGCGGCGAACTGCACTTCGCAGCCCACCTCGTCCTCCTCGCGGCGGGTCCGGAGCGTCACTTCGGCAACCGCGGCGATGGAGGCCAGGGCCTCTCCGCGGAATCCAAAGGTAAGGATGTTGCTGAGATCTTCGGCCGTGGCGATTTTGGAGGTGGCGTGCCGCTCGAAGCAAAGGACGGCGTCATCCGGGGACATCCCGCATCCGTCATCTACGACGCGGATCAGCGTCCGCCCCGCATCGGTCAGCGCAACGTTCACCTCGGTAGCACCCGCATCGAGGGCATTCTCCATCAACTCCTTTACCACCGAGGCAGGCCGCTGCACGACCTCCCCCGCCGCAATCATATTCGCGATATTTCCCGGTAGGATCCTTAATTGCATATTTTCCCGTCATTCCGGACTTGTTCCGGAATCTACAACAAACTATAAAACTTCGTTATATACACCAGCACCACGGCGATCAGCAGCAGCGTCACGATGCCGATGATGGCCTGGACCTTCGTCCCGGAGCCCCGGGTCCGCTTGTAATTGCCATCCCGGAATGCCCCGCGGATGCTGGCGCCGGGGACATACGTGCCCTCCTTGCGCTCTTTATCCAGCGTACCGTCGACGTCACCGAACATCGCTTTGCGTTTCTCCGTCTCCGGATCGAAATACCGGGGGCGGTAGTTGAACACCCTGTGCTCCCGTTCGCCGAAGAAACCGAAATTAAAAACTCCCATAATCCATTACTGATGATAGTTTACAAAAATACGAATTTTATCGTTACCTTTGCAACAAATCTTTGGTTATGGACTTCAAAATCGGCAACGGATACGACGTACACGCCCTCGCTCCCGGGCTCCCGATGTGGCTCGGCGGGGTACAGATTCCCTCGGACAGGGGCTTCGTGGCCCATTCAGACGGCGACGTCGCCATCCACGCCCTCTGTGACGCCATTCTCGGCGCCCTCGCCCTTGGCGACATCGGCCACCTCTTCCCCGACACCGATCCCGCCTGGAAGGGCATCGACAGCAAACTCCTCCTCGGCAAGGTCGTCTCCCTGATGACCGGCAAGGGCTACCGCCTTGGCAACGCCGACATCACCATCGCCCTCCAGGCCCCGAAACTCGCCCCGCACATCCTCCGGATGCGGGAAACCCTCGCCCCGATCCTCGGCGTAGGGATTGACTGTGTCTCTGTCAAAGCCACCACCACCGAGCATCTCGGCTTCGTCGGCCGCGGCGAAGGCTGCTCCGTCCAGGCCTCCGTGCTGCTGCTGAAAAATATGTAAAAGTTTTTCTTGCAGATTCAAAAAATTGTTGTACCTTTGCAGTCCCAATTCGGCGGACCCCCGCAAATTGGGCACCTTTTGACACATTGAGATATGGTGTAATGGTAGCACTACAGATTCTGGCTCTGTCAGTGAGGGTTCGAGTCCTTCTATCTCAACAAGGTTGATTCCGGCAAAGCCGGGCGCCATCAGGCGCCGCACCGTAGTGTTAGCAAGATTTTCAAAGAAAATCGAAGCAACGAAGGTGCCGGC
>JAFZAI010000078.1 GCA_017557325.1 Bacteroidales bacterium
CTGACCCACCAGTTGGGAGAGTAGGTAGCTGCCGTGCTTTGAGAACCCCGATCGTCAATGACGACCGGGGTTCTTTCGTTTATGGCCGACGGCCATAAACCAAAGCACGGCAGCGATATTCCACTATGTTCCATTTGCTAAAAAATCGTTATCTTTGTGATACTGATTACAGAAGATAATTTCATTAAGATGTATAAACTGATTCGGATTGTATTGCTGTTGCTGCTGGGAGGGTTGCCGTTAGTGAGCGTGTGGGCGCAGGGGCCTGAGGCGGTGATTCAGGGGCGCGTTGTGGATAAGGAGGGGCAGCCGGTGACAGGAGTTGCCGTGCAAGATGCACAGGGCGGGGGATGGGCCACGTCCGATTTGGACGGCGGTTTTACGCTTCCGTTCAAGGGGAAGACGACGCTCAGGTTGAGTTGTCTCGGATATGAGGATGCGAGCGTGGAGGTTGCGGTGGCCGGGCCGGTTGTCATTACGATGACGGAGAGCAATTTTGCCCTCGATGAACTGGTTGTCGTCGGCTATGGTACCCAGAAGAAGGTCAATTTGACGGGAGCCATTTCCACGGTCTCTTCCAAAGATCTGGACACCCGGACGTCCCCGACCCTGACGCATATGCTGCAGGGGTCGGTTCCCGGCCTGAATGTCACGACGTCTTCGGGGCGGCCCGGCAATGAGGCGTCCATTAATATCCGCGGCTATAATTCCATCACCGGTGGTAGTCCGCTCGTGCTGGTGGATGGCTCCGAAGGGGATCTGAGCCGAGTTAATCCGGCCGACGTGGAGACGATCTCGGTCATCAAGGATGCCTCGTCTTCGGCTATTTACGGAGCCCGGGCCTCATTCGGCGTCATTCTCGTCACGACCAAGCAGGGAACGGAGGCGGACGGGAAGGCGACGGTCCGTTACAACGGCCGCTTCGGCTGGGGCTCCCCGACCGTGTCGACCGATTATGAGACGAGGGGCTATTTCTCCGTTTATCTCAACGACCTGTTCTTCCGGGCCAATTCCGGATACAACTATTCGAAATACACCGACGAGGATATGTACGAGCTGTGGATCCGGCGCAACGACCGCACCGAGAATCCCGAGCGCCCCTGGACGGTGATCGACCAGCGGGACGGCCGCAGCACGTATGTCTATTATGCCAATACCGACTGGTATCATCATTTCTTCCGGGACATCACCCCGATGATGAACCATAACCTCTCCATCAGCGGCGGCACCAAGAACATTAAATACTACATTTCTGCCGGCTACGACCGCACGGAAGGTATTTACCGCCAGAATAGCGACGTCCAGAACAAATACAACTTCCGCGCAAGGCTCAGCGTCCCGGTCACCAAATGGTCGGACTTCAGCCTCAATACCTCCTTCTACGCGTCGGATTATACCTATCCGGGCACATCGGGGGTCAATACCGCCTTCAACCAGACCACGACGCACGCGCTTGCGAGCATCCCGGTCTGCAATCCGGACGGCACCAGCATCGATTTTACATCCCTCTCGAGTTACGGGGTCGCGAACGGCTACACGACGGTGCTGGACAAGGGCGGCCACAAGAACAAGGATGTCTATGAGACCTTCTCCACAACGGCCGAATACACGGCCCGGCCCGTCAAAGGTCTGGAGCTCAAGGTGGATTTCACCTATATGCTCAATGCCGTGCAATCGATGCACCGGAGCGTCAATACGACCTATTCGCAGTACCCCGGGATCATTTCGACGCTTACCTCAGACCGGAGCGAGGACTATCTGAGCGAATCCCGCAACAAGAACCGTTTCCTTCAGGCGGATGCCTATGCGACCTATAGCGCCTCGGTCAAGGACAAGCACAACATCAAGGCGACGGCCGGTTTTAACTACGAGACCCGCCGCTATGCCGACATTACGGCGAAGGGCTACTACCTCTTCAGCGAAAACCTGAGCGACCTGGATCTGCTGACCGATGACCCTGTCATCCTCGAGCAGACCGGCAAGGCCGGCAAGAAAACCGAGGTCGGCGGCGGGAAGAACGAATATGCGCTGGAAGGTTTCTTTGCCCGGTTCAATTACGATTATGCCGGACGGTATCTGGTGGAAGCCAATCTCCGCGTCGACGGCAGTTCCCGGTTCGCCCGAGGGCACCGTTGGGGCTATTTCCCTTCGGCTTCGGCCGGATGGCGCATCAGCGAGGAACCATTCTTTACCCCCGTGAAGGGGTGGTGGGACAACCTTAAGATCCGCTATTCCTTCGGCTCGCTCGGCAACCAGCAGGTCGGTTACTACGACTATATCCGAACGGTCAATATCGGCGAACAGACCTATCTCTTCGGCGGCGACAGCAAGCCGACTATCGCCTCGCTCTCGGCCCCGAATTCTTCCGACCTTACCTGGGAGAAGGCCGTTCACCAGAACCTCGGCCTGGATATGGCCTTCCTCGGTAACCGCCTTACCTTTACGGCCGAAGCCTATATCCGCGACACGAAGGATATGCTCACGGCCGGCGTTTCCCTTCCGGCCGTCTATGGCGCCGCCTCCCCGAAGATGAACTGCGCGGACCTCCGCACGATGGGCTATGAGCTGACTCTCGGTTGGCGGGACTCCTTCAAGATGGCCGGCTCAGACTTTAGCTACAGCGCCACCTTTGTGTTCAGCGACTATGTCACCAAAATCACCAAATTCGACAATCCCGAGAAACTCTTTGCCAAGAATTATTACGTAGGGATGACGATCGGTGAAATTTGGGGTTACAAGACAGGCGGGCTCTTCGCTTCTGACGAAGATGCTGCCGCTTATTCCGTCGACCAGAGTGCGGTCAACAGCCTGATCATCGGCCAGTACGAGCAGGGGCTCCGCGCCGGTGACATCAAGTACCTCGACCTGAACGGCGACGGCAAAGTCGACAAGGGAGAGGACCGGGTGGACAGTCCCGGCGACCGGGTGATTCTCGGCAACTCCCGCCCGCGGTTCAATTATGGCCTTACCCTGACGGCCGCCTGGCAGGGCATCGATTTCTCGATTTTCTTCCAGGGAATCGGCCATATGGACTGGTATCCACCCGCAGACGCTATCCTGTTCTGGGGCCCGTACGTACGGCCTTACGCGACGTATATCCCGCGTAATTTCCACACGATGATCTGGTCGGAAGAGAATCCGGACGCCTATTTCCCTCGCCCCCGCGGTCACGTCGCCCGTGCGGAGAACTGCGAGCTTTCTACGGTCAACGACCGCTACCTTCAGAACATCGCCTACTGCCGCCTGAAGAACCTCACCGTCGGCTATACCCTGCCGAAGAAATGGACCGCCAAGGCGGGCATCCAGGCGCTCCGGCTGTATTTCAGCGGAGAGAATCTTGCGTATATCTGCCCTGGCATCAAGTCCGTGTATATCGATCCGGAACAGGCCCAGACCGGCACGACCCTCCGGCAGTATCCCTGGCGGAAGACCTGCTATTTCGGCATAGACATCACTTTCTGACGGAGGACGGAATATGAAGAAGACAGTAAATATCCTGTTGGCACTGATTGCCCTGACATCCTGCGAAAAATGGCTGGATAAATATCCCCAGTCCTCGCTGACCGAGACGGAATTCTTCCGGACGGAAGCCGACCTGCAGGCGTTCTCCAACAAGTGGTACACGATGTTCCCGGGAGAATCCCTGTACGAGGAAGCCGTCGACAATTATGCGCTCCAGAGCCTCCCCGACGAGCTCAATGGCAGCCGCGTCGTTCCCTCCTCGGGCGGGGGATGGAGCTGGGGTACGCTTCGTGACGTGAATACCCTGCTGGAGGAGAATGCCTGCGAGGATCCCGAAATCAAGGCGCGATATGACGCCCTGGCCCATTTCTTCCGCGCGTGGTTCTACTTCGAAAAGGTGATCCGCTTCGGCGACGTGCCGTGGTTCGACCACCAGCTCGGTTCCGCCTCGGATGACCTGTACCGTCCCCGCGACAGCCGGGAATTCGTGATGCAGCATATCCTGGAGGATCTGGATGACGCCATCGCCCATCTCAGCACCAAAAAGGACGTGTACCGCGTGACCAAGTGGACGGCCCTGGCGCTCAAATCCCGGGTCTGCCTCTTCGAGGGAACCTTCCGGAAATATCACGACATCAGCTATCCCGAACATACCTGGCAGTGGTACCTGGAGCAGGGGGCGGCGGCCGCAAAGGAGTTCATCGAGACGAGCGGATACGGTCTTCGCACCGCGGACGGGAAGGGATTGAGTTACCTGACGCTCTTTGCCCAAGACAATGCCGATCCAACCGAGGTCATCCTCGCACGCGACTATTCCGCCGCCGTCGGCGTCAAGCACAACGGCACCTTCTATACGCTGGGCAATTACGGCAATCCGGGAATGACCCGGAAAATTGTCGCGAGTTACCTCTGCTCAGACGGCTCCCGGTTTACCGACAAGGCGGGATGGGAGACGATGACCTTCTCCCAGGAGACCAAAAACCGCGATCCCCGGCTCTCCCAGAGCATCCGTACGCCGGGCTATACCCGTTTCGGAAGCACGAAGAAGGAAGCTCCGTCCTTCTCCTGCTGCGTGACGGGCTATCAGTCCATCAAGTATGTGCAGAGTGTCTCTGCCGGTGCGGATGGATATGGCCTCTCGTACAACGATCTGATCATTATGCGCAGCGCCGAGGTCTATCTCAACTATGCCGAAGCGTTGGCAGAACTCGGGACCCTGAAGCAGTCCGACATCGATATGTCCATCAAGAAACTCCGCGACCGCGTCGGGATGCCGAACCTCAGCCTGCAGGCCTCCAATGACAATCCCGATCCCTTCCTCAGCGCCCCGGAGACCGGTTATCCCGGCGTGTCAGGCGCCAACAAGGGGATTATTCTCGAAATCCGCCGCGAACGGACCATCGAGCTCGCCAAGGAAGGCTTCCGCTACTGGGATATGATGCGGTGGAAGGAAGGTCAGGCCTTTACGCAGGAATTCAAGGGAATGTATTTTCCCGGGGAAGGTGATTACGATCTGGACGGCGACGGTACGCTGGATGTGACGCTCTATAGCGGCACCAAGCCCTCGACCGGGGCAACGCTGAAGCTCAAACTCGGGGAAGACATTGTCCTCGACGGCGGCACTTCCGGCTGCGTCCTGCCTCTCAAGGGAAAGAAGGGCAAATGGGACGAGGGGCGGGATTATTATTACCCCATTCCCTCCAACGACATCTCCCTCAGCAAGGGAACGCTCAAACAAAATCCGAAATGGTAGTTATGAAACGGTTACTATTTATATTGATAGGAGTCTGCCTGGTATCGGGTGCTGTCGCATGCCGGAAACACATCCCTTTCATCGATGCGGATCATCCGCTCCACACCGAGGGTGGATCCGGCAAGATGTACGAGAAATCTCCGGACGCCATCCGCTTCGTCCAGTACAATGTCGGCGTGTTCAGCAAGTTTATGGCCGACAGCAGTCCGCTTTGTGCGTCCATCCTGAAGAGTCTGGAGGCCGATGTGGTCGGGCTCAATGAACTCGACTGCAACAATTCCCGCCACAATACCTACCAGATGCAGGTTTTTGCCGAGCAGAAGATGGGATCGGAGTGGGAGTGGAATTACCAGGCCTCTATGAATTACAAGGGCGGCACGTACGGCAACGGTGTGATGACCCGCCTTGGCCCGGTGACAGACCGCTGGGGAAAGAAACTGCCCTGTGACGATGGCAGTGAGCCGCGCAGTATATGCGTCATTGAGACGGCGAATTTCGTGGCGGTTTCCGCCCATTTGGACAATACGACGGCCAATTCGGCCGTAATGGCCGCCGAGGGTCTCAACCAGTATGTAACGGAGAAATATGGCGAATCCTCCAAGCTGGTCGTCCTGATGGCCGATACCAACACCCGCAAGACGACGCCGGCGATGACCGAATTGCAGAAGAGCTGGACCATCGCCGCGACAGACGGCCGTTTCGATTATGTCCTGGTGCTCAACAACAAGGCAAAATACCGTGTCGTGAGTTCGGCCGTCGTGGCCCGCTCCGATGCTGGAGACGTTTCCGCGGCCTCCGACCATAATCCGGTTTATGCAGATATCGTCCTGTTATGAAAAAGATATTGATAACGGTCTCCGCGCTCCTTGCGCTCGCAGCCTGCAAGGAAATCGACACCGAATACAAGGTGCCGCTCGACCAGCCCGCCGTGCTGGGTATCGTGAGCCTCGTTGACCTGAATGAAGTGATCGAACTGACCGAGCCTGCCTCCCTTACGGTTCGCCTGGTCGCATCTGCCGAATCGGTCTCCGACCAGCCCCTGAAGGTGATGATGGCGATTACTCCTGACCGGCTGGCTGCCTACAATACGACCCACGGGACGATGTATTCCCTTCTTCCTTCCGAGGCCGTGACACTCGATACCGAGCCGGTCATTATGCCCCGATACGGCAAGAAATCCTCGGATTTCGCCGTGACCATTCGCAGTGAGCTGATTCCGGACGAAGATATCCACGTCCTGCCGATTTCGCTGGGGACGGTCACCGGATCCGACCGGGTGGAATTCTCGCAGCTCAACAGTACGGTCTATGTGCTGGTCCGGAAGATAAAACTCGCCGAGCCCGTGCTCCTCGACCGTACCCTCTGGCAGTTCGTCTATGTCTCTTCCGAGTCGCCCGGTGAAACCAACAAGGGCATCCTTACCGGCTTTGCCTCCCATATGCTTGACGGTGATCCGAAGACCTATTGGAACTACAATACCTCGGCGCCGGAGGAGATCCGCTATGCCCCGTTCTATATCGTATTTGACCTGGGTAAGGAAATGACCGTCCGCGGCTTTGAATTCGTCAACCGGCTCAAGGACATCACTAATCTCGCCTCGGATCCGCGCACACCGCCGCATACGGTGACGATGCAGCTCGCCCATACGCTGACCTCCGAAACCGGGATGAACGATGATGACTATTACGTCAGCGAGGATTTCGGCCCGACCGACCTCCCGTACAAGACCATACAGGATATTTACCTGTCCGGCGCCTACGCCGCGCGCTATATCCGGTTTATCTGGCGGGGTGCCTACAACCAGAGCGCCACATCCATCAATCCCGGCAACAAGGGCGCCTCGCTGGCCGAATTCTATGTCTGGGGCAACGAATTATGAAAAAGTATATGAATAAGAAGATTATTTTTTGGCTGGCAGGAATTGCGGCCTTGGTATCCTGTGTCGGTCATACTACCACCGGCGACGATACGGAGCGGTGGGTCGAGGAGACGCTCGGGAAGCTGAGCGTAGAGCAGAAGGTGAAGATGATCCACGCCCAGAGCAAGTTTTCCAGCGCCGGCGTGCCGGAATTGGGAATTCCGGAGCTTTGGTGCACCGACGGCCCGCACGGAATCCGTCCCGAGGTCCTTTGGGACGAATGGAGCCAGGCCGGATGGACCAGCGACTCCTGCGTGGCCTTCCCGGCCCTGACCTGCCTTGCGGCTACCTGGAACCGCGATATGGCGGCCCTCTACGGCAAATCTATCGGTGAAGAAGCCCGCTATCGGGAGAAGGATGTCCTGCTGGGGCCGGGCGTCAACATCTTCCGCACCCCGCTGGGCGGGCGCAATTTCGAGTATATGGGCGAGGATCCCTACCTGGCCGGAGAGATGGTCGTCCCTTATGTCAAGGGTGTCCAAGCCAACGGCGTTGCGACCTGTGTCAAGCATTTCTGCCTCAACAACGAGGAGACGCACCGTCACACGGTGGATGTCGACCTCGACGACCGGGCGCTGTATGAGATCTATCTGCCGGCCTTCAAGAAGGCGGTGCAGGAGGGCGGCTCCTGGTCGATTATGTCGAGCTACAACCGCTACCGCGGCCAGCACGTCAGCCACAATCACCGTCTCCTCATGGAGATTCTCAAAGGCGAATGGGGCTTTGACGGGGCTGTTATCAGCGACTGGGGCGGCGTGCACAACACCGACGAGGCCATCCACAACGGGGTGGACCTTGAGTTCGGCACCTGGACCGACGGTCTCACGATGGGCAAGACCAATTCCTACGACAGTTACTTCCTGGCCGACCCGTATTTGGCGAAGATCCGCAGCGGGGAAGTGGGTACGGAGGAACTCGACGACAAGGTGCGCCGGGTCCTGCGCCTAATTCACCGCACGGCGATGAATCCGAATAAGCCTGCTGGCAGTTTGCACTCTCCTGAGCACTATGCGGCCGCCCGCCGGATCGGCGGTGAAGGAATCGTCCTTCTCAAGAACGAGGGCTTGCTGCCCATCGCGCCCGAGGCGAAGAAGATCCTCGTCGTGGGCGAGAACGCCATCAAGAGTATGATTGTCGGGGGCGGCAGTTCGTCCCTCAAGGCCCAGCACGAGATCTACCCGCTCATCGGCATTACCGAGCGGGCCGAGGCCGCTGGGGCCAGCGTCAAGTGGGTCCGCGGCTATGTTGGCAGTACCGACAATTCCTACAACGGCGTTGCCTCCGGGCAGGACTTGAGCGAAAGCCGGGGTCCGGAGGAACTGATTGCGGAGGCTGTTGCGGAAGCGGCAGAGGCGGATATCGTCCTCTTCATCGGCGGTCTTAATAAGTCCAAGAATCAGGACTGCGAAGGCAAGGACCGGCTGGGGTTGGAACTCCCTTACGGTCAAGATGAAGTGATCAGCGCCCTCGTGGCGGCCAACCCCAGGACGGCCGTTATCCTCATCAGCGGCAATCCTGTTGCGATGCCGTGGGTGGACTCCGTGAATGCCATCGTTGAGGCTTGGCACGGCGGCAGCGAAGCCGGACACGCCCTTGCGGATGTGCTCTGGGGCGACGTGAATCCTTCAGGCCACCTCCCGTTTACCTGGCCCGTGGCCCTCGCCGATTGCCCGGCACACCAGGAAGGTATGGTCTTCCCCAATAACGGCAAAACCTTCTATAGCGAAGGAATCCTTGTGGGCTACAGGTGGTTCGACACCAAGGGCATCAAGCCGCTCTTCCCGTTCGGCCACGGCCTGAGCTATACGGCCTTCGAACTCGGCGAGGCACGTCTCAGTGCCAAATCCCTGGGGAAGGGAGGCTCTCTGAAAGTGACCGTTCCCGTGAAGAATACCGGCGACAAAGCCGGCGCTACGGTCGTTCAGCTCTACATTTCCGATGACGAGGCTTCCGTGCTTCGTCCCGAGAAAGAGCTGAAGGGCTTCGAGAAGGTATTCCTCCAGAGGGGCGAGTCGAAGACGGTGACCTTTACGGTCAAGGAGGAGGACCTTCAGTACTTCGACGCCGACGCCCACGCCTGGGTGGCTGAGCCCGGTACCTTCACGGCCCGTCTCGGTTTCAGTGCCGGGAACATTGCC
>JAFZAI010000079.1 GCA_017557325.1 Bacteroidales bacterium
GCGGAGATGGACTGCTTGTTGGCATTGATGGCATCCTTGCTGGCGTTGACCTGCGCCTTGGTCTCCTGGGCCTGGGCCTGGGCCTCTTTCTTGGCCTGGTCGACCGCTGCCTGGCTCTTCTGGGCGGCGAGCTCGGCTTCGGTGGGGACACTGTTCTGGGCGAATGCGGCGGTGCTCAGGCATACAGCGACCGCAAGAAGAATGAATCTGACCTTTGTCATATCTTTATATAATTAGTTCCACTTAACGGATTCACAAATTTACATTTTTTTCGACAAATGACAAGCGGTGTCTTTGCTTTTGGCACTATTTTTCCATATATTTGCACCCGGTTAAATTGTAACAAAAATGAAACGTTTTTTGATTGCGGCTTTTGCACTGGTGTTTTTTGCGGGGTTTGCGCAGGCCCAGGAGCAGATTGAAAATATGAAATTCGACAAGTGGTACAAGAAAGGCGGGCAATGGTTCGCCGCATCCAGCGCATCGGAACGCGTATGGGGCACGGCCAACAAGGGCCTCAGCCTGCTCGGAATGAACGGTACTACGCCGGACGAGGAATTCGTCGCGGTCCCGGGCCCCGGAAAGGCGGCCGCCAAACTCAAGAGCCAGAATGTACTGTGGGCCTTTGCGGCCGGCGCAATCTATACCGGCAGCTGGGTCAAACTGATCGGCACCAAGGGCGCCGAGATCACCTGGGGCATTCCCTTCCATTCCCGGCCGGTATCCCTGAAAGGATATTATTGCTACAAGCCCGTCAAGATCAATTATGCCCGTAAGCCCTACCAGCACCGCAAAGGTCAGCTGGACCGGGGCTACATCCTGGTTTGCCTGGGCGACTGGGACGAGCCGCTTCACATCAATACCGTCACCGAGACCTTCCTCGATGACAACGATCCGCACATCATCGGCCTCGGCCGCCTCCGTCTCACCAAGGAAACGGACGGCTACGTGCGGTTCCACCTGAACATCGACTATCGTGACGATCGCACTCCGAAGCACGTCATCATCGCCGCGACGCCTTCCGACGGCGGTGACTATTTCACCGGCGGCGACGGCAGCACTCTCTGGCTGGACGAATTCAAATTCGTCTATTAGAAAGTCGGCTTAGACGAAAAATAAAGAGATGGCCTTTGCGACCATCTCTTTTGTCATAGCGACCATCTCTTTTGTCACTCCGACCGAAATTATTGTCATTCCGAGCGAAGCGAAGGAATCTCCTTCCTTACAGCGTAACCTCCTGCGACAGAACGATGTCCGCCGACGAGCGGCCGACCTCGATGCGATACTTGCCTGAGTCAAAGGCCCAGTCGTGAAGATTGGTATCGTAGAAGGAGAAGGCCCTGAGGTCCAGATGGACCTTGACGGATGCGCTGCCGTCCTTCGGAACAAACACTTTCTGATATTCTTTCAGTTCACGCGCGGGACGCAGGATCTTCGGCTCGATGGGGGCGACATAGACCTCCGCGACTTCCTTTGCATCCACACCTCCGGTATTGCGAACCGTGAAGCTCACGTCGAAGCCGTCTCCGGCAGGAGTCACGGCGAGATCGGTATAATCAAAGGTGGTGTAGCTGAGTCCGTAGCCGAACGGATAGAGCGGGGTGTGTCCGAAATGCTCGGCACCTCTGTAGCCCATAAACACGCCCTCTGCGTATTCAGTATACTGATAACGCTCGAAGCGGGCGGCGTGACGGGTGCCTTTCTTGGCATTGAAAGCCGTCATTGTCGGGTGATAAGAGGCATAGGTCGGATTGTTCTCCAGGGTACCCCAGACCGTGAACGGGAGCTTGCCGGAAGGGGCGACCTGCCCGGTCAGGATGGCCGTGACGGCGGAACCGAGGTCCTGTCCGTCATACCAGGTCATCAGGATGGCGGAAGCCCGGTCGTGCCAGCGCGACATATCGACCTCTCCCCCGCTGACGACAACGACGATAACGTTCTTGTTGTTCTCCAGGGCCATCTCGATGAGGGCGTCCTGGCCTTCGGGAAGGGTGAACAGGCGGTCGTGCCCCTCACCTTCCGTCTTCTTGGTGAAGCCGACGGCCACAACAACAGCAGAGGCCTTGCGTATGGCGCCGCGGTCATATGAGCCGAAACTGGGCTCCAGGCATGTTATGTCGAATTTTTTTGCGTCCAGTTTGGAAACGGCATCCTTGATGGTAATGCTCCTGCCATCGATAGGATGCACTTCCCCGCTGCCGCCACCGCACGGCATAATGTCGAGCATCGGACCGAGGATGACCACGGAATTCTTCTTGCCGCCCTTGAGGGGAAGCGCCCCCTCGTTTTTCAGCAGCACAGGCGCCTCGACGGCGATGTCGTAGCAAGCTTTGCGGGACTCCTCGCTGTCCTCCGGGATGGATTCATCCTTGAGGGGTTTGTCGAGGAAGCCGAAGGCGATGAGCGTCTGCACGATGTGCTGCACCTTCTCATCCAGTTCCGTCTCGGAAATGACACCGTTCGCGAGCATATTCTTGAGAATGTCCTCGCGGTAGACCAGCATCCGCGGCATTTCCAGGTCCAGTCCTCCCTGGAAGCAGCCAAGGGTGGAATAGGTCGAGGTCCAGTCAGACATCACGATCCCCTCGAACCCCCATTTCTCGCGAAGATTCTCCTTGATAAGCCAGGAGCACTCGGGGGCGTGCTGACCGTTGACCATATTGTAGCTGGTCATCACGGCGCCGACCTTGCCCTTCTCGACGGCCTTGCGGAAGGTCTCGAAGTAGATTTCGTTCATCGTCCGCTCATCTACGATGGAGCTGATCCCGTGACGGTCAAATTCGCTGTTGTTGAGCGCAAAATGCTTGATGGTGGCGATGACGCCCATCTCCTGCATACCCAGGATATACTGGAGGGCCGTTTCGGAGGCAAGGTAAGGATCCTCTCCGAAGTATTCGAAATTACGGCCGCAGAGCGCGCTGCGGTAGATGTTGACGCCGGGGCCCAGCATAATGGCTACGCCACGGGCGCGGGCATCGCGACCGATACCCTGCCCCATCAGATGAGCCGCTTCGCGATTCCAGCTGGCTGCTGCGGCGACGCCGCACGGATACAGCGTGCTGTGGGTGCGGTTACGGACGCCCTGGGGGCCGTCGGCCATCAGGACCTGCGGCAGTCCGACGCCGGGAACGGCCTTGATGCTGAAGCCGTCCTGGTCTCCGGAGATGTAGCCGATCTTCTCGTCGAGCGTCATTTTGGAGACGATTTCGGCAGCCCGGGCCTTGACCTCGGGGGTAATTTCCTGGGCAAGCAGGCTACCCGTGCAGGCGCACAGGACTGCTGCTAAAACGATGATTTTCTTCATATGGCTTTAGAAATTAAAATATTCCTTGTAATCGACCGAAGGCCTGTCGCCCTCCTCCGAGGGCGTATCATTGAATTCCGGATTCAACTCCTCGCTCTCCATCTCGGCAAGAGCGGTTCTGGCCGCAGTGGAACCCGCATTGGATGCGTTGGTATACCACTGGCGGGCCTTGAAGCGATCGACTTCCGTACCAATCCCTTTCCGGTAGCATTCTCCCAGATTGTATTGGGCATTCATCTGGCCGAACATCGCCGCTAACTGGTAGGCCTTGAAGGCGCTGAGGGAATCCACCTCGCAGCCACGGCCGTTCTCATAGCAGGTCCCCAGGCGGTTGATGGCCAGCAGGTTGCCCACCGAAGATGCGTTCCGGTAATAGGAAAGCGCTTCGTTCTGGTTCTGAGAAACGCCCCAGCCGTTGCGATAGCAGTCTGCAAGCCGGAGGGCTGAGACAGCGTCACCGGCATCCGCCGCTTTCTCCAGCATCGGGAGGGCGCGCTCATATTGTTTGGCGTCGAAGAATCGGTCGGCGGTCAGGATGGTGGCGGGGACGCTGCCTTTTTCGGCCGCATCCTCATAGAGTTGCGTCGCCTGCTCGGGATCTTTCTCCACGCCGAGGCCCTCCGCATAACAGCGGGCCAGCAGGTAAATGGCTTCGGGATCCTCCGCCTCTACAGCCTTATTAATCAGCGGCATCGCTTTTTCAACCTCTCCCAATGCAAGGTAGCGTTCTCCAAGGATGCGCAGAGTCACCGGGCTGTTCTTTTTGCGGAGCAGCGTATAGGCCAGGCGGCTGATCTCCGGATAGAGGGCTTTCTGCCCTTCGGGGTCTTCCTCGTAAGTGAGCGTACGCTCTTCCAGCCGCCCGTCGGGCGTACGGCGGAGCGTCCAGTTCTTATAAGCATCCTTCACCATAATAATATAGCGACGCGTCAGCGAAACGGAGACGGAATCCCCCTCAGAGAGTATCAGCATCTCCTCGGTCAGGTTGCCGTCCTCGTCGTATAGATAGGCGTACGAGCCCTTGCTGAAGTCGAAATCTTCGACCTTGGCGGTAAGGAGGTTGTTGGCGTCGTAAGAGCAGGAGACTTTGCCCTCGGAATCCTCGATGCTGAATCCGTTGAAACGGCCTTCCTCATCGTAGACGCGGGTTAGGCCTTCCTCCTGGATCAGTTGTCCGTCGGCGGAGAAAGAAGTAGTCTTGCCGTCTATCGACAGCGTGCTGACCGGGCCGTGAACAAAATAAACGGGCCGGTCGCCGGACGGATATTTCGCGAAAAACGCCGGCGTAATGCCGTCGCTGTAATGACTGGCCTGCTTCAAGGCCGGAAAATACACGGCAGCTGCCGCAATTCCCCCGGCGAGGATCAGTCCCCCAACGCAGTATAAAGCAATCTTGAGTCCTTTTGACATACTTAGAATAGCGTGTTTGAATCATACAAAGATAACGAAATTAAATTAATTCGAAAAATCCATTGTATTAGTGGCCGCCCGTGGCCTCGTGAACGGGAGGGGGAATTATTAAAAATCAACTATTTAGAAGAAAATTTTCACAGAAAAATGATTGCATTTCAAATTTTGTTTTTTATATTTGTACGATTTGACTTTTTAATTCTGTACGATTATGTACAACAACGACAATTATGAGAGGGGTTTCGCACCCCGCGAGAATTCGGAGGACGTCTACTCCAAGCCCGTACGGGCCGGGAAACGGACTTACTTCTTCGATGTCAAGGCGACCAAGGGCAATAATGACCACTACCTGACGATCACCGAGAGCAAGCGGCGCACCGAGCGGGACGGGTCCTTTACCTTTGACAAGCACAAGATCTTTCTCTACAAGGAAGATTTCGACAAATTCGTCGAGGGCCTTCAGGATGCCATTGCTTATATCAAGCAGAACTTTCTGAGCGAGGAAGGCGGCCCGGCTGCGCCGGCCGATGATGTTTCATTCGAAGAACTATAGCGTAGACGTGGACAGCATTTCCCTTGCTGCTTCCTACGTGCGTTCAGTACTGAAGGAGCAGCGTCCTTTTGTGGGTATAGTGTTGGGGAGCGGACTCGGGAAACTTTCCGAAAGCATCGGGGATCGCGTCGAAATTCCCTACAAAAACATTCCGGGCTTCCCTGTGTCCACTGCCATCGGGCACAAAGGGGTTTTTGTGGCCGGCACCCTGGGGGGCAAGTATGTCCTGGCAATGCAGGGCCGCATCCATAGCTATGAAGGATACCCGATGGAGATGGTCGTACTTCCCGCAAGGGTAATGGCGGCTCTCGGCATCCGGTATTTTTTCGTTTCCAATGCCGCCGGCGGCGTCAATTACGATTTCCGCATCGGCGACCTGATGGTCCTCAAGGATCACATCTCCCTGATTCCCAATCCCCTGATCGGCCCCAACAAGGATGCCCTAGGCCCGCGTTTTCCCGATATGACGCGCCCGTATGATCCCGCCCTTATCGCCCTGGCGAAAAAGGTGGCAGCCGAAAGGGGTATTGCCCTTCGCGAAGGGGTTTATCTGGCGGACACGGGCCCGTGCTACGAGACACCGGCGGAATACCGGTTTTACCGCACTGTCGGGGCCGATGCCGTCGGGATGAGCACCGTCCCGGAGGTGATCGCGATGCGCCACGCCGGCATTCCCGTTTTCGGGATGTCGGTCATCACCAATGAGGCGCACGATGACTACGCCGATGATTTTGAAAACAACGGCGAAGAAGTGATCGCCGCGGCCGACCTTGCCGCCGACCGTATGACTGCCCTCTTCACCGCAATGATAGAAGCACTTTAACCAATCCAAATGCAATAGAAATGGATATTCTAAGCAACATATACGCCGCCGCCGACTGCCTCAAAGCGAGGCTCGGAGAGCGCAAGCCGGTTGTCGGCATCATTCTCGGCAGCGGCCTCGGCAAACTCGCCGCCGAGATCCAGAACCCTCTGACTATCCCCTACCGGGAGATTCCCGGCTTCCCTGTGTCCACTGCTATCGGCCACGCCGGCAATTTCATCTCCGGCACCCTCGGCGGCAAAGAAGTCCTCGCGATGCAGGGGCGGTTCCATTATTATGAAGGATACGAGATGTGGCAGGTCACCCTTCCAGTCCGCGTGATGAAAGTGCTGGGAATCCGGTATCTTTTCGTCTCCAACGCGGCCGGCGGCACCAACCGCGCATTCTCGGTCGGCGACCTGATGATTATCACCGACCACATCAACCTGCAGCCCAACCCGCTGATCGGCCCCAACCTGGACGATTTCGGCCCGCGTTTCCCCGATATGACGCGTCCCTATGACCCTGCGCTGATTGCTCTTGCGGAAAAGATTGCGGCCGAGCGCGGGATCAAGCTGCGGAAAGGCGTCTATCTTGCCTGCACGGGGCCGACTTACGAGACCCCGGCCGAATATCGTTTCTTCCGGATTGCAGGCGCCGATGCGGTCGGAATGAGCACGACCCCGGAGGTAATCGTGGCCCGTCACAGCGACATTCCCGTTTTTGGAATGTCGGTCATTACCGATGTGGCACACGATACCGAGGATGAAGATTATGTGACGGACGGCGAGGCTATCGTCCGTGCCGCCAATGCCGCGGCCGACAAAATGTCGCTGCTGTTTGCCAAACTTATAGAAAATCTGTAGCGTGAATAATCTGGGATATATCAGGGTGGCCGCCGCATCGCCGGTGGTGCGGGTCGCTGACGTCAAGTCCAATGTCGCCGAGATCTGCCGGATGATCGGAGAAGCCGTAGAGCAGGGGATTTCCATCCTTGCCTTCCCGGAACTCTCCGTAACGGGATATACCTGCGGCGACCTGTTTGCCAACAGCCGTCTCATCGAGGCTTCCGGCGAGGGCATCGAGGCCATCCGGGCCTATACGGAAGGGCTCCGGATCGCTGTTGTCGTCGGCGCGCCGATCCGCAAGCGCAACAAGCTCTACAACTGCGCCGTCGTCATTTCCGACGGCAAGGTGGCGGGTTATTTCCCCAAGATTTACCTGCCTGACTACAACGAATTCTACGAATCCCGCTGGTTCACCTCCGGGGCCGATTTCCTCGATGCGGGAGAGAAA
>JAFZAI010000080.1 GCA_017557325.1 Bacteroidales bacterium
CGCTCTCACCTATGGTTATGACGGCGAGACCAATCCCGCCGCCCGCGTCCAGTTCCACAAGCTCGGTATCTACGTCCAGGATGAATGGGCGGTGACCGACCGGTTTAAACTCACCGGCGGCCTGCGTCTCGACGGCCTCTTCTTCGACAACAAGGACCTGATGACCAACCAGGCCATCTACGACCTCGTCTACTATCCCAAGACCTACGACTATACCGAGCAGCACATCGACACCGGCAAATGGCCCAAGGCCAACGTGACGGTATCGCCCCGCCTCGGTTTTGTGTATGACGTCTTCGGCAACAAGTCCCTCAAGATCCGCGGCGGTACCGGTCTGTTCTCGGGCCGTATTCCGCTCGTGTTCTTCACCAATATGCCTACCAACAGCGGTATGGTCCAGTCCAAGGTCGCCTTCAGTAACAAGACCAAGATCTGGGACGGCTCGAAGAACGCGCCGACAAGTGGCTATGCCAATTATACGGGAGCCTATACGACCGATTCCAGCGGCAACCGTTATATCGATATGAGCCAGTTCGCCGGCGGTATCCTCACTCGTGAAGAACTCCAGAAGAAGCTTATCGGAATGGGCTTCCCCTCCACGGTCAGCCCCGAGGACGGCACCGTCCCTTCGAGCATCGCCGCTGTGGATCCGAAGTTCAAGATGCCGCAGGTCTGGAAGACTTCTCTCGCCATCGATTACAGCTTCCCGACCTCCTTCCCGTTCAGCATCACGGTTGAGGGTATCTTCAACAAGATGGTCAATGACGTGATGATCTCTGACTGGAGCATCCGTCCCGTCGAGGGCTTCGCGACCTTCAACGGCGCCGACAACCGGCCCATCTATCCGTCCAACTTCCGTAACGGTACCAAGGCTTTCGTCCTGACCAATACCAACCGAGGCTACGGCTACACCGTTTCCGCCGAGGTGCGGATGCAGCCGATTCCTGAGATCAGCCTCTTCGCCGCCTACACGCATACGAGCAGGAAGGAGATTACCGGTATGCCCGGCTCTGACGCCGAATCGGCCTTTACCTACGTCCCCACGAGCAAGGGCCCGAACAACATCCCCCTGCATAATTCGCAGTACGTGACTCCCGACCGCATCGTGGCTTCCGCTACGGCCCACGATCACTGCGGCAACCACTTCAGTCTCATCTACGAGGCCTGGAGGGGCGGGTACAACTACTCCTATATGCTTGCCAATGACATGAACGGAGACGGCTATCAGTATGACGCCCTCTACATCCCGACCGACAAGGAAATCGCCGACGGCGAATTCCGCTTCGTCAGCGATGCCGACCGTGACCGCTTCCTCAAGTATGTCCACAGCGACAAGTATCTCTCCAAGCACAGAGGTCAGTATGCAGAGGCCTACAGCGTGTATTCCCCGTGGGTGCACAGGCTCGACTTCTCCTACAAGCACGACTTCAAGTTCCGCATCAAGAACAGCGTCAACAAGATCCAGGTCAGCTTCGACCTGAAGAACCTCACCAACATCTTCAAGGCCAGCTCCGGTATCTCCAAGACGATGAATGCCAAGCTCAACTCTGGCCGTATCCTCAAGTACGAGGGGGCCGATGCTGACGGCTATGCCACCTTCTCCACCCCAGAGGCGGTCGGCAACGTCGAAACCTGGGTGCCCGTCTACAGCATCGGGCAGTGCTGGTATGCTTCTGTGGGTCTCAAGTATATGTTTAACTAATAGGAGGAAGGCACTATGAAATTCAGATATATTTTCGCTGCGATCGTCTCTTCCCTTTGTCTGCTGGTTTCCTGCCAGGAGGAAGAGCCCACTTCCCTCAATTCTTTCATGGTCGACAAGACCTTCGTCTCGATCCCGCTGGAAGGCGGATCGGTCGAGGTGAACTATGTCGCGAAACAGGCCTGGTCTTTTGCCCAAAGCGTCCTCGTTGACAGCAAAAATAAGGTTTACGCCGAACTTCCCACCTGGCTCACCGCTTCCGCCCTTTCGGGCGAAATGGGCGGCGGCAAGATCGTCTTCACGGCCGCTTCCGTCAATTACGGCCGCGAGCAGGAACTTCAGATCAATGTCGGCAACCAGATTCAGTACATTATGGTCCGCCAGGGCTCGATGGAAGCCCAGAAGGCGTCCTGTGCCGAGGTGATTGCCGGTCCTGACGGCAAGACCTTCACCGTGACAGGTACCTGCACCTCCATCGCCAATACGACGTACGGTAACTGGTATCTCAACGACGGCAACGACGAGATCTACATCTACGGTACCCTCGACAAAGACGGCGCTACCAAGAACTTCTCCAGCCTCGGCATCGAGGTGGGCGACGTGATCACCGTCCAGGGCCCGAAGACTACCTACAACGGGACGGTCGAGCTCGTCGACGTCACGGTCCTCAAGATCGTCAAGTCCCTGCTGAAGGTCGACCCTGCCGAGTTCAAGGACCTCTCCAAGGACGGTGCGGAGTTTACCCTCAAGGCTGCCTTCAAGGGCAAAGGTACCTTCGTGAAGGAATGCCCCGACTGGATTTCCCTCTCCGGGTCGGAATATAAGGCGGGCGTTCCGTCCAAGACGGAGCCGAATCCGGCCGATACGACCATCATGACCTTCCGCGCCGCCCCCAATGAGGACGTGATCCCGCGTGAAGGCATTATCAAGATCGCTTCCGCTTCCGGTAAGGATGCTTCCGAAATCGATGTTACTGTCAGCCAGGGTGCGAATGCTCCCGACCTGATGACGATTGCAGAAGCGCTCCAGACCAGCTACGCTCACGTCAAGGGAACTGTGATGGCCATCTGCAAACGCGGTTACGTCCTTGCTGACGCGACGGGCGCCATCCTCTGCTACTATGGATCATCGTTCAAGGCCGAGAATTACAAGCTGGGCGACGAGATCGAGATTATCAATGCGACCGGCGCTTACAACTTCGGCGCGCAGCTGAGCTGCGACGGCAAGGAAGGCGGTTTTGACCTGGAGAACAAGATTTCCGAGGGCACGGGCACCGTTACGTATCCGTCCCCGAAGGTCCTCGACCAGGAAGGACTCGCCGCCTTGAAGGCTTCCATCAGCGGCAAGACCGGCACCAATATCGCGGATGCCATCAAGATGGAATATGTGCAGTTTACCGCAACGCCGAAGCAGAGCGGTACCTATGTCAATCTCTTCCTGGATGACTATACTGATGCCGACTTCTCCGCCTACCAGCTTCCTGCCAGCTTCGACCTCAATGCGATGCTTGACAAGAAGGTGACTGTCCGTGGGTACACGCAGTCCGTCTCCGGTGGCAAGCACGTCAACATCGTCTTCACCGAGATGATCGAGGGCGAGGCCGAAGTACCGACCATCCAGTACACCGACCTCAGCACTATCGCCGCTTTGGCGAAGGATGCTGACTTCGAACTGACGGCCATAGTCGCCTTCGTTACGTCGAAGAATGATGCTGCCATCGTGACCGACGGTACGAACTACTTCTACCTGTACAAGCCGGCCACAATGCCTGCCGTGGGTGATATCGTGACGGCCTCCGGCAAGATCAGCGTCTACAACCACCTGCACGAGTCCGCGTCGGCCCCGACCGTGACCGTCGTGGAGAGCGGTGCGACATTGCCTGCGCTTACCCCGAAGGATATCACCGCAACGTTCGGTTCGTTCTTCTCCGTGGATCCGCATCCGGCGGATTACATCACGGCAGTCGGAACTTACGTTGTCGACGGTAGCTATACCAACCTCGTCCTGGACGGCGTAGACAACATCAAGGGTAGTCTCCGGAACAATTCGGCCCTGAAGCCCGAGCTAAATGGCAAGAAGGTCCGTGTGACCGGCTGGTTTACTGGCAGCAACGGCGCCGGTGCATTTATCTACATCGACCAGACCTCCATCGAAGAGGTAAGCTAGACCTTCCCGGCCACTGCATCGTCATTCCGGACTTGTTCCGTAATCTTATTCCAAGCGGCCCGTCCCTCACCGGACGGGCCGCTTTTTCAATATAACCTGGCACCAGGTTGAAAAAAGTGATGAGTTTGGATAATGATAGATAGAATGACAAAAATTTTGGTTATATTTGTAAGACTATCCAGACAATTAAATTTATCTATAATTAAAACCATTCAAGATGAAACTCAAACATCTGCTTTTCGCGCTTGCGGCGGCGCTTCCGCTGTTTTTCTCCTGCGAAAACAAGGAGAAGCCGCTGCTCCCGACCGTCAAGGTCGAGCCTGCATTCGTCAACCTGGAGGCCGGCGCCTCCGTCCAGACCGTGTCCATCCAGGCGGGCCGCGGCTGGGTGGTCTATGCCAAGCCGGACTGGGTTGATGCCGTCAACCCCGAGGCGGGTGCGGCTTCCGAGAACGGCGAGACCGTTACTTTCTCCGTCAAGTCCAACGCCGGCAATGACCGTGAGGGCTATATCGTCTTCTCCACGGGCCTTGCCAGGGCTGCCTTCAAGATCAAGCAGAAGGGCGAAGCGGGTGAACTTACCCCCGGTAGCGGTACAAAGGAGGATCCGTATAGCGTGGCGGGTGTCCTGGCGTACCTGAATACGCTTGGCAACAATGTCCAAAGCCCCGTCGTCTATATCAAGGGTGTCGTTTCGAATATCACTGAGAGCTATGCGGCCAGCGGCACCAACGGCAACGCGACCTTCTACATTAAAGATACTTCGGATGCGACCGAAGACTTCTACTGCTACAGGTTGAAATATCTGGGTAACAAGAAATTCACCTCGGGCAAGGAAGATATCAAGGCCGGCGACCAGGTCATTATTTGCGGCAAAGTCACGAACTATTCCGGTTCGGCCGGCAAGGTGACGCCCGAGACGGTCGCCAACGAAGCCTACCTCTACTCCCTGAACGGAACTTCGGAGGAAGGCCAGGAGCAGACCGAGATTACCGCCGCCACCGTGGCGCAGTTCATTGCGAGCGACGGCAACACCTACTACCGGCTCACCGGCAAGGTCTCCTCGTTCCAGACCGGCCACAACAACACCGGCAACTACGACTATATGCAGTTCAACCTGACCGACGACACCGGCACCGTGGTGGTGTACGGCTTCAAGGACAGGGATGCGTCTTACACGCAGTGGTCAACCGTGATCAAGGATGGCGGCACCGTTGTGCTCACCGGTACGTATGAGAAGTACACGGACAAGAACAACAATATCAAGCACGAGGTGATGAACACGACCATCGAGAGCTTCACGGAAGGCCAGGCCCAGACGGAGATTACCGATGCTACGGTGGCCGAGTTTATCCAGAAGGCAGATGAGGCTACGTATTACCGCCTTACCGGCGTTGTATCCTCATTCAGTAAGGGTACTACTTCCGCCGGGAAGAATTACATGCAGTTCAACCTGACCGACAACACCGGAACTGTCCTTGTGTACGGTTTCAAGGATGGCCAGTACGATACCTGGAACGCCCAGATCAAGGACGGCGGTACCGTGGTGCTTACCGGTACGTACAAGTTGTACGGAAGCGGTGCCTCCGCCAAGCACGAGGTGATGAACGCCACCATCGAAAGTTTCACGGAAGGCCAGGAGCAGACCGAATTCGAGGAGATTTCCATCTCCGAATTCATCTCGAAGGCCGATGTCATCACCTACTACCGTCTTTCCGGCAAGGTTTCTGATTTCGAGACCCACGAGAGCAGTGGCAAGACCTTCATGACCTTCAACATCTCGGATGTGACCGGCGCTTCCATCTATGTCTACAGTTTCGCCGACGGTCAGATCGACGAGTGGAAGGACAAGATTTCCGACGGCGGCGACGTTGTGCTGCGCGGCGTCTATGGCTACTACGCTGCCGAATCCAAGCACGAGGTCCTCAAGGCTACCATCGAGAGCTTCACGGCAGATCCCAACTACAAGTATTGCCGCGTCTCTGCGACCGAGATCAAAGTGAAGGCCGACGCGACGAGCGCCAAGTTCAACATCACCGCCAATGCCGACTGGACGCTGACCACGAGGCCCGGTGACGCTATCCGGGTGTCCCCCTCCAGCGGTTCAGGCGATGCCGAGGTTACGGCCACTTTCTCCGCCAATGCGGATGAGACGGCTGGCAGGTCATTTGTAATCGTACTCGCCTGCGAGGCCGCTTCGGTCAACCAGACCATCACCATCACCCAGGCCAAAGCCGGTGCGGCGGGTACCGTGACGGTGGAGAAGGTTATCGCCGACATGGGTTGGACGAACAGTACGAAGTATACGCAGCTGAAGATGGACGATGTCATCACGGCGACGGCTTCAGGTACGGACAGCAATACCGGAAAATTCTATACCAACGGCAACGAGTGGCGTTTCTATCAGACCGGCGCGGCCAAACTGACCATTTCGGCGTCCGGCGACCATACGCTCGTATCCGCAACCATTACGTACACTTCGCAGAATACGGGAATCTTTACCTATTCCGGTGCGACGGTCGCTTCCGATACGGAAGTCGCCCTTAGCGGCTCTTCGGCGGAATTCGCCGTCGGCAATTCCGGCACTGCGACCAATGGCCAGGCACGCGTCACAAAGATTGTCGTTGTATACGAGTAAGGTAAATGAAGGGCTTCAAGCATAGTTTATGGGCGGCGGTGGCAGCTTTTGCTGCGCTGTCACTGTCGCTCGTTTCCTGCGAAAAGAACCAGCCCCTCGAAACGGCGCCGGAGCTGCTGCCGGAGCAGATTACCATCGGCAGCGGCAAGGACCAGTTCACCATTCGCGTCGTTAAGGCATCCGGTACCTGGACTTCCAGGGTGGAGTATCTGTCCGGGGAGGAAGGCTGGATCTCGCTGGTAAGCGGATCGTCCGAAACGGGCACCGTGACGGGAATCGTGTTCTACGAGGCGAAGGCGAATCTCGCCGAGGAGCCGCGTACCGCCCGCGTCGTCGTGTCCAATTCGGCGGGAAGCACTTCGGTGATGGTCACCCAGCTTCCCGCTGGCAGCGAATCACTTTCCGGCGAACCCGGCAAGTGGCTGGAGCTGCCGGAGACGCCCTCCGATCAGGGCTGCCTCTTCGGCGCCCACGACATGAATGGCGATCCGTATGTGTCCCATTCCGTGAGCGGCGTCCGCAACTGGTCGTGCTGGTGGAGTCCCTCCAAGCATATTTCCCGCTGGGTAGCCTATCCTTTGAACAATGGTCTCAAGGGCAGCGGCAGCCGCACGGAAGCCTGGGGTCTATATGACCCTTGCTTCCCGGAAGGCGATCAGCCCAATCTCTGGTACACCTATGGCGGTTATGACCGCGGCCATCAGATTCCCTCGGCGGACCGGCTCAAATACGGCGGTTCCACCAACTGCAACAAATCTACGTTCTATCCGACCAATATGACGCCTCAGATCGGCAATTTCAACAGCGGACGCTGGGCCGAACTGGAAGGAGACATCCGGACTCTTGCAGGCCGGTGCGACACCCTCTATGTCGTCACGGGCTGCGAGTTTGAGCCTTCGATCGGCAGTTCTTCCAATATGAGTACCGGTTTCCGGGTCATGGTACCGGGGTATTATTGGAAGGCGGCCGTCGCGTACAAGAAGACAAAGCCCGCGGACGTAGGATTCTTCGGATCGGATGCGGCCGGTTATTATTCGGGTTGCGCTTTCTATCTGGAACATAACAATGCCGATTCCGGAAAGCATAAATATCACATTTCCATCGACAACCTGGAGCAGCTGATCGGGATTGACCTTTTCGTCAACCTGCCTGACAAGATCGGGGCCGACAAGGCTGCTTCCCTGGAGTCGGCAACTCCTGCAACTTTCTGGAAATAAAAACAAGGTACAATGAAAAAATATTTTTTCACACTGCTGCTTCTTCTCGCCGTCGTTCCTGCGGCACGGGCCCAGGCCCAGAAGGGCTCGTCGTACGTGATCGGGTTCTATAACCTCGAGAACCTCTTCGATACCTATCACGATGAGGGGAAGAACGACTACCAGTACCTCCCGGATGGTGACAATGCCTGGACGGAGGTCAAATACGCCAAAAAGCTTCACAATATGGCGCACGTCATTGCGGAGATGGCAAAGGAGAACGGTCGCTATCATACTGTCCTCGGCGTGAGTGAGGTCGAGAACCGCCACGCTCTGGAAGATCTGGTGGCTGAGCCGGAAATCGCCGACGCCAACTTCCAGATCATCCACTAC
>JAFZAI010000081.1 GCA_017557325.1 Bacteroidales bacterium
ATCGACTTCAAGTCGGGCGAATACATCCAGATCGACAGTCCCGCCTACGAGGCCGATTTTTCCGATATGGACGTCGATCCAATCTATATGGGTGACTGGGAGAAATACGGCATCACCTCGCTGCGTTTCAAGAACACGGAGCCGACGATCCGCGCCTATTCGATGGCCAGTTATCCGGCCGAGAAAAATGTCATCAAGCTCAATGTCCGTATCGCGACGCCCCCGTTCGACAAGACCCAGCCCCGCGGCGTGTTCAAATTCGTCCCCGGCGTGCCTCCGGGCATCGCGTCGACCTACGTCTTCTCCCGCAAGCCGGGCGACAAGGTGATGATCAGCGGCCCTTACGGGGAATTCCTCCTCCCGAAGGATGATCCCGACAGTCAGGAATACATCTTTGTCGGCGGCGGCGCCGGAATGGCTCCGCTCCGTAGCCACATTATGCATCTGTTCAAGACGCTCCGCACCAAGCGGGAAGTACACTTCTTCTACGGTGCCCGAGCCCTCGTGGAGGCCTTCTATCTGGAAGATTTTGCGGAAATCGAACGGGAGTTCCCGAATTTCCACTTCCACCTGGCCCTCGACCGGCCCGATCCGGCCGCGGACGCCGCAGGCGTGAAGTATACGCCCGGTTTCGTGCACAATGTGATGAACGAGACCTATCTCAAGGATCACGAGGCCCCGGAGGACATCAAGTACTTTATGTGCGGCCCACCGATGATGACCCAGTGTGTCAACCAGCTCCTCGACTCCCTCGGCGTCGCGCCCGAAAGCATCTTCTATGATAACTTTGGAGGGTAGTGATGAAAAATTCCGTTGTGTCGTTTCTTCCACTTTCCAGAAACGACACAACTTCATTTTTCAAAAAATATTTCTTAAAGAAAAATTCTTTAATTGCTGATTTTTTCTTTAAATCGTATTAAAAAAACAGCGAATTCATTCAAAAAACTTCAAAATCTGAAGGCTCGGAGACTCCGGGCCTTCTTTTTCATTTTTGCGCGCGGTAGCTTTGCAACACCGGCCGTGCAGCGATTTCGTGCGGCGGAAGATAATCAATGATCGGATTCAAGCACATAGATTCGCATAGGATGAAAAGGAAGGGCCGGACGGACTTTTTCTACCGCCCCAAGCCGGGGCGCCGCCAGTCTGCGGCACACACACTAATTCTCTTCTTGCTTGCTACTCTGCCGGCCTTCCTTTTATCCTGCGCACAAGATATCCCCGAACCGTCGCCCCTTGTGCAGACGCGAATGACCATCCATACCGGGCCTCACGCCGGCGGCGGGACGCTCGACCTCTTTTTCTTCAACAAGGATCCCCTCCTCACGCTGGACTCTTACCAGCGGTATGAATCCCTGCCGGAAGGGCGCTTTGAGGCGGCGTCGCGATCCGGCGACAAGATCGTCGCGGGCATCCTCAACCTCGACTGCGACATCTGGTCCTGGAGCGATATCCGGACCTTTCAGCGACTGTCGGAAAGGATTTCAGACCTCTTGGAGGATAATCCGGACCGCCCGGTAATGACGGGCGTGACCGAGGTCCGGGCAGGCCGGGAGCGGAGCGGCGAACTGCCCCTTGCTCCCCTGCTTTCGAGAATTGTCCTTCATTCGCTGTGCTGCGATTTCCACGCACGTCCGTATAGGAACGCCGTACTGGAAGATATCGACATTTATCTTGTCAATGTCAACCGGTCGGTGACTTTGTTTGACGACGGGACACGGACTTTCCCGGCATCCTGGATCAATATGGGCAGTCGGGACGAAACCGGCTCCGCCGTCTTGCACCTGGATCGGGTTGACGGAACGATGCTTCCGGAAGCGGAGTTCTGGTGCTATCCCAATTCGACGGCGGAAGCCGGTCTCGGACGCCCCTTGACCTGCCTTGTCATCGAAGGTACCCTGCTGGGCGAGCGCTACTGGTATCCCCTCGGCATCCCCTCTATCGGCCGGGGCGAGACGATTTCCGTCGATGTGACAATTACCCGGACGGGCACTTCCGGTCCCGACATTCCCATCTCAACCGAGGCCGTCCGCTCCGAAATGCACGTCCTTCCCTGGCAGGAGATGGACTCCTATACCATTCTTTTCTGATATGCGGAACCCCTTTGGTTTTATAATTGGGATTGCCATCGCCTCCGCCTGTAACCCCTTTGCGGAAGATGGCATCGCGGACCGGGAGCGGGAGATCTCCTTCTGCCTGGTG
This sequence comes from Bacteroidales bacterium, assembly GCA_017557325.1. Classification (GTDB taxonomy): domain Bacteria; phylum Bacteroidota; class Bacteroidia; order Bacteroidales; family UBA932; genus Cryptobacteroides. The sequence goes on from JAFZAI010000081.1 coordinate 2,200, forward strand.
ATCTCCCCTTCCGCCGCCACCCGGGTGGCCGATCCTGACGAAGAGCTGATTTCCGACGTCAATATTCTGATATTCAGCGAAAAAGGATTGCTGGAAGACAATGCCTATCTCTCCCGGAAGGATCTGACCGTGGGAGCGGACGGCGTATCCTTCAAGCGGAAAATGCTGAAAGACGTCCCCTACGACATCTATGTGTGCGCTAACTTCGGCTACGCCCTGCCCGTCTCTTCCCGGGAGGAACTGGAGAAGTACCGGTACTACCTCACCTATCCGGACGAGTATACCCGGGGCATCCCGATGACGGCCCACGCGGAAGGAATCGTCGCCTGGGACGGTGAGCCGGTCGTCTTTGAGTTGGAGCGGATGATGGCAAAAGTCTCGCTCCGCATCGACCGGACGGCACTCTCGCCGGATGTCCGGATGCAGGTGCGACGTATCACGGTCGGCGGGTGTCCGCGCTCCGCCCTGCTCTTTTCCGGGAGCCGGGCGGAAACGGCAGAGGAAATCTTTGCGACTGGGTTTACAAAGGTATACCCAGAATGTGACGACCTCAACAGGGACGTGACGCTCGGACTCAGCCGCGAGTGCGCCGTCTACCTGCTGGAAAACCGGCAGGGCGACCTCCTGCGGGAGCCGGTGTGTTCGTATATCGAGCTGGAGCTGGAATACTTCTCCGACATCTACTACTCCGGAGCCGGACAATATCTGGTGTACCGTTTCTACATCGGCGCACGTCCGGGCAATTACGATATCTTCCGCAACTGTCACTATCACATTACCGTCCGGCCGGAGGGAGACGGCCTCCACGGCGACAGTTGGAGCGTCGAGCTGGAACATCTCGGGGTCCGGGAAGACGCCAAGGTCTTCGACCTGCATCCAGCCCAGTACAACGAATGCCGCAGCGGCGAGGTCTTTCACTTCCGCTGCGACGTCTTCCCGCCCTGGACCCGGGTCGAATTCGACCGCGAATGGCTCGAAGGCGAAAGCCACCTCTACTCCTACACCTTCGACGAAGACAGCCTCGGCATCACCCTCCACACCAAAAAGGGCGGCACCGCGATGTTCTACATCTCCGCCGGCCCGCCCGTCAACCGTGACACCCTCGCCCTCCTGGTCATCGATCCGTGATGGATGGACCATTTTTTTCGCTATATTTGTAATTCCAAAATCGAATTGCAATGGCTCTTTTTTCTTTCTTGAAGCGTCCGCGGACGTATGACGTACAAGGCCCGCAGGGCGGGATTGATACCCGGGTTGTCCTGCCCGAGGGGTTTGATCCTGCAAAAGACAGGTGTCCGATGGTCATCCTGATGCACGGGTTTATGGCCCGGAAGAGTATGTATCCCATTACTGCCCTTGCCAAGGCGCTGGCGGCGGAGGGGATCGCCTCCCTCAGCTTCGATTTCGATGCCCACGGAAAGAGCGAGGGCGCCTTCATCGATATGACGCTTTCCAATGAGGTCGCGGACGCGAGAGCCGTCTGGGAGTATGCCCGCCAGCTTCCCTACGTGAGCCGGATTGCACTCGCAGGGCACTCGCAGGGCGGAGTCATCGCCGGGATCCTGGCCGGGGAGCTGGAGGCTGAAGGCGGCGACAAGCCCGCCTGCCTCGTGCAGCTCGCCCCCGCCGCCGTCCTCAAGGACGATGCGCTGAAGGGTCAGTGTATGAACGCCAAATACGACCCCGCCAATCCGCCGGAATACGTGAACGTCTTCTTCCACAAACTGGGCAGGAAATTTATCCTCGAGGCGCAGCAGTATCCCATCTACGAGAAATCGACCCGCTATACCGGCAAGGTCTGCCTCATTCACGGGGCCAGGGACAAGATCGTACCGCTCTCTTACAGCCGGAAGTATGACGAACTTTATGCCGACAGCAAACTCCATATCCTTGAAAAAGAAGGCCACTTCCTTGGCGGCGACAAAAAGACCGTCATCAGCCTTGCAACGTCCTTCCTGAAAGAAAACGCTTAGTATGCGCCGCCTGCTGACCGTCGCCATATTGCTCCTCATCGAGACCTTCCTCAATGCCGCCACACCCCCGGCAGACACGGTTGCGCTCTGGGACGGCTACAAGGTCAAGCACGCCAAAGAAGTCTCCCTGCTGGTCTATGAGCCCGAGCATCCCTCCGGGGTCAGCGTCATCGTCTGCCCGGGCGGCAGCTATCACTGGCTCGACAAGGAGGTAGAAGGCCGCGAAGTTGGCGCCTGGCTCAGCGAACGGGGCATCACCGCCTTCGTTCTCTTCTACCGCACCGTCGGCGTCCCCGAATTCATCTGGCATACGCGGGTCGTCTTCCGCGGGAAAAGGCATCCGGATATGATCACCGATGCCCAGCGGGCCCTGCAATGGGTCTGGGAGCGCGCGCCCCAATACCGGATCGACCGCGACAAAATCGGGATGATGGGCTTCTCTGCCGGCGGCCACCTGGTGATGTCGGCGGCCTGCTACAGCGACACCCGCTTCCTGGAAGCGACCGGCATTACGACCGACGCTCCCCTGAAACCCGCCTTTGTCGTCCCGGTCTACCCCGTCGTCACGATGCAGAAACCCTACGTCCACAAGCGTTCGAGAAGGGGCCTCCTTGGCGACAACAACCAGCATAAAAAGGCGATGATGGATTCCCTCTCCCTGGAAATGCACGTCAAAGAGGACTGCCCGCCGGTCTTCCTCGTCAACTGCATCGATGACCCGGTGGTGCAGTTCCAGAATTCCGTCCTGCTGGACTCAGCCCTGACGCAGCGCGGCATCTCCCACCGGTATCTCCAGTATGAGACCGGCGGTCACGGGTTCGGTGTCAATGAAAACCTCGGCAGCCCCCAGTCCCGGGGCTGGAAGCACGAATTCCTCCGCTGGCTGAAAGCCCGCTATCCAGAGATTACTGATTGAGGGTCTTGTAGTATTTCCGGTCCAGTTTCCCGTTGAAGGTGCGCTTGATCTCCGGCACGGCCTCATACCAGGAAGGCACCTTATAGGGTTCCAGCTTGGACTTGATATACACGGCCAAGGCGTGCTTATCCAGTTCCGTCCCTTCCTCCAGCACGACATAGAGCTTCAGAATGGTCCCGATAACGGGATGCTGCGCCGCAGCGCAGATGCAGTCCTTGACGCCGGGGAAGGACGCCGCGACCATTTCCACGTCCTGCGGGTTGACCTTGTAGCCGCCCACATTGATGACGTCGCCGCTCCGGCCGGTCAGGTGGATGAGGCCTTCCTCGTCGAAATAGCCGAGATCCGAGCCGTGAATCTTGCCGTCGATGATGACGCTGCGGGTCAGCTCTTCGTCGCCCACATAGCCGCTCATAATGGTCTGGCCCGAAACGATGATATTCCCCTCCGGGGTAATTTCCACGGAAGCATTCTTCAGCGGCCTGCCGACACACCCCTCCATATACTTGCCGTCGTTGAAGTTGTATGTCGCCACGCAGCCGATCTCCGTCCCGCCATACGTATTATACAGACGCGCGTGAGGCAACGCCTTGGCGAGCATCTCCATATCCGCCTTCGTGATGGGAGCGGCACCGGTCTCGATGAATTCGATCTTGGAATCCAGCTGGCACAGCTTCTCGTAGGAGAACTGCATAATCATCCGGATGCTGGCCGGGACCAGGAAGGTGGCGAAACGCTCGAACGGCAGGTCGAACACCTTGAAGAAGACGTTCAGATCCTTCAGGCCCTCGATGATACACAGGGTCGCGCCCGAGGAGAGCACCGGGTGAATCTTAAAGAGAGAGGCGATGTGGTTGATCGGAGTGGCGATGATGAAGAGGAGCCCCGCCCGGAAGCCCAGGTCGCAGATGAAATTGTCCGCGCTGGCAATCAGCATCGTTTCCGAGATCATTGCCCCCTTGGATTTGCCGGTCGTGCCCGTCGTGTAGACCACGTCCCGGATATCATCCGCGAAAGTACAGGCCTCCACCTCTGCCTTGACGGCGTTGAATTCCTCCTCCGTCGCAAACTGACCAAGTGGTACCGCAACCGCTTTCAGATAATGGACGGCGCAGTAGATAACGAGAAAACTGAAGTCCTGGGGGTTGCGGAAGACGTACGGCCGATGCGGCTGCAGACCCTCCGCCCGCAATTCCTCCGCCTTGGCCAGAACGGCCTGCCAGAGTTCCCCGTAGGTGATCTTCTTATCCCCATGAACAGCCGCCACCGTGTCGGGCGCCGTCTCCGCGAAGTGCTGAATCCGCGCCTCCATCGAGCGCTTCGACTGCACCATCCGCACGAGGTTGTCAAGGTTCTTGAAATTCCGGGGCGTCACATCCTCGACCCCCAGGGTAATGCCATACTTGTCGTTCAGCACATACAGGATGGTCGCGATGCTGAGGGAATCCAGGTGGGAAAACAGGAAGTCCGCCTCAAAGTCCACGGCGGGCATCAGGTCGCTCAAAAGATTCTTGATCTCGTCTCTCATATTGATTCGATAAATTCCACATTATTGACAAAGCCGTCGGCGGCCACGGAGGCGATCTGCCGATGCTCTGGAGAATGCAAAGATACGGTAAATTTTTGATCCGGATGCAACAGGGCGGCGAGAATTGCCAATTCCCCGTAGCCTTCGTCCGTCAAACGGACTTCCGGACCGTCATATTGCCTGGCAACGACCTCCGGACCGTGCAGCCGGAGATTCTGCCGGACGATGCGGATGATATCCTTTCCTTTATACAGATAGCGCCCCCGCACCTGTGCAACCGGGTCGGCAGGAGCCCCCAGCAGCAGGAAACGCAGCGTCAGCGGATAGCGGCGCACCTCTCCCCTGCGGGTCGTGAGCCACTTGAACAGCAGCGGCGGAATGAGATACGCCATCAGGACCACCGAGAACATGCCGATGATCGTCACCTCGGCCAACGAGCGCATTGCCGGATGCCGGGCGACGATGAGTGTCCCGATGCCGACGAGCATAATCGCCGCCGACTGCAGGATGCTCCGCTTGTAGGAAGAGAGAATCGGCCGCCGGTGCGCGTATTCCCACTGGCAGCCTTCCGTCATAAAGATGGTATAGTCGTCGCCCTGGCCGAAGATGAACGTCGCCAGGATGATGTTGACAATGTTGAATTTGACCCCCGCTAGGGCCATCAAGCCCAGAATCCACACCCAGCTGACTGCCATCGGAAGGAAGGAAATGAGCGCCAGTTCCAGCCGGCCGAAGGAGAACCAGAGGAAGAAGAATACGATCAGCGAGCAGGCCCAGCCGATGTAGTTGAAATTGTCGGACAGGCTCCGGGTCAGATCGGCGTTCATACCCGCGAGGTCGAAACTGTTCGCAAAGGCCTTTTTCACGGCTGGAACATCTTCTGCCTGCACATTGAGAGCCGTAACCATATAGGCTTTCCCGCTATCCAGCGTGGTGAAATTGCGGCGGAATACCGTCTCCGTCAGCGGCGCAAATCCAGCGAAATCGCGGGGCTCCCACGCCCGGCCCGGATCCACCAGCGCCTTGAACGGCGCAAAAGCACCCGCGGCAAATCCGTTCGAACGGGCCGCCGCATCCAGGCCGTCCGTAAAGGCTGCCTGATGCTGCTGCACAAATACATTCCAACGCGAAAGCCGTTGCGCCTGCTCCCCGCGGGAAACCATCATCTGCGACACGGCGTTCTGGGGAGTAACCAAACCGGCAGCGGAGAGACTGTCGATCCGTCCAGCCACGGACGCATTCGCCTCCAGCGCCGCCTCATACGAATCGCCTTCACTGTAGACGTATACGCTCTGCGCCGAACCTGCCTCATCCCGCGCCATCAGATCCTCGAAATACTGCATATCCGCACGTTGACGCTCCGTCATATAGTTGATATGCGACATATCCGTATCGAATCCCGTCCGGAAACTGAACCAGCCCAGCACGAGCGTCACGACGACCACTCCGCCGACAAAGGCCTTGCTCCGCTCTGGGCATAGTTCCGACAACCAGTCCAGCACCCGGCTCTTATGCTCCTCCTGCCGCTTCACGACGATGTAATGGGGCAAATAGAGCAGTACAAAGACGATGGTACCCACAAGCAGCAGCGAGGCGAAGAGGCCGAGGTCGCGAAGAGCCGTCGACCGCAGCGGAACCAGGGCCAGGAACGCGCCCACAGTGGTAATATTGCCAACCACCAGCGGAGAGACAATCTCGCTGAGAGCCCGCCGTTTATCGGGCTGATGCCCCACGTGCGCGATGAGATGGAGCGGATAATTGACGGCGATGCCGATGATGACGCTGGCGATGCCAATCATGATGATCGATACCCGGTCGCCGAAAAGAGCCATTCCGCCGAGGGCGAAAAGAAGGCCCCACCCCACCGAGAGGAAGATCAGGAGGATATTCCGCAGGGATCGGAAGGAATAAATCAGCAGCAGGACGATCAAGACGATCGATAGGGAGATGGCGAGAATGCTGTCCTTCTTGATCCGGGTAGAATTGCCCACCGCGATGGCAGGCCCGCCGACGAGATCCACCTTGACGTCCGGATAATCCGCCTGCATCTGCGCGACGGCTTCCTCCAACAGTTTCAGCAATTTGGCATTTCCGCTCGTCTCGCTGCTGCCGAAGGGAGAGCGCATCTGGACAACCGCCCGGCTCATATCCGGGGTAAAGGCGCATCCGTCCACCAGGGTAAATCCGAAAGAGCCGCTGGCGCGCTGCAAACGCTGCAGGACCGGGCTGAACAGCCCGAGCGGATCCCGCGACAGGTTGCCGGCGAACATTCCCGACGAAGGGAACATCAGCATTTCCCGGTCTGCCGCCAGACGCTCCTGCAGATAGCCGGGCTCCGCGAGGAGACTGTCCATCCGCGAATAATCGGCTTCTGTGAGGAAGTATGGGGCATTCTCCTGGACAAATTCACTCAGTTCCAGAAAAGAGTCTATGTCATAATGGCACGAAAGACCTTCGCACCAACTCGCCTCGTCCAGCGCGTGAACGGCCCCTTCGAAGGCATCTATCGCCTCCACGGTGCGGTCGGCGTCGCCGGGATTGGAGAATAGAATATAAAGGTCCTCCGCCCCGGAAATATCCTGATAAACGGACATCTGCTCCCGCTCCGTCGTCCCGAGCGGCAGGAAATCACTGATGTCCTCGCTGAAGCGAAGCGTCAGCATGAGACCGGCAAGCGCCACCGTCACAAGGGCCAGCGAGACGCCCCTCACCCAGCGGTGACGGGCC
>JAFZAI010000082.1 GCA_017557325.1 Bacteroidales bacterium
AGCATCCTGTACGGGGTCACCGCCATCTGCTGCCCGTCAATGATGAATTTCCGCCGGAGGAGTGAAGAGAATTTGTCCATTAATTCGTTCTTAACGTGCAAATATAACCAAAAAAATGATTATTTTTGTAGATATAACGGGAATTGATATGGATTTTAAGGAGAGCGCGTACAGCGCATTGGTAGAGGAAATTTTCACGCTGTTTCCGTCCGTGCAGCGGGACGGGTTCAAGACGGGGGCATACAAGCCCGGGCTGGAGGCGATGGAAGCCTTCTGCGAGGCGCTTGGGCATCCGCAGCGGAGGTTCTCCTGTGTCCACGTGGCAGGGACCAACGGCAAGGGCTCGGTCTGCGCGATGCTCGCCGCCGCCCTCGGGGCGACCGGGCTCTCCACGGGTCTTTTCACCTCGCCCCATCTCCGGGATTTCCGGGAGCGGATCCGCATCGGCGGGGAGATGATCCCGAAAGAGTATGTATTCGGATTCCTCACCGAGTGGAAACCCTATTTCCTCAAAAACCGCCTCTCCTTCTTCGAAATTACCACCGGCCTCTGTTTCAAGTGGTTCGCCGATTCGCACGTCGACGTCGCCGTTATCGAAACGGGCCTCGGCGGACGGCTCGACAGCACCAACGTCCTGGAGCCGGACCTGACCATCGTCACCAACGTCGGCTTCGACCACTGCGACCTCCTCGGGCATACCATCGGGGAGATCGCCCTCGAAAAAGCCGGCATCTTCAAGCAGGATACTCCCGCCCTGGTGGGGGAGAGTACGCCCGAAGCGGCCGCCGCCTTCGACGACACAGCCCTGATGTTCTGTCCGCTGCACTATGCCGAGGCTCAGAAGCCGTCCCTCTGGCCCCGTCACGGCGAGATGCTCCGCAAGATGGATCTTCGTGGCCCTTATCAGGAGAAGAATCTCCGCACGGTGCTCGCCGCCATCGATATTCTCAAGGAAATTCCCATCTACGAGGGCCTGCAGGATACCGAGGCCGTCATCGACGGCATCATCCACACGGTCGGGCGCACCGGCCTGAGGGGCCGCTGGGAGCAGCTATCCTCGATGCCCCCGATTATCGCCGACATTGGCCACAACCCGCCTGCGCTGAAAGAGAATTTCACCGCCCTGGAGGGCCTCCTTGCAGACGGCAAGTATTCCTCCCTCATCCTTGTCTACGGTGTAATGGCAGACAAGGACCTCGATGCCATTCTCCCGCTGATGCCCCGTGACGCGACCTTCATCTTTGCGGCCCCGGATACGCCCCGCGCCCTTCCGGCTGCCGATATCCTTGCCCGCTGGTCGGAGTTCCGCCTCTCGGAGGGACTGAGCGCCGACCGCGCCTACCTCGCCGACTCCGTCCGGGCCGCCGTGCAGATGGCGATTACCCTCGCCCAGACCCTCGGAGAGCAGACCAATCGCAGCGCTTCTGCAACAAAACCCGTCCCGCCGCTGATTTTTGTCGGCGGTAGCACGTTTGTTGTAAGTGAAGCCCTCGGACTTTTTTAGATAACCTTTCCGCATTATGAAAATTTATATTCCCATTGCCATCGCTGCGGTCCTTTCGGCCGTTGCCGCCCTGCTCTATGCCCGTCAGAGCGAGGGATCCGCGTCACCCAAGGGCGACGAAAACGGCCACGTACTGACTTCCCAGTGGAACGAATACGACAAGGCCCAGTCGGACGACCGGCCCAAGAAGATGCTGGAAATACTCAACGGCATCAAGGCCGAGGCTATTAAGCAGCATCTCCCGGTCGACTTCTACGATGCCGCCCGGCTCTGCGTCGAGAAAGGCCGTCAGCTCAACTGGAAGAACTACGACAGCCTCAAGACCAATTTTGCCAAGGAGGTGGCCGACTTCAACGAGCCGCTCGTCACCTATAACTGGGGCGAGGATTATGGCGGGAAGGGCTCGTTCTCCCAGTTGGAGCTGGTAAAGAACAATGCCGTCGCTCTCCAGAAGACACGCACCCCCTACCTCTGGAAGCAAAGCCTCTCCTCGATCGAATCCTCCTACCGGCAGTTCATCACCAACGACTACGAGTATCTTCTCTGGCACCTGGTGACGACCAAGAGCTATTATGGGGAATATATCGAGAACAATGATGCCTACAAGATCCTGAAGGAATACCTGAAGGAGGCTTATCCCGGTGCGGGTCGGTTGGAATATTACGTGGCCAGCCGCCACAGGTATACGGACGATCGGCTGAAGGCGATGCGGGCGATGCTGCCCAAGTACAAGGGGAAGGCAATCGTCCTGTTCCCGCGGGAAGACCTGCTCGAGGCGCGTTTCGACTCGCTGGAGAAGGCCAAGGCCCCCGAGGCGGCCTACAAGGAGCTCTATGCCGACTGCAAGGCCTACCTGAAAGAGAAAAACAGCTATACGGGCGACGAGAAAAAGCTCGTCTCTTCCCTCAGCGGGGTTGAATCCCTGTCGAAGACCCTCACGGCCGAGCGGATCGGAATGACGGTGCGCAACGATACCGTCGTCCTCTATTTCCGCAATACCGAGAAGGCGACCCTGAAGCTGTATGAATACAAGGAAAACGGAGAGATCGGAAAGGAACTCCGTACCTGGAATGTTACCAACAAGGCGAACCGCTTCTACCTCGTCGACAAGGAGCACATTGCCGTCCCGGTGCTGGACGACGGCAGGTACCGTTTCGAGATGAAGTCGGGGGATATGTCCACCATCTATAATTACAACTCGTACACGCTTTCGCTTGCGGTGCGCCGGGATGCCGATGCGGCCCGCTTCTATGTGACAGACTACGTGACGGGCGAGCCCGTAGAGGCGGTCAAGCTGATCCTCAGCAAGGGCTCGGATGTCCTGAAGGAGGAGACCGTGACCCAGCGGGGCTTTACGCCGATTCCCGAAAAGTTTGACAAATTACTCGAGAAGTATACCTATTATACGCTCCGGGCCTCCTATCGCGACGCGAAGGGCCGTCTCCACCTCTCCCACGAGGCCTCCTTCTCCGGATCGAAGGCGAAAGGTTATGACGACTCATTCTCGAATGACATTTTCTGTAATATTTACAAGGACAGGGGCGCCTACAATCCCGATGACCGGATGCAGTTCAAGGCCATCCTCTTCCGCGGCGACCTCCGCAGCGAGGTGAAGGCACTTCCCGCCGGAGAAAAGGTGGAAGTGAAGCTCAAGAACGCCTCGGGCAAGGAAATTGCCTCCAAGACGCTCACGACGACGGAATTCGGTTCTGTTTCCGGCGACTTCCTCCTGGAGCGGGGAGAACGCAACGGCTATTATGGCCTTGAGGTTATTTATAATAAGAAGAATGTCGGCAGCGATTCGTTCCGCGTGGATGATTTCATCCTCCCGACCTTCACCGTCAGCCTCGACAAGACCGAGGAACTCATCACCGCCGGCGACTCCGTCACCGTGAAGGGCCGGGTCGAGACCTTCTCGGGCCACAGCCTCACCTCTGCGACTGTCAGGGCTAAGGTGACCCGCTACGGAAAGAATGCCATGTCCTTCGAGACGACGCCCGCTCCGGACGGGACATTCTCCTTTAAGTTCCTCGCCAAGGACGCCGGCAGCTATCTCGCCGATGTGACGGTAACGGACGGTACCGGCGAGACGGCCGGAGCCTCCAAGTCGGTCTATGTGACCTCTTCCTTCAGCATAAACGGCAGGCTTACCAACAAGGCAGACGCCACGGCTTTCCTCATCGGAGATGAGACACAGGTGAGCCAGACCCGCTATTACTACCGTCCCCCTGTCCAGAGTGGGACAAGCGTCGTCCACGACACCAAGGCTGAATTCATTTTCACCGCCAAGAACAACGAAGGCGCCGTCCTCCCGATCGACATTAATTGGAAACTCTTCCGGGACGGGGAGGAGACCCCGATGCAAAGCGGTACCGCCGCTTCCGGCGACAAGAAGGTATTCGATTTTACGGATATTCCTTCCGGCATCTTCCGCCTCCAGCTGGATGCGACGGCCAAGGAGCACGACGGAGACAATATGTACGCCACGTACAAGATGAAATTCCTCCTCGTGAAACCGGGCGAGAAGAAGATGACGGCCCCGGTTCGCCGGGTATTCATCCCCGGAGAGAGCTTCGTGGAAGCGGGGCAGGACGTTTTGGTCCGCTTCGGCAGCAACGACGGTCCCACCTGGGCGGTCGCCACGCTCTACGGACTCAATTACACGGTTCTTGAGACCAAGCTCATCAAGATGAAGGGCGGCACCCTGGAGGACATCGCCTTCAATTACAAGGAATCCTATCCCGATGCCGTCCGCATCAAGATTTTCTATTTCAAATACGGCGAGCAGATCACCTATGACCGGGTGTACCGCAAAGTGCGGCATTCCCTGGATCTGCCGGTCTCCTTCTCCCGTTTCATCGACAAGGCGACGCCTGCGACGAAGTACACCTTCTCCGTGAAGGCGGCTCCGGGCGTGGAGGCCCTGGCGGCCGTCTGGGACAAGAGCCTGGACGCCATTGCCCGCAACCAGTGGTCGGTTGTCACGGCTTCCGACATCAACATTTCCTCGGTGTCGGTCAATGCGTCGGGAGGAAGTGTCAGCGGCACCAATCCTTATCGTTTCTCGAAGGAATACAAGCCGGAGGCGGAGGGCGATGATTTCCCGGTCGAACGGTACGATGAAATCGCTCTATACAATTCGTCCGCGAAGACGGTCAAGAAGTCGGCGGCGCCGGTCGGTGCTGCAGCCGGAGCGACCATTCTGGAGGCTCCGATGATGCTGGAGCGCGCCGTGGCCGAGGATGCCGTAGCGGTGGAATCCGAGCCCGCGGAGGCGACGGCCAAGGAGGCTGCCGAAGCCGCGAAGGTCTCTGTCCGCGAAGTATTCGCCGACGCCCTGACCTTCCAGCCTCACCTCCAGAGCGACAAGGACGGCAACATTGAATTCTCTTTCTCCACTTCCGACAAGCTGTCGACTTACTACGTGGGGGTCTATGCCCACGGGCAGGATATGCGGAACGGCCGCGTCGTGCAGGAGATGAAGGTGACGGTGCCCGTCAAGGTGGCCGTCGTGGAGCCGAAGTATCTCTACGAGACCGATTCCTATACGCTCTCGACGACGGTGTCGAGCAACAGCGAGCAGGATCTCGCCGGCAAGCTGTACCTGTTCGTCTACCCCGGAACGGATCACGAGCATCTGGAGCCGATCAGCGGCCTGGTGCGGGAAGTGACGGTTCCTAAGGGCGGCTCGGTGGGCGAGACGTTCAACGTCAAGCCGGCCGCCTGCGATACGCTCGGCGTGAAGGTCGTCTTCGTGGCCCAGACCGGCGAGGCGGAATTCTCGGATGCGGTCTTCCTCCCCATCGAGATGAAGAAGGCGGTGCAGACCCTCACCGAGGCGCATTCCGCCGTATGGCTCCATGGCACAGACAAGGAGGCCCTGAAGGCCAATCTCCGCAGCCGTTTCGTCAACGTCGCGGCTTCCGAGGCTGAGTACCGGGAGATCACGATTATGGATATGGTCAAGGAGGCGCTGCCTTCGAAGTATGAGCCGGACGGCAAGGATGTCGTCTCCCTCAGCGAGACCTATTACGTGCAGTTGATCTCCGAGTCGCTCAAGACCGGCGTCAAGGCCCTTCCTGCGGGTAGCGAGGAGATTCTGAAGAAAATTATGGCGTGCCACAATTCCGACGGAGGATTCGCCTGGTTCGAGGGAATGAAGTCGAGCCGGATCCTTACCGCAGTACTGCTGGAAAGGTTCGCCATCCTGCGCGACCGCGGCTTCGAGGTGCCCGACCTCACTTCCGCCGTGAAGTTCCTCGACAAAGGCCAGTTCTCGACGGCCTATCCGTACTGGTGCGGCTGGGTGAGTGACGAGCAGTACCTCTACGTGCGCTCGATGTATGCCTCCGTGCCGTTCGAGTACAAGCCCGAGAACAAGGAAGAGAAAGAGGACTTCACCGACTTCAAGAAGGACACCAAGGCCTATTTGGTGCCGTCCAAGAAGGATGGGCGCGGCCTGGAGGGATACATCCTCGGCAAGGCCCGCCGGATCCGGACACTCCGCAACCTCAGCGGTTCTCCGGAAGGCATCGCCCTGGCGAAGGCCTTCGGCGTCAAGCTTTCCACCAAGAACCGGATGGACAAGTCGATGGTGGCGGATCTCCTGTCGCTGGTGGAATACAGCGTCAAGCATCCCGACGGCGGCTACTATTATCCCAACGCCGTGATGCCGTTCCGCGGCCTGATGGAGAGTGAGGCGTATGCCCATTCGCTGATCTGCGACCTCCTGACCTCGGTCGGAATGGAGAAGAACGACGCCATCCGCAGCGAGACCGGCGACGATGCCGGCGTCATTGCCGACGGTATCCGCCTCTGGCTGATGCTCCAGAAGGAGACGCAGAAGTGGGAAGAGGATCCTGCCTTCGTCAATGCCATCAGTTCCATCCTGGATGGCTCCGAGGAAGTCCTTGCCACGCAGGTGCTGATCTACAAGGCGACCTATACCAAGCCGTTCAAGGAGATCAAGGCGGCCGGCAACGGCTTTACGGTGGAGCGCCAGTTCCTCCGCGAGTCCTCGGATGAACGGAAGCTGGAGCCGATCGAGCCCGGCACAGTCCTCCGCAAGGGCGACCGCATCGTCATCCGCTACGCGATCTGGAACAAGGAGAACCGCAGTTTCGTCAAGCTGACCGCTCCGCGCGAGGCTTCGCTCCGCCCGGTCAACCAGCTTTCCGGCCACGTCGGCTGGTGGCTCCGCCCGCTGCTGATCGACGGCTGGTACTCCTGCTCGCCGCAGGGCTACCGCAACGTCCTCACGGACAAGACGGAGTACTACTTCGACAGCTATCCGGAGGAGAATACGACGATCTCCGAGGAGTTCTACGTGACCCAGACCGGCGTCTTCACTGCCCCGGTCGTGGAGATCGAGTCGCTCTACGCCCCGCACTACCGCGCCAACGGCGGCTATACGGGCGATTTAGTCAGTAAGTAGGGTAATCTCCCGGTCAGCCACCCTGCGGGCCTCGTAGAGGTCGTGGCTGGAGAAGAGGATGGCGGTGCCGCCGGAGCGGGCGGCGTCACGGATGGCCGCAAGGACTTCCACGCGGCTCTCGGCGTCGAGGAAGGCGGTGGGCTCATCCAGGAGGATGAGATCCGCCCGGCGGGAGAGGCCCGTCGCGATGCAGGCCTTCTGGAACTGCCCGTCGCTCAGGGTGGAGATGTCGCGGCCGGCGAGGTCGCAGATGCCCAGCACCGAAAGTGCGTAGTCTACACGCGTCGGCCCCTCGGCCGTCAGGGAGATGAATTCCCGCACCGTAAATCCCTTCACCTTGGGAATCCGCGTCGGGACCATCTCGATTTCCGCCGCGGGAAGCGTCCCCGAGAGCGGCTTCAGCAGCCCGGCGAGGGTCTTCATCAGCGTCGTCTTGCCGCTGCCGTTGCGGCGGGAATGAGAATTTGCAGGATCATATCTATCTAAAAAATCCAGGCAATGCCGATTTCACCATCGATGTACCGTGCGGGAATCCAGCTCCCGCCAAGGAGCAGCGTCAGAGAGTCCCAGCCCTCCCTCTGGACGGGCCTCACCAACACCCCGAAATCCAGGGCAAAACCGCGGAAACTGCGGTCCGACACCCGGGCCCACTGACCGGACGTATCCCGCCAGCAGAGCGTCCTGGCACCATACCCGCCACCCAAATAGAGCGAGAGCGGTTTCCAGGGGGTATAAAATAGGTCAAGCGTGATCTGATGCCGGGAGAGCGAAGTGCTCCCGTCAGTCCAGACATAGCCGTCCTCCGTCGTGCCGTCGGAGCGGCAGTCGTAGGCAAAGGCCCGCGTGCGGAAATTGCTCCGCGCCTTGACGAAGAAACCGATGCAGCCATAGCCGTAGCCGGCCAGAATGCCGTAGGACCGGTCCGGAATGACGCCTGCTACGGCGCCGGCCATCCAGTGGTGCCGTCGAGCCGGAGCGGATGCGGCTGGGGGCGACAGGATGGCCGGAGTCCCGCTTGAAGCATCCGCCTGCAAGGAAACCTCGCCCAGAATCCCCGGGTCGGGCTCTGCCTCGATGCCGGCATAGGCGTCGCGGATCGCCTCGAAGCGGCGACGCTGTCCGGGCGTCATCTCCCCGAGTGTCCCCTGGAGCTGCGTCTTGAGGTCCGAAAGCTCCCGGAGCATCGTCGAGAGGCTGTCCTTCGGAACGGATTCTCCCTGCGACAGACGGGTCCGCCACTGCGCACAACGGCGGCAGATCTGGTCGTACCGGTCCAGCGCGTCATTCCAACCGCCGGACTGCGCCGCGGCAAAGAGACATTGCAGCAATAGCAACAGCGCTACACCATATTTGCAAAAACGGCCCATGGCTTACAAATTTAAGCAAAAATCCTTATATTTGTATGATTATGACGGACACCGAATCCGCTTTTATCGAAGAGCCCCTTCTCGATGGAGAAATCACCGGTCTCCATCTGCTGCACGAGTCTTCGGGCGGCTTCTGCCAAGTGTATCTGGCCGAGAAATACCGCCAGTTCATCGTCCTGAAATGCCTGAAGCCCGGCCTCCGGGGCGATCCCGTATACGAGGCGCTGCTCCGCAAAGAATTCGAGACCGGATACGGACTCAACCATCCGTCCCTCTGCCGGATCCTCGCGCTGACGGAACATCCCGCACTCGGGACCTGCATTGAAATGGAATGGGTGGACGGGGTTACGCTTCGTCAGCGCTTCTCCACACGCAAACCGGATGGCGCGCTCTTCCGCAAGATCGCTGGCGAACTCTGCGACGCGGTCGCCTACCTGCA
>JAFZAI010000083.1 GCA_017557325.1 Bacteroidales bacterium
CAGCCACAGATCGAGGGCGGAAGACTGCTTCTGCTCGGCAATGGCCTTATTGATATTGCCGGGACCGGCGTTGTAGCTGGCCGCAGCCGTCATCCAGTCGCCATAGCGCCGGTAGGAATTCTTCAGATACTGGCAGGCCGCCACCGTCTCCTTGTCGATGTTGTACCTTTCGTCCACCTCCTGGCTAACCTCCAGATTGTAGGTGGCCGCCGCGGATTTCATAAACTGCCACAGCCCGGCCGCACCAGCCCTGGAATAGGCCTTGGGGTCGAGGTTGCTCTCGATGACGGCCAGATATTTGAGGTCGTCGTGCACGCCCTGCACCCTGAGGATCGGCTCCACTTGCGCGAAGATGCGCGGCGCCCGCTTCAGGATCATCGTCGAGGAGCTGTGCATGTAAGTGAAGGACAGCAGCTCGCGATCGAGGCGCTCCCGGAAATCGGGGCGGTCGAGGCGGACGGTATCCCCCGCGAAGACCACGTAGTCGGGAATGCCCGGGGCTT
Source organism: Bacteroidales bacterium (assembly GCA_017557325.1). Lineage (GTDB taxonomy): Bacteria > Bacteroidota > Bacteroidia > Bacteroidales > UBA932 > Cryptobacteroides. The sequence continues at coordinate 504 of JAFZAI010000083.1, forward strand.
TGGGATGCCGGAGGGAATCGGTGGCAAAGGAAACCGTGTCACGCTGAGTGCGCGCCGTGATGCAGGAAGTCGCGGCGGTCAGGAGGAGAATAGCGAGGAGGATTCTTCGCATCGCTTACAGCAGATTGGCAGCGGAAGCCGTCTTGTCGGAAGCCTTGAATACGAAGCCGTTCTTCTTGTAAGTCCAGGTGTACAGCGCGCCGGTCTTCTGGTTCTTAATGGTAAGGGTCTGGCGGAATACGCGGATCTCATTGACATTCCCTTTGACGGCACCGATCTCGCCAATGGAGATCCATTTATTGTCCTTGTACTGGAGAATGAACGCGATGATCCCGTTGCCGGCGTCATCCCGGACGGCAATCACCAGCTCCGGAAGGGTGTCATCGGTAAAATCGTGCACGCCGACGACGAAATCGCCCTTGAGCACGGGCATACTGTAGTCGTACGCGGCAGGGACCTTCAGCCCATCCTTGTAAAGAACGACTTTCTGGCTGCCCTTGGCGACACTCACGGTCTCTTCCAGGACTTCGACCTTGAAGGCGTTGTTCTTGATGGAAAATCCGAGCCCGCCGGCCTCGCCGACGATATAGTTGTCGAGTCCGATGACGAAGGTCTTGGAATCAATATCCGATCCGGTCCGCAGCTGCGCGGAGCATACTACGGCGGCAAGGAGCGCAGAAAAGAATAATGCTATTTTTTTCATATCACTGAATTTTTCGTTACAAATGCAATAAGTGTACTGAATTGCAAATATAATGTTTTTTTAGATTCCTTCGCTATCGCTCGGAATGACAGAATATTCGCAGCCGCAGTAATTCTGATTGTAAAACTGCTGCTCGGCGATGACTTCGCTACGGCGCTGCTGGAGGCCGCCTTTGCGCCAGTTACGGCCCCACCAGGTCACGCCCGGGAACAGCGAGCAGGCCCACTCCCCTGCATCATCCACCTGATGGAGATCTTTCCAGCGGGAGGATGCCAGGGTGGTCGTCAGAACATCGAAGCCGTGCTTTGAAGCATATTTCGCAGCCCTTTCGAGGCGGAAGCGGAAGCATTCCAGGCAGCGGCGCCCCCGCTCCGGCTCCCCTTCCCAGCCGCGGATCGCACAACGCCAGGCCTCGTGATCGTACGCATCATTCACGATCTCCAGTCCGAGCAGGCGGGAGTAACGGAGGATTTCGCCGTAGCGCTTGTCGTATTCCCCCTCGGGAACAATGTTGGCGTTGGAAAAGAACACCACAGGGCGCACGCCCTGCTGCACGAGGTACTCGAGAATCGCCCCCGAGCACGGCGCGCAGCAGCTATGCACCAAAATCCGTCCTGACGGAACCAGTTCCATACACTGCAAAGATAGTAAAAAAAGCGCAAAATGTTATTTGCTGAAAATCAACGCTTTATATAAAAGACCTTACTCGAAATATAGTAAGGTCTTTTTAATAAACCCCTAATATTCAAGTTGTTATATTTTACATCTTCCCAGTTTTTATGTATTTTTGCAGTATGACGATCCTTTTTGTGCTTCTGACTGCCTTGTTGCGCTATGCCGACCCGATGGTCGGGACGGATGCGCACGGGCATACCTTTCCCGGAGCGGTGTACCCCTTCGGGATGGTGCAACTGAGCCCGGACACGCGGCCGCGGAGCGGCGACTGGGATGGCTGCAGCGGGTATCATTACAGCGACAGCGTAATCTACGGCTTCAGCCATACGCATCTCAGCGGAACGGGTTGCGACGACTGGTGCGACATTCTTGTCACGCCGGGCGACGGCCCCTCCCATTTTTCGCACAGCCGTGAAAAAGCTTCTCCGGGCTACTATGAGGTCTATCTGGACGATGCCCGGGTACTGGCCAGAATGACCGCAGGGAGGCGTTGCGGCGTGCACGAGTACACCTTCGATGCGGGTGTGACGCCTAGACTTACAGTTAACCTGAAGCATCGGGATTATCTGGAAGAAGGGATCCTCCATACCGGTTCGACCTGGTGCAGCGGCAAGCGGGTCTCCTCCAGTTGGGCTCGGCATCAGACCGTCTATTTTTATATGGAATTCTCCGCTCCCGGCGAGGCTGTCATAGAGGGCGATAAGGCCATCTTCACCTTCCACGACCGCGCCATTACCGTCCGGGCAGCGATTTCCAGCGTTTCCGAAGAGGCGGCTAAAGCCAACCTCCACGCCGAGTATCCGACCACCTTCCAATCCGTCCGAAAGGGTACGGAAAAAGCCTGGCAGGCGTATCTCGGCAAACTGAAATGCCCCTACAAAGACACGGAACATCGACGCCGATTCTACACGGCCCTCTACCATACCGGCATTCACCCCTCCCTCTACAGCGACGCCGATGGCCGCTACCGCGGGATGGATGGGGAGATCCACCACACCGACGGCTGGGACCGCTACACTGTATTCTCCACCTGGGATACCTTCCGCGGCGAGCATCCGCTCCTGAGTATCATCGAGCCAGAACGGACGGTGGATTTCATCAAGACGATGATCTCCATCTGGGAGGAGAACGGCAAACTCCCCGTCTGGGAACTCTCGGGCTATGAAACCGACTGTATGATCGGTTATAACAGCGTTCCGGTTATTGCCGATGCGATTGCCAGAGGGATCACCGGATTCGATGTGGAGAAGGCCTACGAGGCGATGAAAGCTTCTTCCAAGCGTCCCGAACACGGAATGGAAAGCTTTCGCCGGAATGGGTTTGTGCTGGCTGACGACGAACACGAGAGCGTCTCCAAGACGTTGGAATTTGCCTACGACTACTGGTGCGTGGCACAGGTTGCAAAGTATCTGGGGCGCACGATTGAATCTACGTATTATATGCGCTGCAGCGAGGCCTGGCGGAATGTGTTCGACCCCTCGACCGGCTTTATGCGGGCGCGGCTGAACGGCCGATGGTACACGCCCTTCGATCCGCGGGAAGTCAACAATAATTATACGGAAGCTAATTCCTGGCAGTACAGTTTCTTTGTGCCGCACGATATCGACGGCTTGATTGTCGCGATGGGTGGGCCGGAAGCCTTTGAGGAGAAGTTGGATGCGTTATTTGACGGTCCGGAAGGCAATACCGGCCGCACGCAGGTCGATATCACGGGCTGCATCGGGCAGTATGCCCACGGGAATGAGCCCAGCCATCACATTCCCTATCTGTACAATGCCATCGGCAAGCCCGAAAAGGCGGAGGCCCGGGTCCGGCAGATTCTGGAGACGCTCTACACTTCCGCACCGGACGGATTGTGTGGGAATGACGACTGCGGGCAAATGTCTGCCTGGTACGTGCTCAGTTCGCTGGGGCTGTATCCGGTTTGCCCCGGTAAGATCGGGGAACGTGACACGGTTAAGCGAAGGCTGATCACTTGCCCGGTCTTCAGGATGGAGAATGATATCTTCGCCGATTCCCTCCAGGTAAGCCTGGAAGGGGAAGGAATCCTGTGGTACCGCGTGAATGGAGGCTTGTTCAATCCTTATTTCGGGCCGTTCGTGGTCCGGAAAACGAGCACGCTGGAGGCTTTTGCAAGGACGGATGCCGGAATGAGTCCATACACCCGTAGCCGGGTATACCGTATTCATACCGACCGGGACATAGCCATTCACTCCCGGGTCAGCAAATCATACACGGCTGGCGGCCCAGAGGCGCTCATCGACGACCGACGCGGCGGCCTCAACTGGCGCACCGGCGGCTGGCAGGGCTATCAGGGAGTGGACTTTGAAGCGGTTATCGACCTCCGGGAAGTTCGGAACATCCACCTCCTCGGCGCCGGCTTCTGCCAGGATGCCCGTTCGTGGATCTGGCTGCCGTCAAAAGTTCTTTTTGAAGTTTCGGAAGATGGCGAGAACTGGGTCGAAGCAGCCTCTGCCGCCTCTCCGATGGCAATGGACGATCATACCATCCGGATCTGGGACTGTAAATTCCCCGTCTCGCTCCAAGCTCGCTATATTCGGGTGCGGGCCCTCAACCCCGGCCCCATCCCCGACTGGCACCCCGGCGCCGGCAGCCCGTCGTTCATCTTCATCGATGAGATCCAGGTAGAGTAGCGGGGCTTCGTAAAGACACCAAGTGTCATTAGCGTGGTCAAAAAATGTCACGCTACAGTCAATAAAGGGTTTAGACACTGCCGAAACTTACCGGTAGAAGAGAATTCCGAAGTAGAAGCGTGGCCCGTGGGGTAGAAGGGAGCCCTTATGGATGGGGCAGAGCCAATCGGCCTTGAAGGTAAAGTGAAGGGGGCCGGCGACGAGGATGTCGAAGCCCGCGAAGGGCGCGACGGCCAGGAAGGGCTGGCGATGGTAGAGGGTACCGTCGATCGGTTCCCAATCGGAGGAGGGCTCTTCGGCCATCAGGAGCGTCGTCATTGAACCTCCGCCGATCGTGAAGCCCGCGTAGGGCATAAAACGCCCCACAACGGTGTATGCATCGGCCAGCACGCCGCCCCAGCCGCTTTTGAGGTGGCTTCCGTTCCCCCGCTGCTTCAAGGTGGAGACATAGCCCTCGCCGCCGAGCCGGAAATGATTGCCCAGGTGAATCCGGAAGGCGCCGCCGACGCCGAAAGGCGCGCCCTTGAGCGCCTGGCCCGCCACGGTGCCATACTGGTAGCCCGTATGCAGCATCATACCGCCGTCGAAGCCCTGGTAGACCTTCTGGCTCTGCGCGCCGAGGGGGGCGGCAAAGAGCAGAAGGAGGAAGGTGAGAAGGAAGGAGATTCTCTCGGCCTTCGGCCTCGGAATGACAGAAAAGTGGCGAAGCAGTGTCATTCTACGGAGTTGATATCGATGAGATTGTTCAGCAGGGCGTAGACCGTGAGACCGGCGACGGTCTTGATGCCGGTCTTGCGGGTGATGTTCTTGCGGTGGGTGATAACCGTGTAGACAGAGAGATTGAAGCGGTCGGCAATCTCCTTGTTGAGCATTCCCTTGGCCACGCAGACAAGGATTTCCTTCTCGCGGGCAGAGAGTTCTTCTCCCTCCGAGCGGACGGTCTCACGGGCAGATTCCAATGCTCCCCGCACCTTGAAGATGATACCGGACGGCGCCTCGAACAGGTCGATGACCGCATCATACTGCCGGAGCGAATCTTCACTCTGGAGGGAAGTCAGCATCGCCACGACGGGGGCGTCGGTATATTCGGCAATCAGGGTCCGGGCCTGCGAGCGCGATTCCACGTCGAAGACCGAGGGATCCACGATCAGCACGTCGGCGGCAAAGCTGCGGATCCGGGCCAGGGCTCCGTGGGAGAGATCCTGGAGATTGCCGCAGACGGAGAATTCGCCGAGCTCGGCAAAGACCTGCTCCAGCCCCTTCGCCACGACGGCGGACGGAATGATCAGCAATATCCCTTTCTTAGCCACGTTCCATCCTCCTGATCATCGGGACGAGGATGTGATCCTCAATCGCCGTGTGTTTGCGAAGATCATCCGACAGATACAGCAGTTGCTTCAGCAGGGCGACGGATTCCACCGGATCGCATTCCGGGGGAAGATACTTCGTGACAATATTCTTCAGATCGTCAATCTTCTCCACAATATCCGTGTGGTCTTCCTCCCCCACCTGCACCACTTCTGGATGCTGCCCCTCCAGCAGCGCCTCGGCATACGGGAACACCTTCTCCTCCTCGTAGCGGAAATGCGTGAGCATCTCGTCGCGATAAGTCGTGTAGAAGGAAAAAATAACCTTCCGGATCCGCTCCTCGCAGGGCTCCAGGACCGAATGGATGGTCGATTCAAGGCTCGTGAGGGCGACGTCCACATAATACCGGTGCGAGACCCGGAGATAATTGATGATATCCGAGACCTGTACCTTCGACAGGACTTCCGACGAAGGAACGTATCCGTCGTAGGTGTAAATGTTGCTGACGAGATCGATGAGATCCGCAAGCTTGGTATCTTTGCCAACCTTCATAGGCGGTAAAGATAATAAATTTTCAGGCATAAGCATGCATTCCTCCCAAAATAAAATTCACCCCGAAGTATGTAAAGAGGACGGCACCAAAGGCAAGCAGGGTGCAAAGGTGGAAAAGACGGGGGCGGCGGAAGACGCCAAGCGAGGCGCAGAGCAGGACGCTTCCATAGATCAGCCACGTAATGAGCGCCCAGGTCTCCTTCGGATCCCAGCTCCAGTAACTGCCCCAGGCCGACTTGGCCCAGAAAGACCCGAGAATAATCCCGGCCGTAAGGAAAAATACGGCAGGATACAGGATGCGACGGCTGATTCCGGCGAGACGCTGCGAGGCAGACTTGACGGCCAGCCCCAGCACCCCATTCAGCGCAGCCAGCCCCAGCAGCGAATAACTCACCATCATACTCAATACGTGCACCGCGAGAAAAGGCGATTGCAGCGCCGGATTGGCCGCCGTCAGGGATGGATCGGCAAAGGACAACGAGGCGACGAGCATCGAGAAGCCGGCAAGCATCAGGCCGGAGGGCAGCAACACGGGGATCCGACGACATAGCGGAAGCGCCAGGAGCAGAGCAAGCCAGGCTATGAGCAGCATTACGCAATAAGTTCCCGACAGCGGCGCGTGACCGGACACGTACCAGTTGAGCCCCAGCACAAGGCTCAGGTATGCCAGGAGCAGGGACGAAAGAACAATGGCGGCAACCGTCATCCCCTTGGGGACAGATCTTACCCGCGTGAAGGACAGGATAGTAAGGATAAATAGTAGAAGCCCGGCTGCCAGCGAGACCATAAAGGGAATTTTCGGGCGGGCAATGCAGTTGTACAGTTTCTCAGCCCGTACCTTCGCCGCCGACGGGAGTGTATCCCCTGCCACTTTTTCCTGATAGGCGCGAATGCCGTCAATCAGATATCCAGCCTCCTCCCAATTCTCCTCCCGGACGGCCTTCTCCACCATCCCCAGCGACTTGCGGATAAAGACCCACCGGTCGAAATCATCCATCACGGATTGCGGAAGTTCATCCTTCGCCGCATACCACTGCACCACATCCGCGGAATCCCTCACCGGAAACACCGGCATCGACCGCCAAACGGCCGGATCCTCCTCCAACAACTCAACCGTCGTCACCCGTCCATAACGATAGACGTAGAGTTCGTCCTCCACCCCCTCCCGGGCTGAAAGAGGGATAGCCAGAAAGGCTAGAAGGAGAAGTAATGTAATTTTATGTATAACGCTTCCTGAAAATTTTGGTACTTCAGTGGATAAAACCGTGGCCGCCCGAGGCCTCGTGAACGGGAGGGGCCCGCAGTCGAAGACTGTGGGAGGGATGGAGGTGCGAAGCACCGGAAGTTTTAGGAACTGAAGTACCAAAATTTTCATCAAAGGTCAGATTGATTCAATAAACCGCACCACGGCGTCACGGTCTTCCTTGGAGAGGTTGTAGAACTTCTCCGCGGAGGAATAGGCGTCGCTCTTGCGGGAGTATGCGTGCCACATAATCGCCTCGACCACCGTCCGGGCGCGGCAGTCGTGCAGACGGTCGGAACTGCCGGTGTGCATCACCGACAGGCCCCGGCCCCAAAGCGGGGTCGTCCGGCACCAGGTGCCGTGGATGTCGTTCTTCATCCAAAGGCGATGCTGGATAAAGTCGGAATATGGCCAAATGGTCTGGTTCGCGTAACGCGGCAGCTTCTTCTTGCCATTGAGCGCCGGTGACCAGTAATTGTCCTCCCGGGTCTTCCAGGAGGGCCGATGGCAGGTCGCGCAACCCATTTCGTTGAACAGTTTCTTCCCCTTCTGCACCGCAGGATCCTGCAGGTCACGAGCGCGCGGAATGGCCAGTCCCCGGTGCCAGACCATAAAGGCATAGAACTGATCCTCGGTCATTTCCGGCTCGAAGTTGTGGTAGGGATTGTCAAACTGATTGGTCGTGGGCTTCAAGAGTTCGTAGACTGTTTCTGCAATTTCAGCGTCGGTTACAGTACCATTCTTGTCAACGTCTACATAGTACGGGGATGCGGCGCCTTCGGCCCGGATGGCGGCGATCACGGAAGCATTCTGACTCATCGCCTTGGCCCAGGGCTCGGTGGTGTAGAGGAACGGACGGTCGGGACGGGAAACGTTGGTGATATTCCAGATGGCGTTAGCCCCGGCGCCGTCCTGCAGGGTGCCGCGCGTCATCGCGTAGGTGAATTTCTTCAGCAGTTTGCCGTTGCGGTAAGTATCGCGGGGAATGAAATTCCCTTCCGCATCGTATCCATCGCCGCAATACACACCTTCCTGCCCATAGATGGGAACGGTGCCGGATTGCCAGTTGTGGTAATAGGCGCTGGCGGCAAAATCATTCGCCCCGGCATCCCAAAAGGAAGCATTCAGTTCCACGTAGGGCGCCTCGGCTCGGTACTGCTCGCGGATATCCTCCTGATCGATGGCATCGATGAGGCCGGTGCCGATGACACCGATGGTGCTCTCGAGGCGGAATCCCACCCCAGCGCTCCCTGCGGGAATCTCGTCATACGGGGTCGGCACCGTATTGAATGCATCCTGGGGGATATAAAGCGTCGGATACTGGAGGTGATACTCCTCGCCGTCGGCGAATCGGGTCGGAAGGCCGCTCTCCATCGCGGCGATTTCCGTCCAGTTCAGCTGGATCTTGGTCTCGTCGATGGGCGGCAGGAACGGAGCCTGCGCCATCGTCTGAGGCATTCCCGTCACATGACGGACGTAGGGGCCGTCATTATCGTTGTCGGCATTGGCGTAATAGACAACGAGCAGATACCCATTCCCCATCGACTTGGCGCCATTGGCGACATAGCTCTGCTGCCACTGGCCGTGCCCGTAGCCGGGATGACAGTCGAGGCAGGATTTGCGCACAGAAGCAGGACCGAGACCGTTGAAGGGCTTCTGGTACTCGCTGTAATTGCGCTCGAAGAAGTGCTCACCCATATTGAACTGGGTCGTGAGCCCCTGCGCATCCACCGCAGGGGTCGGGTCCTCATAACAACCCTCGGTCACGTTGAGCGTGGTGCCGAGCTGCCCGCCGGTATACCATTCCTCGGCGGTGAAATTCCCTACGGCCTTTCCGACATATTTAGCGTCGGATTCGATAGTTTTGGGCGTCTGGCCATTGTTGGTGCAGGCGATGGCCAGCGGGACAAGGGTTAGGAGGATATAATAGCTTTTATTCATTTTTGTATGGTTTTTAGCGTTCCAGCACCCAGGAGGCGGCTTTGTTGAGTTCTTCGTCGAGGTCGTTGATGGCGTCGATGGCGGCGTCAACTTCCGCGGCATTGAGGTTGTCGACGAAGGCGCCGAGGGCGATGCAGGCGTCCAGCGAGGCGACGGCGGCGTCGAGCTTAGATTTCAGTGTCTTGGCATCAAAGCCGTAGTCGGAGAGGAACTGGAAGATGGAGGCCTTTTCCGGAGCGGTCGCTCCATTCTTCCCGTAAAGGGAATACTGGATGGAGAGAATATTGTCCTTGAAGTCAATGAAGGAACGTTTCGAATACGGGGATTCGATGTAGTTGATCGGCGCATCGACATCGTTGGGATCGGCCGGGGCGGCGCCGTGCGCCGTGGCGATCTTGGTGTTGGCCACCTCGTTGCAGATGTTGGAGCAACCGGCGACCAGGATGGCATTCACGGCCGTTGTCCAGGCGCGGTAGGTGCTGCCGAGCGTAGCCGTGGCGAGCAGATTCTCGCCGAAAGTGAGGCCGCTGCCCTCGATGGCGGTGGGAAGCTCCAGTACGTCCTCCACGTATGCGCGGCGTGTTTTGACCTCCTCGTCATAGTCAAACGGATAATCCTCCGGATCCCAGGCGGCCTGGAGCTCGAAGCAATAGCCCATCAGGTCATCGGCGATGGCCGTCGCGAAAATCAGTTCGCTGAGGCCGGATACCTGATAGCCCGAGATGTCATCCATCGCTTCCGCCTTGAAAGCGGCCGCATTCCTGAGGACCCCGTTGCGGAAGAGGATGAATTCTATCCCGTGGAAACCAAGTGCATCGGCACCGACCAGCCCGATAGCGCCACCCTCATTCTCATCAAGGTCTTCGACGACAGCGGCATTGATCAGGCTCTTGGCCAGCGCTTTCTTGTCCAGCGGCCAGGAATCGATATGCGGATCGATCTTGTAGGCGCTTGCCGCACCGTACAGGAAGGCTTCGCTCTTCTCCCACCACTCGCGGGCGGCGAAGAAAGTGGTCTTGACGGACTCCAGATCGGCATCCGTGAGGGTTCCGGCCTTGGCTTTGGCCTTGGCAGCCTGCAACTTCGAGTGCAGGGTCTCGGCGTTGTCGGCCAGTTTGCCGTAAATGTCGTAAATCACGCCGGGAACATATTGCTCCACGGCCGCCTTCATCGCCGCATCCTCCTTAGAGAGGTCTGCAGGATTCCTTCCGCCGCCATTACAGGCGCACAGCGCCACCGCTACGGCAGCCACTGCGATCAGATTAAAACACTTTTTCATATTATACGATTTTTGTTTGTTTCATTATAGATTCCGGAACAAGTCCGGAATGACGAAAGGTATGATCGGAATGACGGGTCACTTCTTATTAAAAAACGCCATATATGCTATACCGAGGCTGACGGAGGGCTCGGGGTTGAAGTCGGAGTGGAGGAAACGGTGGGAGTATTCCGCTTTTAGCGCGATCTGGGGGATCGGGTAGTAATTGATGCCGGCCGCGATGCGGTGCTTGCGGGTGAAATCGAAGCCGGAGGCGTCGCCCGGACCGGGAATGTAACTGTCGTAGAATTCGTATCGGGCGAAGAGGAAGAACTGTTCCTTCCCCTTCAATTTCGGGATGAAGTGGAACAGGTCCACACCGGCCTCGCAGCCCGCCGCAGCCGCGACCGTGGCGACCGGGGCGCTGGAATAGGGGCTGTCTCCCCCGCTCCGCCGGGCCTTGAGTTTCGACACCGTGGCAGCGTCGGAGAGATGACCGTAGTCGGCATTGGCCCGGACAACCACGCCGTGTCCTTTATACTGCATATCAAAAGCCCCCACCAGCAACGTTCCTTTCACATTATATTGCTCCGAAAGTTGCTCCTTGGGATAGGTATTGTTGACGGTATTCCCAGCGAAGCCGCTTAGGCCCAAGCGAAGGCCTGTCACGGGCATAAAATCGAGCCGTAAGGCACCGCCGTAGCTGTTGGCCACCTTGAATTCAAAGGCCGAATGGGCCCCGTTGTGGATAAATTTATCGCGGGAGAAGCGCATTGCGTCAAGTCCGGCCAGGACCTGCGCCTCGTAACGCATCGATGCGCCCTTCTTACCCAACGGAACCGTTCCCCAGATGCTGATGCCGGTGTCGTGCCAGGTGGAAGGGAGGATGGTGAATTCCCCTTCGGGGCGGTAGACCGTGAAGAAATTGAGCGGTTCGTGGGAATTGTTGAGCCCGCCGACCGGGACGACAATGTGTCCGGCCCGGACATTGAGCTGCGGGAAGAAGCTTTTCTGGAGCCAGAACTGCTCCAATTCCACTTCCCCGCCCTGCTCGGTCTCGGCCTCCCATTCCCCCGCTTCCTCGAATTCCCGCTCCACGGCGCTGCCGGTCCCGAGGTGCTCGAATTCCACCTCCGTCTGCATTGACCACCCCTTCCCGAAATCGTAGCCGAGGTAAATCACCGCGTGGGGAATGTCGAAGCGGCCGTGCTGATCGCCCTTGTATTTTTCCGGCTGGGCATACCGGTACACGTTGTCGCTGTAGAAATTGCGTGTCAGGGCCACCTCGCCGTAACCGCCGACCGTCAGGCCGCCCAGGAATTTCTGCACGCCTGTCTTCTGAACGGTATCCTGCGCCAATGCGGGCCATGACAGGGCCAAAATCAAAACGGATGCGATATATTTTTTCATAACGATTCAGAAAAGATGTTGCAAAATTGGCCGTTTCCCTCCGGAGCGGAAATCCTAAAAAATAGGGACTTCACCGGGAAGAATCATCAATAATTAGGATGACACCCTTTCTGAAATAATATGTATCTTTGCAGTCGCAAAGCAAAAAAAAGATGAAATTATCTGAACTCCAGACCGGGCAGCAGGCCGTGATCGTCCACGTGGACGGGCACGGGAGTTTCCGTAAGCGGCTGATCGAGATGGGGTTCATCCAGGGGAAGACCGTCCGGGTAGTGCTCAACGCACCGCTCAAGGATCCGATCGAATACGAAATTATCGGATACAAAGTCTCTCTCCGGCGGGAAGAGGCGGCGCAGATCGAGGTTGCGAGTGAAGAGGAAGCCCGGGAGGCCCTCATCACCGACGAACACCTTCAGGGTCTTCCGCAGGATATGGACGAGGCGGAGCGCCTCGCTAAGGCTATGGAGCACCTCGCCGAGGAGCGCAACCACGTCATCCGCGTGGCTCTCGTCGGCAATCCAAACTGCGGCAAGACCAGCCTTTTCAACATCGCCTCCGGCAGCCACGAGCACGTCGGGAACTATAGCGGCGTCACGGTCGACGCCAAGGAGGGGAAATTCACCTTCAAAGGCTACCAGATCGTGCTGGTCGACCTTCCCGGCACCTATTCCCTCTCGGCCTACAGCCCGGAGGAACTCTACGTCCGGAAAAATCTGATCGACGCCCTCCCGGACGTCATCGTCAACGTTGTGGACGCCTCCAACATCGAGCGCAACCTCTATCTCACTACTCAGCTCATCGATATGAACCTCCGCGTGGTGATGGCGCTCAACATGTACGACGAACTGCAGTCCAAAGGCGACAAACTCGACGTGGAGCAGCTCGGCAAGCTCCTTGGCATCCCGGTCTGTCCGACGGTCAGCCGCGACGGACAGGGCATTCCGGCCCTGTTCGAGACCGTCATCAAGGTGTACGAAGGGGCTGAAGAATCACTGGCCAGGCACATCCACATCAACCACGGCGCCGAACTCGAAAAGAGCATTACCCGCCTCCGCGACATCCTTTGGCGGGACGAAAACCTCCGGGCCAAATATTCCACCCGATACCTGGCCATCAAATACCTCGAAGGGGACAAGGAGGTCGAACGGATGCTCCAGGGCACCGTCATCGCCGCCGAACTGCTGACCGTCCGTCGCGAAGAGACGCAGCGCATCAAGGCCCTTGTCGGCACCAATCCCGAAAGCGCCATCGTAGACGCAAAATACGCCTTCATTCAGGGCGCCCTCGCCGAAACCTACGAGAAATATCAGGAGGAACGTCCCAGACGCACCCTCACCGACCGCATTGACGCCATCGTCACCAATCGATGGCTGGCATTTCCAATCTTCGTCGCCATCCTCTATCTCGTCTTCTGGACGACCTTCACCGTCGGACAATATCCGATGGACTGGATCGAATGGTTGATGACCCGCCTGGGCGACTGGGTCGGTTCCCTGATGCGGGAAGGCTGGTTCAAGGACCTTGTCGTGGACGGCGTCATTGCCGGTGTCGGCAGCGTGCTGGTCTTCCTGCCGAACATTATGATCTTGTATCTGTTCATCTCCCTGATGGAGGACAGCGGCTATATGTCGCGGGCGGCCTTTATCGTGGATAAACTGATGCACCGGATCGGGCTGCACGGGAAGAGTTTCATCCCGATGGTGATGGGCTTCGGCTGCAACGTTCCCGCCATTATGGCTACGCGCTCGATTGAGAGTCGCAAGAGCCGCCTCATCACGCTTTCCATCATCCCGTTTATGTCCTGCGCGGGAAGACTGCCGGTCTTCGTGCTGATTGCCGGGGCGTTCTTCCCGGAGAATCCGGCCCTGGCCCTGCTGGGCATCTATTTCCTCGGCGTACTGCTGGCAATTCTGTCGGCCGTTGTGATGGCGCGTTTCGTCAAGGATGATGATCTGCCGTTCGTGATGGAATTGCCGCCTTACCGCGTTCCGACGGCGAAAGCCACTTGGCGGCACACCTGGGAGAAGGGGAAGCAATATCTCCAGAAGATGGCGACGACGATTCTTATCTGCGCCGTGGTGATCTGGGCCCTCGGGTATTTCCCGCGGAATAAGGAACTCATTGCCGCGAAGGCAGAGAAGGAAGCGCTGGCAACGGAAGTGCCGCCGACGCTGGATGCGCGGATCGATTCGCTCTCGCTCGTCCAGCAGGAGAATTCCCTCATCGGCCACCTCGGGAAGGGCATTTCCCCGGCGCTGGATCCGCTCGGATTCGACTGGCGGATGGATGTCGGCCTGATTGCCGGCGTCGGCGCCAAAGAACTGGTCGTAAGCACGATGGGGGTGATGTATGCACAAAGCGGAACGACCGTGGAAGAGGAGGATGACGATACCCGTCTCCAGAGCGCCCTCAAAGGATCTGTTTCCAAGGCCGCCGCCCTGGCGTTTATGATCTTCGTGCTGCTGTACTTCCCCTGCATCGCGACCTTCGCAGCCATTAAGAACGAGACCGGATCCTGGCGCTGGGCCATCCTCTGCGCCATCTACACCATCCTCGTCGCCTGGCTCTTCGCCTTCGCCACCTACCGCATCGGCCTGCTGATCTGGTAATCCCGTCATTCCGCCATCAACCGTCATTCCGGGCTTGACCCGGAATCTTTTTGTCTTTCCGCGAAAAATTGTGTATCTTGCAAAAAATAATGCCCTGATATGAAGAAACTCCTCCTTCTTGCTGCTGCACTCCTTTTCTCCGCAGCCAGTCTTTTCGCCGGCGGCGTAACCGTCGTTTCCGGGGATGCCTCCATCCTGAAGAAAGCCGAGACGGCCAAGATCGTCTTCAATTATTCCAAGACCTACGTCGGCGAGGACGGTGCCAAGACCCAGACCCTCAACCAGTATCTCAAATCCCGCGGATCCGACTACGTCCGTGACTGGCCTCAGGACCACAAGAAGGCGGAGGAATACTTCGTCACCCGTTTCAACAAGAAGAACAAGAAGGGCCTGACAATCGCCACCAGCGGTACCAAATACATCATCGAGGTGAAGGTGGAGGTGCTGGACATGGGCAATATGGCCGGATTTTTCATCGGCTACAACCCCAAGGCCGGCGGCGTCATTATGTGGGGCGACGTCCTCGTAAAGGACAGCAGGGGCAAGAAAACCCTCCTCAAACTTCGTGCGGACGGGGTCAAAGGCAAAGCCAGCCCCTCCGAAACCATGCGTCTCGGCCTCTGCTATATGGACCTTGCCAACCAGATCGCAAAAATCAAAGTCAAATAAGACCGTTAATAACATTAAAAACATACCTGTACTATGGGAGCATTTCACGCTTACGACATCCGCGGCATCTACGGCAAAGACTGGGACCGCGAAACCGCTTATAAGGTCGGCTATTTCATTCCCCGGCTGCTGAAGGCAGACAAGGTCCTGGCGGGCCGCGACTGCCGCGTTTCTTCCCCCGAGGTGCACGACGCCGTCGTTAAGGGCATCAACGATGCCGGAGCCGACGTGTACGACATCGGACTCAGCTCGACGCCGATGGTCTATTTCGGCACGGCCAATTACGGCTTCCACGCCTCCGTGCAGATTACGGCCTCACACAATGCTGCCGTATACAACGGGATGAAGGTCTCGACGACCGACGCCCAGGCTGTCGGATACGATGCCGGCCTGAAGGATATCAAAAAGTGGATTGAGGACGGTGAGCCCACTCCGGTGGCCGAAGTCCGCGGCAAGGTCTACCAGAAAGAGATTCTCCAGGACTACCTCGCCTTTATGCGCAAATTCGCCAAAGACCTCTCCGGCATTACCATCGCGATGGACCTCTCCAACGGAATGGCCAACCTCTTCGCCAAGGAGATTTTCGGCACCGGAAGCAACGTCCATTACCTCTTCGACACCCTCGACGGACGCTTCCCCAACCACGAGCCCAACCCGCTCATCGAAGCCAATGTCGTCCCGTTGGAGAATCTCGTCCGCGAGGTAAAGGCCGATGCCGGCGTCATCTATGACGGCGACGCCGACCGCGTGGTCTTTGTCGACGAGAAGGGCGGCTTCATTTCCCCGGATCTCCTCATTGCCCTGATGGGCCGCTATTATGTAGGAGAAAGAGGCCTTAAGGGAATCGTCCTGCAGGACATCCGTTCTTCCAAGGCCGTCGGCGAATATCTGGAGCCGATGGGCTGCCGGATGAAGACTTGGAAAGTCGGCCGGGCCTTTGCCGCCGCCAAGCTCCGCGAAATCGACGGCGTGTGGGGTGGCGAACTGGCCGGTCACTTCTATTTCCGTGATTTCTTCTACAGCGACAGCGGCCTTCTCGCCTCGATGATCGTCCTCGGAATCGTCGCCGGCCTCAAGAAGGAAGGCAAGACCCTCAGCGAGGCCATCGCCGAGATCGTCAAATACAAGAATTCCGGCGAAATCAACTTCCGCATCGAGGACAAGGCCGGTGCAATGGAAGCCGTGAAAGAGCATTTTATGGCACAGGAGAAGGCGACCGCCTTCATGGATTTCGACGGCTACCGCGTGGAATTCCCCGACTGGTGGTTCAACATCCGTCCGTCCAATACGGAACCCTACCTGCGCTTCCTCTGTGAGGCCAAGACCGACGAACTTCTCGCAAGGAAGGTCGCCGAGACCAAGGCCCTCCTCGTGGAAAAATTCGACGCCCAATGAGGGGCCTGATCCTGACGATCCTGCTGACGGTCGCCGCGGCGAATCCCGATTCGCTGCGGACGGCCTTCGGCAAGGAATCCGTCCCGACACCGAAAAAACCCGGCGCCACCACCCTGGCTGACACGCTCGACACCGGCAATCCCGATGTCAAAGTCGTCCTTTACAGCGACCACACCTGGCGGTACATCCGCGACGAAAAGAAGGTCTCCAAGACCAAAGTCTTTACGGAATACTGGAAGGAAAACATCACCAATCCCTACTATGGAGTGGCGCTGGAGAGCCTTCCCGACAAGGTAACGCTCTGGATTGTCGATACGCTCGATTCCTACTGCTGCCCCAACAAGACTCAGTATTCCTCCCTGTTCGGCTACCGGCACGGACGCCGCCACCAGGGCATCGACCTCCCCTATCCGACCGGTACGCCCGTCTATGCCGCCTTTGACGGCAAAGTCCGAATGGCCGACTGGAATAGCGGCTACGGCAACCTGGTGGTCCTCCGCCACGCCAACGGACTGGAGACGTACTACGGTCACTGCAGCGAGCTCAAAGTAAAGGCCGGCGACTGGGTCCACGCGGGCGACGTCATCGCTCTCGGCGGCTCAACCGGCCGCTCTTCCGGTCCGCACCTGCATTTCGAGACGCGCTATAAAGGCTACGCCTTCGACCCGATGTGGCTGATCGACTTCAAGACCGGAGACCTCCGCCACCGCCTCTTCACGCTGCGCAAGCGTTATTTCGACGCCAACAGCCGCTATGTACAGGAGGAGGACGATGAGGACGTCATCGCCGAAGGAGATGAAAAAGACCGCATCGCAGCCGAGCAGAAGGCCCGGGAAGAAGCGATTGCCCGCCAGAAGGCCGCCGAGGCCGCGATGCAGTACTATGTCATCAAGTCCGGCGACACGCTGTCGAAGATTGCGGCGAAATACCATACCTCCGTCAACACCCTCTGCCGCCTCAACGGCATGACGGTCAATACCAAACTTCAAATCGGCAAACGGATCCGGGTCAAATAGCCATACGGCATCTCCCACACCGCCGAATGGAATGTTTGATGAAACTTTATGACTGATTTCGCGGCAATCGATTTCGAGACGGCGAATGAGTGCCCGTCCAGCGTGTGCAGCGTGGGGGTAGTGATCGTCCGGGGCGGAGAGGTCGTGGACACGTTCTACAGCCTTATTCATCCGGAGCCGGATTACTACCAGTGGTTCTGCCAGCGGGTGCATGGGCTGTGTGCGGAGGATACCGACTATGCACCTATTTTCCCGGATGTCTGGGCCCAGATCGCCCCGCTCATCGAGGACCTTCCGCTCGTCGCCCACAACAGCCGCTTTGACGAAGGCTGCCTGAAGGCCGTCTTCAAGGTATATCAGATGGATTATCCGGACTATACGTTCTACGACACCCTGTCAGCTTCCCGTCGTCACTTCGGGCAATGCCTCCCGAACCACCTGCTCCAAACCGTTGCCGCCGCCTGCGGCTACGACCTCACCCGCCATCACCACGCCCTCGCAGATGCGGAGGCGTGCGCCAGGATAGCGATGAGGATACTCTGAGGGCCCGCAGGTCAGGATATGTGGCGGCGGACTGTTTCCAGCACCCGCCGGCAATTAGTCTCATTGTTTCCCCCGATTACCATATCCGGTGCCAGGAGGGAAGGGGCGTTTCCGTCCAGCGAGCAGATTATGCCTCCCGCTTCGCGGAGAATGAGACCCGCAGCCGCATAGTCCCAGGGCATCAGTCGCATTTCAAAATAGAGTTCGGCCTGTCCTGCCGCCATCTGGCACAGCTCCAGGGCTGCAGATCCGATCCGGCGCAGGTCGTTGCATTCCATATAGAGGTCATAGATGATATCGCTGCAGGTGCGGGAGAATTCCTTGTGATAGGTACACATGGCCGAGAAGAGAAGCCCCTCCTCGAACGAGCGCCGGGAAACGCTGATGGGGTTGCCGTTACAGGTGGCTCCCTTTCCGAGCTCTGCCGCATATAGTTCATCCCGCCAGGGACTGAAGACAACGCCCATCGTCGGGACAGAGTCCTGGACAAGCGCCACGCTGATGCAGCAGTTCGCGTTGCCGCGCGCATAATTCGCCGTGCCGTCGATGGGATCGATGATCCAAAGATTTCGGTGTGCGGTATCTTCAAAATTCTCTTCCTCGCAGAGAAAGCCGCTCCCGGGCAGGAGTGCCGCGAGCCTCTCCGTGAGGAAATGCTGTACGGCCAGATCCGACGAGGTTACGAGGTTCTCCCGGGTGCCCTTGTCGGTAATGGAGAATCCGTCCCTGACCATCAGGGAAGAAGCCTCGCGCACAATCGCAATAATTTGTTCGAGCGTCATTGCGGGTGGGATGCAGGAAGGGACTTGACGTAAATGTCGCGCTGCGGGAACGGGATTTCGATGCCGTGGGCATTGAGGGCATTGTAGACCAGCTCTTTGGCGCGGGCCGCATAGGTAAAATGCTCTTCGACAGTAGTGTACTGGACGATCTGGAGATTGATGCTGCTGTCGCCGAATTCCTTGAAACGGATGTCGATGCCGCGCTTGGGATCGACCACCTCCCGGCCGTATTTGTCCCTGACCTGGAGCGGCTTCAGGGCCTCCAGGATAATCTGGCGGACCTCTTCCACATCCACGCCGTATTTGACGCCCACATCAAAGGTAAGCAATTCGTAGGAATTGTTCCGCGTGAGATTCTTGAAATTCTTGTTGAAGAGCGTCGCATTCGGGAAGGCCATCACCGCACCGTCCGTCGAGACGATGGTGGTCGTCTGGTAACTGATGTTGTCGACCCGGCCGCGGACGCCGTCGCATTCGATGGAATCCCCTACCCGGAGGCGTCCCGACATCAGTTGCACCCCGTAGAAGAAGTTATTAAGGATATCCTTCATGGCGAATCCGAGGCCGGTCGCCAGACCTGCCGCAACCACCTTCACGGCCGCCGTCGGGATCTTCAGCAGGATAAACAGCGTGATCACGTAAATACCCCACAGGGAGATGGAGATCACATTCTCCACGAGGGTGAAATTCACCTCATTCTCGTGCAGGACCTTGATCCCGCGGCTCTTCATCACCGAGCGGGTCTTGAACAGGCGGTAACAGGCTTTCGCCACATAATTCAGGTAATTGAAGATGAAGGCGAGCACCACGACCAGCACGATGCGGGCGAAGGACAGGCTGATGTATCCCTCCACGTTCAGGAAAGGATAGGCGTAATATGTTTTGAATACATCCGTCAAGTCAAACACGCCGGAAGCCATATAGATGCTCAGCGGCACCGACAGCACGTATGCTGCGGGCAGCAGCGCCTTGCGCACCAGCGAGAACGGCCAGGTGACCGTGATGAGGTCCTCGTCGGTGCGGGATTTGAGATTCGGATGGGCCTCGCGGTACAGGTCGCGGAGCTTGTCCCGGTGATTCCGGTAGTAGCGGTTGACGAGTTCCGAAATGGCCGTCACCGTCTGCAGGAGGGTCAGCAGGAAAATCCACCAAATCAGCATCTGGACTCCCAGCAGGACGTAGCCGCGAAGAGCCACGACCGTCGTGACCGTCATCGCCAGAAGGGATACCCATCCGAAGATGGCATCCATCTGCGGGACGCTCTTCCGATGATGCAGCTGGGCGATCAGCTGGTACACCGTAAAGACCAGCAGAATCGGCGGGAAGAGGATATTCAGGAGGCTATTGGGGATGAATACGATGCGAAGCGATATGATCAGAAGGCACATCAGCATCACCGGCATATATAGCAGCACCCCGCGGCGCACCTTGTTCTCCTCCTTGAAGCGGATTACCAGCGAAACGAGAATCGCCGCCAGCATCCAGGCGAATTCCACCAGGAGGCGGGAAGCCATCGAGAAGAAATTCCTCGTGGAAACGGTGCTGGCGATGAGGATCGACACCGAGAAGATGAGCATGGCCACGATGGTGATCATCGACATCTTGTGACGCGTAAACCGCGGCCGCTTGAAGAAGGGCACGGTGCGGGTCAGGATGGCGACCAGGATGGCACTGATGGAAATCGAAATCAGGAGGAACACCAGGGTGAAGAAGGAAAATCTAACCACAAGCGGTCCCCTCCACTGACTCTGCACCGACTCCATATCGGAACGGGCATACTTGTCCAGTGCATCGCGCTGAGCCTGTTTCCAATAGAAGCCAAACCGGGTGAGGATCTTGTCATAGGAGGTCTGCCCTTCGATGAAGATGCGGTTCTGT
Organism: Bacteroidales bacterium; assembly: GCA_017557325.1. Classification (GTDB taxonomy): domain Bacteria; phylum Bacteroidota; class Bacteroidia; order Bacteroidales; family UBA932; genus Cryptobacteroides. Next base: position 21,140 of record JAFZAI010000083.1, read on the forward strand.
ACCGTCTTGTAACGGGCCTGCGCATAGTCGTAGGCCGACTTCAGCAACGCCGCCGTCTCGGAATAATGGGTGCTGTCACGCACCAGTTTCTCCTTCTGGTTCTGGCAGGCCAGGAGCAGGGCCTCCGCATAGAAGAGGCAGCTGTCACGGTCGATCCGGCTCAGGGAATCCAGCACAAAGGGCCGTTCTTCCTCCTTTTCTCCGCCCCGCAGCTCCGGGACACTTCCCATCCCGACCTGGAGGACCACCACGTTGCCGAGGCTGTCCACGTATTCAACGGCGGGAGACGGCGGAAGGCTGCGGAGCGCGTGCACCAGGCGGTTGTACCGGTCGATGTCGATATCGAGCCGCGTGATGATGTCGTCGAACGGAACCCGCCGCGAAGAGAACTCATTGTAATTCTTCGAGACCTCGTTGAGGGCGTAGGTCATATCGAAGGTGTAGTCCTGCTTCTGCGAATAGAGCATCAGGGAAAGCTCGTGGCTGCGCTGCATTTCCTGGACCAGCCGCTGGTGCTGGCGTTCGCCGTTGCCCCGGACACGGGCGGCCCGGCGCTCCTGGCTCTTATAGGCGGAGTGAAGTTCGTAACGGAGGACTTTCAGCGTTTCGCCGAGGTTGCGTTCGTTGAGAACGGCAAACAAAGGGGCAACCGCCAGAAGGATCGCGGTTGCCGCCAGAAGGAGTTTTCTTTTCATAAACTGTTAAATGACGCCCTGGGCGAGCATGGCCTCGGCGACTTTCATAAAGCCGGCGACATTCGCGCCCTTGACGTAGTTGATGTAGCCGTCAGGCTGGGTGCCGTACTGGACACAGGCCTTGTGGATCGAGTCCATGATGCCATGCAGGCGCTGGTCGACCTCTTCGGCCTTCCAGCTGATGTGCATCGCATTCTGGCTCATCTCCAGGCCGGAAGTGGCCACGCCGCCGGCGTTGACCGCCTTGCCCGGAGCAAAGAGGATACGGGCCTTCTGGAATGCCTCGATGGCACCCGGCTGGCAGCCCATGTTGGAGACCTCGGCGCAAAGCCAGGTACCATTTGCCAGGAGTTCCTCGGCGTCGGCCGCGCTCATCTCATTCTGGAAAGCGCAAGGAAGGGCGATGTCGCACTTCACGCTCCAGGCTTTCTTGCCCGGCAGGAAGGTCGCATCGGGGAATTTTTCGGCAAAAGGAGCCACCACGTCATTGTTGGAAGCACGTAGCTCCAGCATATAGTCGAGCTTCTCCTGCGTCATTCCCTCGGGATTGTAGATAGCGCCGTCGGGGCCGGAGATGGCCACGACCTTGGCACCGAGCTGCGTCGCTTTGGTCGCTGCACCCCAAGCCACGTTGCCGAAGCCGGAGAGAGCGACCTTCTTGCCCTTGATATCCTTGCCGTGCTCCTTGAGGAGGTTCTCCACGAAATAGAGAGCACCGAAACCGGTAGCCTCGGGACGGATCAGAGAGCCGCCGTACTGGAGGCCCTTGCCGGTAAGCACGCCGTTGTGTTCCCGGGTGAGCTTCTTGTACATTCCCTCGAGGAAGCCGATTTCGCGGCCGCCTACGCCGATGTCACCGGCGGGAACGTCCATGTCAGGACCGATATTGCGCCACAGCTCCAGCATAAAGGCCTGGCAGAAGCGCATGATCTCGGCGTCGGACTTGCCCTTCGGGTTGAAGTCGCTGCCGCCCTTGCCGCCGCCCATCGGAAGGGTGGTGAGGCTGTTCTTGAAGGTCTGCTCGAAGCCCAGGAACTTGAGGATCGAGAGGTTGACCGAGGGATGGAAGCGCAGACCGCCCTTGTAGGGACCAATCGCGTTGTTGAACTGCACCCGGTAGCCGGTATTGACCTGAATCTGGCCCTCGTCGTCGACCCACGTCACCCGGAAGGTAACGATGCGGTCGGGCTCGACGATGCGCTCGACGATCTTTGCCGCCTCGAATTCGGGGTGCTGGTTGTACACATCCTCAATGGAGACGAGCACTTCTTCCACGGCCTGAAGGAATTCCTTCTGGTCGCCGTACTTGGCGCTTAGGCGCGCCATGATTTCACTGGTTTTCATTATAATGTTATTATAGGTTATACTTCCCAGGTCGCGCCGCTGTGGAGCAGGTCGTCCATCGACTGGATGCGGGAGGTGGCCTTGACCTTCTCGAACTGCTCGATGATGCAGTCGTCGTAGGTAAGGTCCCGCACCGCGCGAATGACGCCGAGAGCAACCGGATACTCGGGATACTTCATCTCGGCGAGCATCGTGTGGAGGCCCAGGTCGGGATTGTGCGCATCGTGGACCAGGATATCATCCTCCGTGACGCCGTCCTGACCGATGGTCACCACCTTGAGTTGGCGACCGTCAAGGACGAGGCCTTTGTCGCGGTTTTTGCCGAAGATCATCTTCTCGCCGTGACGGAGGAGGATGGTGCGGTCGGCGCGGACTTCACGATCGGTGATGTCGGCGTGTGTGCCGTTGTTGAAGATCACGCAGTTGGTGAGCATTTCCATCACGGATGTGCCGTCGTGACGCGCGGCCTCGACCATAATCTCCTCATTGAGCTGCAACTCAGTGTCGAGGCTGCGGGCGAAGAAGGTGCCCTTAGCGCCCAGCACGAGCGAGCCGGGATTGAACGGATGCTCCACGGTGCCGTAAGGCGACGTCTTCGTAATCATTCCAAACTTGGAAGTCGGCGAATACTGCCCTTTGGTAAGACCGTAGATGCGGTTATTGAAGAGGATGACGTTGATGTCGATGTTGCGCCGGATGGCGTGGATGAAGTGGTTGCCGCCGATGGCGAGCGAATCGCCGTCACCGGTGGAGACCCAGACGCTCAGGTGCGGATTGGCCACCTTGATGCCAGTCGCGATGGGAAGAGCGCGGCCATGGATGCTGTGGAATCCGTAGGTGTCCAGATAATACGGAAGACGCGACGAGCAGCCGATGCCGGATACCATCACGAATTGCTCCCGGGTATAATTTCTCGCTTCGCAAACCATCGGGAGGGCCCGCTGCAGGGCCGCAAGTACGCCGTGGTCTCCGCATCCGGGGCACCAGCGCACTTCCTGGTTGCTCTTGAAATCTTTGAATGTATATTTCTCTGCCATCGCTTACTCCTCCTCTGCTTTATGGATCGCCTCGACGATTTCCCCGACGAGGAAAGGCTGTCCCTGCACTTTGTTGCACTGCAGGATTTGGAGATCCGGGAATTTGATACGGAGCCAGGCGGCGAAATGACCGCTGTTGAGTTCGCAGACCAGCACCTTGTCGAAGCGCCGGAGCACCTCCGCCGTATTCGCGGGCAGCGGATTGATCCACTCGAAATGCGCAAAACTGACCGGCTTTCCTTCGGCACGGACCTCATCCACCGCCGAGAAAATATGGCCGTACGTACCGCCCCAGCCGACGACGAGGAGTCCCCCCTCCGCCGGTCCGTCCACTGCAAGCAGCGGAATCGAGGCGGCGATGCGCTCGATCTTCTCTGCCCGCTCACGAACCATCAGATCGTGGTTGAGCGGAGCCGATGACAGTACACCGTTATGATCCTTTTCCAAACCGCCGATCCGGTGCTCGAAATCCTTCAACCCGGGGACCGCCCATTTGCGGGCGAGCGTCTCGGGGTCGCGCTCAAACGGCTTGAATCCACCCTCGGGCAGTTCTCCAGAGACAAACGGCGGCTTGATGGCGGGATAATCCTTCATCGAAGGAATCCGCCAGGGCTCCGAGCCGTTGCCGAGGAAACCTTCGGAAGCGACCACGACAGGCACCATATGCTCCAAGGCCGTCTTGGCGGCATAGAACGCCGCATCGAAACAGTCGGAAGGAGAATGCGGGGCGATCACGGCCACGGGGCATTCGCCATTGCGGCCGTAGAGAATCTGATTGAGATCGGTCTGTTCGGTCTTAGTCGGGATACCCGTCGAAGGACCCGCACGCTGGACGTCGACCACCACCAGAGGCAGCTCGGCCATCACCGCGAGGCCGAGGGCCTCACTCTTGAGCGCAAGGCCCGGACCGGAAGTCGTTGTAACGGCCAGGCTTCCGGCGTAAGCGGCGCCGATGGCCGTGCAGATGCCGGCGATCTCATCCTCAGCCTGCATTGTCTTTACATTGAGGCTCTTGTAAATGGCAAGTTCCTCGAGTATGGAGGTCGCGGGCGTAATGGGATAGGAGCCGCAGAAGAGCTGCAGGCCCGCCTTCTCGGCCGCCGCCATCAGGCCCCAGGCCGTCGCCTGGTTGCCGGTGATGTTGCGGTACGTTCCCTTCTCCAGCGGAGCCGGCGCGATATGATAGGTATTCGGCACCATCTGGAGATTGGCCGCATAGTTGAAGCCGTCGAAGAGGACTTTCTTGTTGGGATAGACCATTTCGGGATGCTTTTTCCCGAACTTGGTCTCAATGTATTCGTAGAGATAATCCAGCGGACGCGAGAAAATGTAGCACGCCATTCCGAGCACGAACATATTCTTGCACTTGTCGATGGACTTGTTGTCGAGGGCGCTGCCCCTGAGGCTGGTGCCGGTGAGAGAGGAAACGGGAACGATGATGATGTCCCGGTCCTGAACGCCCAGTTCCTCGAACGGATTCTTCGTGAAGCCGGCTTTCAGGAGGGAGGCGTCATCGAAAGCATCCTGGTTGACGAGGATCATCCCCGTCCGCTTCACCCAGTGGGCGCTGACCTTGAGCGCCGCGGGATTCATCGCGACGAGCAGATCGCAAAAGTCTCCGGGGGTGCGGACATCGGTGCTGCCGATGTGAACCTGGAAACCGGAAACGCCGGAAACCGTACCCTTCGGGGCGCGGATTTCGGCGGGAAAGTCAGGGAATGTCGAAAGAGAGTTGCCGTACACGGCAGAGGTATTTGCAAAAAGAGATCCGGTGAGCTGCATACCATCTCCCGAATCTCCTGCAAACCTAATTACAACATCTTTCGCATCAAGTACTTTATGTTGCATTATGTAGGTTAGTTTTAGTCTTTGCTAGGAATTTTATTGTTGCTGCTGGGCGGCGGCCATCTCCTGCTGGAGCTGCTCGAGGGTGCGTCCTTCCTTGATGCCGAGGGCCTTGCGGGCCTGAGCCGTGATGTCAACGATGGCATCGCTGTAGTAAAGGGCGCTGGAAGTGTCGAGAAGGACATCAAAGCCCTGCTCCTTCGCGATCTTCTGGACTTCTTCCTGGGCCTTCTGGTAGATGGGGGCCATCAGGGTGCTCTGCTGCTCCTGGAGCTCCTGGCTTACGGACTGCTGGAAATCCTGGATGCGCTGCTGCATATCGCTGAGTTCACGCTCCTTGCTCTCCTTGATCGAAGCCGTCCAGGTAGAGGCCTTCTGCTGATACTGCTGATACTTGCTCTGGAATTCCTCCACCATCGTCTTGTAGGTCTCGTCGGCCTCCTTGCTGGCTGCGGCCATCGTTTCACGGGCCTTGTCGGCCTCGGGCATCAGCTGGACGAGTTCGGTGAAGTTGACACGGGCGATTTTCTGCGCGGAAGCAGAAAGGGTGAGAAGCGCCATTGCGGCAATTGCGAAAATCTTTTTCATATCAATAACTGTTAAATTTTTCAAACGTTGGGTCTCTTTTGCAAATACAATACCATTTTAGAATTGCTGGCCGATCACGAAGTGGAACTGGCTCTTGCCGTTGATGGGATCGTCGAAGCCCCAGCCCCAGTCGATACCCAGCAGACCGATCATCGGCAGGAACACGCGGACACCGACGCCGGCGGACCGCTTGATCTGGAACGGATTGAAGTCGCGGATGTCGTACCAGCAGTTACCGCCCTCGAGGAAGGCGAGGACATAAATCGTCGACTGCGGCTGCATAATGACGGGATAACGGAGCTCAATCGTGAACTTGTCGTAGACGTTGCCCTGGAGGATGGTGCCCCGCTTGGTCGAAATCTCCGGCGTCAGCTTGTAGTTGTCGTAACCACGCAGGGAGACGATCTCGGAGCCGTAGGAACTGTAGTAGCCGGTCATTCCGTCGCCGCCGACGAGGAAGTATTCGAACGGGGAATAGCCCCAGTTGCGGTTATAATAACCGAGATAGCCGAACTGGGCGCGGCACATCAGGACCAGGTTGTCGACGAGTTTGGTATAGACGGTGGCACTGAATTTCCACTTGTGATACTCAATCCACTTGTAGTGCTGGGCATCGGTCCAGTTCTCGTACGTAATGTCGCGCCAGTTGCTCTTAGCCACGCGGTTGCCGGCAGCATCATACGTATGCTTCCGGAACAGCGAGTACGGCGGGGTGAGCTGCAGCGAGAAGCTGAACTCGGATCCTTGACGCGGGTAGATCTGCTGGTCGGTCGAGTTACGCGACAGGCTGAGGGTATAGCTCAAGTTATGCGAAATACCCGTATCGAAGATGAAGGATGAGGTATAGCCGCTGTTCCAGCTGGTGAGCTTGTAGGTCTGCCAGCTGAGACCGTTGTAGAGGACAAAGTAATTATCAGGCCACTTGAGGCGGTTGCCGATGCCGGCCGAGAAGCCGAACACCTCGAAGGCCTGGTCGGTGGACTGGATGAAGAAGGTGGAATTCGTGAGTCGCGTATAGTACGCCGACAAACTCAACGAAGTCGGCTTCTTGCCGAAGAGCCACGGCTCCATAAAACTGGCCGTGAGGGCCGTGTAATAGCGGCCGTTGGTCTGGAAACGGAACGAGAGGTTCTGGGCGTCGCCGAGCGGAACGGGCCGCCAGGCCGTCTTGTCGAAGAAGCGTCGCGTGGAGAAGTTGTTGAAACTTACGCCGGCCGTTGCGACGAAGGTGTAGCCGCCCCATCCTCCGGAGAGCTCCAACTGTGAAGATGGCTTCTCCGTTACATTATAAATAATGTCAACCGTATTGTTGAGCGAATTCGGGATGATGGAATATCCCCGGTTGGGATCCATAATGGCCTCCGGGTCGAACTGGCCGAGGGAGGCGATTTCCCGGACGGAACGCTCGAAATCGGACTGGCTGAAGAGATAGCCCGGGCGCGTGAACACCTGCCGGCGGACGACGCGCTCGTTGGTGAGGTCGTTGCCGTTGATGATGATGTTGTTGAGCGTAGCGGGCTTGCCCTCGACGATGCGCATTTCCACGTCGACGGAGTCGTTCTGGATGTTGAGCTCGACGGGGGTAAGGTTGAAGAAGAGGTAGCCGTTGTCGCGATAGAGTTTGGAGATGTCGTAGTCGGTCTGCTTGCCGCCGCCGAAGAGGCGCTTGTTCATCGTCACGACGTCGTACACATCGCCTTTCTTGACCTGCAGAATCTCGTTGAGCGTCTCGCTGGAATAGACGGAGTTGCCCGTCCAGGTGATGTTGCGGAAGTAGTACTTGGTGCCGGGCTCGAAGGTCATATCGATGTTGACGTGGCCGGGGTCGACGTAATAGACGGAATCCCGCACGAGCCGTGCATCGCGGTAACCGGCCTCGTTGAAGGCCTCGATGGCGGTCTTGCGGTCGTTCTTGTACTCCTTCTCGATGAATTTATGGCTCTTGAAGATGTTGTAGAGCTTGGCGTCTTTGGTCTTCTTCATCGCCTTGGCGATCTTGAAGGGCTTGACGCTTTCGTTGCCGTAGAAATTGATGCTTTGGACACGGACCTTTTCGCCGCGGTCAACGTGGAAATTGACCCGGATGGCGTTGCGGATGACGGAGTCGCGCTTGGTCTGGACATCCACATTCACCAGTTGGAAACCCTTCTCCTGATAATAACGCTTGATGATGTCGACGGAGGCGGAGGAGACGTATTCGGAGAATTCCCGGCCGGGACGGAGGTTCAGGCGCTCCTGCAGGTCTTTCTTCTCCCCTCCCTTGATCCCGGAGAACGTCCATTTGGACACCCTCGGGCGCTCCAGCAGGGAAATCTTGAGCCATACGCTGTCACGGCCTGCGCTGAGCGAATCGGCTGAAATAGAGACGTCCTCGAAGTAGCGCTGCTGCCAAAGGCGTTTCACCACCGTGGTGACATCCTCGCCGGGGATGGTGATCTGCTTCCCCTTGCGAAGACCCGTCAGCGAAAGAATCTGCTGCTCGCTGAAATAGGTGTTGCCCTCGACCTTCACGCCTCCCAGATAATACGACTTGGGGGCGGTATAGTCCACTTCTACACCGCCGCCGCTTTGCGCCCGCATCGTAAACGATGCAAGGAGCAGTGCACACAGCGTGAAGAATATCCGTCTATATTTCATTCTTTCCAATTCAAACAAGTCCGCAAATATAACCAAAAAACTTGTATCTTACAAGTCAAACCGCCTCCCTTTTATACCTTACCGAAGCGGCGACTGCGATGGGCATACGCTGCGAGGGCGGCGCGGAACTCGGGTTTGCGGAAATCCGGCCAGAGGACATCCGTGTAATAGAATTCGGTATAGGCGGCCTGCCAGAGGAGGAAATTGCTGATGCGCTGCTCGCCGGAGGTGCGGATCAAGAGGTCGGGATCGGGAACGCCGGCCGTGATGAGGTACTGCGAGAAGGTGTCCTGATCCACATTTTCCGCCTTGACTTTGCCAGCCGCCACATCCTCCGCCAGGCGGCGGGAGGCCTGGAGAATGTCCCACTTGCCGCTGTAACTGAGGAAGACGATCAGAGTCATCCGCTCGCAGATGGAAGTTTTTTCCATCAGGCCCGCGATTGCGCTCTGGAGTCCTTCACTCAGGCGCCCGAGGTTTCCGAGAACCACAAAGCGGACACCGTTCTTCATCAGGGTATCCACTTCTTTCTCGATAGAGCGCATCATCAGGCCCATCAGGGTCTCGACTTCGGCGGCGGGGCGATTCCAGTTCTCCTCCGAGAAGGCGAAAAGCGAAAGGTATTTGACTCCCGCCTCAACGGCGGCTTCCGTGCAGGCGCGGACACTCTCCACGCCTTCAAAATGTCCGTAAATGCGGTCTTTCCCGCGAGCCTTGGCCCAGCGGCCGTTGCCGTCCATAATGAACGAGACGTGGACGGGCGTGTTATTCTGCTCTGTCATAATCAGTCGTTGTTTCGTACATCTTCTCCCCAGAAGAGCTTGCTGGTGAGGGCCTGGATGAAGGTATGGCCGTCCAGGCAGACCCGGCGGAGCCGGAAGGGTGCCTTCGTCACCTTGAGGACAATCCCGGCGTCGACGTCGGTGATCCGGTTGTCGAGCGAGAAGGTCACTTTCGGGTCACGTGAGCGGACTGAGATTTCGATCTCCGACGTATCCGGAACGACGAGCGGCCGGACATTGAGGTTATGGGGGGCAATCGGCGTAATGAGGAGCACCTGGGCGCCCGGCATACAGATTGGCCCGCCGGCGCTCAGGGAATAGGCCGTGGAGCCGGCGCTTGTCGCAACCAGCAGGCCGTCGGCCCAATAGACCGGCAACGGCCGGCCATCGATCTTCACTTCCACTCCGAGCATCGCGCCGCCGTGGCGGTGCACGGCCACTTCATTAAGCGCATATTGGCCATTCACCTCCAGCAAAGTACGCTCTTTGATCCGGTAAGTCCCTTCCACGAGCGCCTTTACCATATCCTCCGGCGTATTCTCCGACAGGAATCCCAACCGTCCGAAATTCACCCCGGCAACAGGCACGCCACTCGCTCCGACCAGCCGTGCCGCCGACAGGAACGTCCCGTCTCCTCCAAGGCTCAGCACCATATCCGTCCCCTCCCGGAGCGTCTCCCCCGCAGGGATGTCATAATATGTAAAACCAGCCTCCGCCAGCCGCGCCTTCAGCGCCGCCGTCCGCTCATCCGCCTTCAAGGCTCTATTCTTTATATATATAACGAGATTCATCATTTTGTCGTTAAAACTTTCAAATTTAACTAAAATCCTTGAATTTTGGTTATTTTTGTAGGAATTATCATTTTAGCGATGACCAGACTGAGTGTAAATATCAATAAGATCGCGACCATACGCAATGCCCGGGGCGGGAATGTGCCGGACGTCAGGAAGGCGGCGCTCGAGATCGAGCGGTTCGGGGCGGAAGGAATTACCGTGCATCCCCGGCCCGACGAGCGGCATATCCGGTATGCCGACGTGAGGGAGATCCGGCCGCTCGTCACGACCGAATTCAATATCGAGGGCAATCCCATTGCCTCTTTCCGTGAACTCGTGCTGGAAGTGCGACCCGATCAGGTGACACTGGTGCCGGACGCCCACGATGCCATTACCTCCAATGCCGGATGGGATACGCTGACGCACAAAGAATTCCTGACGGAAATGTGCCGCCTTTTCAAGAGCCACGGCATCCGAACCTCGATCTTCATCGATCCGGATCCGCGGATGGCCGAAGGGGCCGCCGCCTGCGGGGCCGACCGGGTCGAGCTCTACACAGCAGCCTACGCAGAGGAATTTGCAGCCGGGAAGGAGAAGGCCATCGCGCCGTATCTGGAGACGGCAAAGGCCGCCAGGGCCGCCGGGCTCGGGCTCAATGCGGGGCACGACCTGAGTCTGGAGAACCTCAACTACTTCATCCGGACCATTCCCTGGACGGACGAAGTCTCCATCGGCCACGCCCTCATCAGCGACGCCCTTTATCTCGGACTGGAGAAAACCGTAGCCGCGTACCTTGCGGAAATCCGGAATATTTAACTATATTTGTAGTTTGTATATTATACGCAATTAAAAATAAGTTCAAATCAATATGAAAAAGAGTATCATTATTCTCAGCGTGGCCGCCCTTGCAGCGGCATTCTCCCTGGTATCCTGCAATCAGAACGGCTCCGGTGACACCGGCAACGGCACCCAGACCGACAGCACGGCCGTCGCAAAGGTCCAGTACAACAACCAGATCGTCTTCTACAACATCGACCGCCTGTCGGATGAATACGATATGGCCAACGACCTCACTTCCGCCCTGGAAGCCAAGGTCAAGGGGATCCAGAACGAGATTACCCGCCGGGAGAACAACCTCAAGGCCGAGATGAACAGCTTCCAGCAGAAGTATGAGAAAGGCCTCCTGACCCGCACCGTCGCCGAGGAGCAGGGTGCCAAACTGCAGAAGAAACAGACCGACTACCAGAACTTTGCGATGCGCAAGCAGGAAGAAATCGCCGAGGAGCAGGCCGTGACGATGCGCCAGATCTTCGACGCCATCAACACCTACATCCAGAAATTCAACGATGAGCACCACTATTCGATGATCATCGCCACCTCGAGCGCCGCACAGGGCGGTCTTCTGTCCGTTCCCATCACGGTCGCCGATCCGGGCCTGGACATCACGGATGCCCTCCTGAAGGGCCTCAACGAGGAATACGTCAAATCTAAGGACAAACCCGCTCCCGCCGACAGCACCAAGACGAAATAATTGATGAAGGTCGCGATCCTGTCTTGTTTCTACCCCTTCCGGGGCGGCATCTCCCAGTTCAATGCAGGCATCCTGCAGGGGCTGGAAGCGGCCGGTCATACCGTGAAGGCCTTCAATTTCACAAGACAGTATCCGTCCTTCCTCTTCCCGGGCAAGACGCAGTATGTCACAGCGGATGACGAAGCAATCCGCGTGGAGAGCGAGGCCGTTCTCGACACCGCCAATCCCTTCTCCTGGGGCCGGACGGCCCGGGCCATCCGCGCCTGGCAGCCCGACCTTCTCGTGATGCGGTACTGGATGTCGTGGTTCGCCCCGTCGCTTGGATATATCGCCCGCAGGGCCGGATGCCCGACGCTCGCCATCACCGACAACGTCATTCCGCACGAGCCGCGTCCTTTCGACAAACCCCTCACGAAGTATTTCCTCAAGGGATGCGACCGATTTATCACGCTGTCGGACGCGGTAAAAAGCGACCTCCTGGCCCTTCGGCCGGACGCGGACGTCACCGTCCTCCCCCACCCGCTCTACAGCCATTTCGGGGAGAAACTTCCCCGCGAAGAGGCGGAGAAGGCCCTGGGGCTCGCACCCGGCAAAAAGAACATCCTGTTCTTCGGCCTCATCCGGGAATACAAGGGGCTCGACATCCTGCTGGAAGCCTACCGGGACCTGCCGGAAGACTACCAACTGATCGTCGCCGGCGAGCCTTACGGCTCCTTCGAGCGGTATCAGCGCATCCTTGACACCCTGCCCGGCAAAGACCGCGTGCACCTTTTCCTCCACTACGTGAAGGATTCCGAGGTCAAGCGGTATTTCAGCGCGGCCGACGTCACGGTCCTTCCCTACCGGAGCGCCACGCAGAGCGGCATCAGTTCGGTCTCGTACCATTTCGAGGTACCGATGATCGTGACCGACGTCGGAGGGCTCCGGGACACCATCGGAGACCGGGGGACGGGGATGCTTGTCGACGCACCGGAAAGCGGTGCGGTGCGGGACGGGATCCTGCGCTATTTTGCCGACCCCTCCATCGGGGAATCCTGCATCGAGGCGATCCGCCGTGAAAAGCAGCGGCTCTCCTGGCAGGAATTTTGCCATCAAATGACCGCCTTCCGAGGCACAAAATCATAGATATTTATGAGACGAACGCTAACGATGATCCTTATCGGGCTCTGCCTCCTCGCGGGGACAGCGGTGACCGCCCGTGCACAGGCCTACGATCCCGTGCCCGTCACCATATCCAAGGACAAGGTCAAGATCGGAGGGAAGATTTACTATTCGCACATTGTCCTGGAGCGGCAGACGCTGTACTCGATCAGCCGCGCCTACGGGGTCTCCATCCGGGAAATCACGGAGATGAACCCCGCCATCAAGGAAGACGGTTCCGGCCTGACGAAGAATTCGATCATCCTGATTCCCGTCAAGGAGAATGAAGCCGCCGTTGAAGGCCGCCCGGAGGAGACGGCCGTCGCCACGGGCGAATATCGCACCCATACGGTCAAGTGGTATGAGAACCTCGACGACATTGCCGCCCAGTACGGCGTGACGGTCAAGGAGATTATGGAGGCCAACAGCCTCACATCCAAAGCCATCAAGAGCCGTCAGGAATTGAAAATTCCCGTCAAGACGGTCGCGGAAATCACCGAGCCGACCGATGTCACCACCGTCGCCATCAACGCCGTCGACACGGTCTTCACTGTCCCGGTGGACAGCACGCTGCTCTCCGCCCCGGCCGATACCGTCGATCTCGGCCCCGCCTACGTCGGCACCGACCGCGTGACGGTCAACCTGCTCCTCGCCCTCAACGCCAGCAAAGGATTCAGCAACATCAATATGGACTTCTACAGCGGCGTGCTGATGGCGCTCAAGCAGCTCGAATCGGAGGGCATCGGCACCACGCTCAACGTCTTTGACGTCGCGGACGGCGCCGTTCCCGGCCTCGATACCCTCGCCGCGACCAACCTTGTCATCGGTCCTTCCGCCCCCGCCGACATCAAGAATGTGCTGAAGGTAGCAGGAGAGAACATCACCCTCATTTCCCCGCTCGACCCCAAATCCGCTTCCCTCTCCGAGGAATATTCCAACGTATTCCACGCCGCGGGCAACAATGACTACCAGTTCGACGATATCGCAGACTGGATTGCCGGCAATACCGGCGCCAAGGTCGCCGTCCTCGTGAACCGGTCCGCCCCGGGCTCCATTCCCGAAAAGATCAAGGGCGCGCTCGACGGAAAGGGCGTCCGTTATACCGTCGTCTCCGACGGGAGCACCCTCTATTCCACCCTCCGCAAAGGACGGTACAGCGACATCATTATCGCATCCGAGAACGAACTCTACGTCACCAATGTGCTCACATCGCTGGAGACGCTGTCGAAGGAATTAACCTTCAACACGTATGCGCCCAACAAGATCCGCTCGCTGAAGGAACTCGACACCGATCTCTTCTATCCTGTCAGGATGCACCTCTCGACGGCCTATTTCGTGGATGAGAACGATGCCGCCTACAACAGTTTCTACAACCGGTACTGGGACGTGTTCCAGTTCGAGCCCAACCAGTTTGCCCTGCAGGGATACGACGTCGCCTACTACTTCGTCAAACTGTATTCGGTCTACAGCGACAAGTGGAAGGAGTATGCCGGGGAGCTGGACCTGAGTCTGATGCATTCCGACATCCGGATGCGGCCCAATGACAACAAAGCCCTTGTCAACAAGGGCATCAGAAGGGTGGTATTCAACAAGGATATGACCGTTACGCTTGAGAAGCCTGAATAAGGGCGGCGGCGTTGCGGATGGCGGCTTCCGTCAAAGAGGAGCCGCTAAGCATGCGCGCAAGCTCCAGCAAACGGTCTTCGCCTGAAATTTCCGAGATTCCCGTGACAGACTCCCCTGTCGCGGGATCTTCGTTTTTGGTCACGAGATAATGAGCATCCCCTTTAGCGGCCACCTGGGGAAGATGCGTGATGGCAAGCACCTGCATATCGCGGCCCATCGCACAGATGACGGAGCCCATCTTGTCAGCGGCGCTGCCGGAGACGCCGGTGTCAATCTCGTCGAAGATCATCGTCGGCATCTCGGTATAACGGGCCATCATCGCCTTGAGGGCCAGCATAATGCGGGACATTTCTCCACCGGAGGCCGCCTTGCCGACCTCGATTTCCCGGGTGCCGTCTGCCGAGAACAGGAAACGTACGGCATCCTTGCCCGTCGCGCCAGGGGCCGTTTCAGAAACCTCCGCCCGGAAGGTGGCCTTCTCGAGTTCCATAAAACGGAGCTCTCCGGCAATGGCTTCGGAGAAAGCGACGCAACGGTCGCGGCGGAGTTTGGCCAGGCGCTCGCCGACGGTGTTGTATTCCGCTTCCGTCCGGCGGATTTCAGCCTTGAGCTGCTCCGACTGCTCCTCAAGAGACTCCGCTCCGCCGAATTCGGCCTGGAGCCGGTCGCGGACGGCGATTAATTCCTCCAAAGTAGTCACGCGGTGGAGTTTCATCAGGGTATAAAGCGCGGAAAGCCGCTCCTCCACCTGCTGCAGACGGTCTCCGGAGACTTCGATGCCTCCGGCGATGTCTTCCAGGGCCGAAAGGATGTCATCGAGTTCCGTCCGGGAGGCGTCCATCCGCTCTTCCAGTGACTCTGCTTCCGGAATATATTTCCCGGCACGGTTGATGGCCCGGGAAGCGTCCTTTAGCTGCGACAGAACACCTCCGCCCTCCTCGGGAGAAAGGGCATTTATCGCCGTATAGAGGTTCTCCTTGATCTCCTCCGCGTTGGAAAGGCGCTTCTGCTCGGCCTCCAGCTCTTCCAGTTCACCCTCGACGAGCCGGGCGGCGTTGAGACGCTCCAGCCGGGCTGCGTTGAACTCCAGCTCCTCTTGCTGACGAGACATCCGCTCCTGAAGGGCCGCGTAATCCTTCCTGAGCGCACTAAGGCGCTTCCAAAGGGCCCGGCAGGCCTCCGTATCGGCAGAGCAACCGGCATAACGATCCAGCACCTCCAGCTGGTAGGCAGCATCCGTCAGGATGCGTGTCTGCTGCTGGGAATGGATATCCACGAGATCGGCAGCAATTTCACTCAGCACACCGACCGGGACGGGAAGATCTCCGATGAAACTCCGGGAGCGCCCCGCCGCGGAGACCGTCCGGCGGATGGTGATCTGCCCGTCGTTCCACTCAAGGTCATTCTCCTCGAAAAACGCCTTGAAGGGGCTGTCCGACCGCAGTTCGAAATCAGCTTCGACGACACAGCCGTCGCCGTGGGAGCCGATCATTTCGGGGCCGGCCTTGCCGCCGAGGACAAGGTTCAAAGCCCCGAGCAGGATGGATTTCCCCGCGCCGGTGCGGCCGGTAATAATGATGAGACCCCCCGGAAAAGAGATATCCAGGGAGTCGATCAGTACGTAATTCCGGATGTGCAGGCGCGAGAGCATCCCGAGGAATTATTTCTCCTCGCTGCCGGCGTTGCGGTAATAGAGCTCTCCGTTCTCGAACTCGGAAATGGCGACGAGGTCGGGCTTGGGCTGACGCTCGTAGTATTTGGAGATTTCGATCTGCTCTTTGTTCTCGAACACTTCTTCCATCGTGTCGCGGTCGCCCCGGAAGTCTTCCAGCTTGCGCTGCAACTCTTTCTTCTCGGCAAGGGCGATCTGGTTGGCCCTCTTGTAGAGGATGACGACGGATTCGTAAATGTTTCCGGTAGGTTCCGCGAGGTTCTTGATGTCCCGCGTGATGGTGTTCACAGGAATTTTCTTTTTCGTTTCCATATCTTATCTTTCGTATTGTCTATTATGTATTACTTGCCTTTTTTAGGGGAGGTTTCATTTTTTTTCGATTCGGCCTTTTCCAACTGCCGGCGCTCCCGCTCGAATTCGCGGCTCTTGGCCTCCAGCTCCTTATCGGTCCCGTCATAGCGGCCGAGGGCCTTCAGGGCGCGCTTATACATCACGTCCAGTTCTTTCCGGTACTTGGAATCGGGATTCTCCCCGATGAAATTGAGGTAGTCGTCTACGAAGGTCAGATAGCGCTCTTTCCGCTTCGACGCCACGCTGTGGAAGGCATAGTTGTACGAAGACATTGCCGTGTAATAGAGGATATCCTCGCGGTAAATGTTCTCGGAATCGTCCCGGAGAATGTTGCGGAAGGCAACGCGAGAGGCCTTGTAGTCCTCCATTTTATAATACAGGCGCGCAGCCTCGTAGGCCTTGCGGTCCAGCCGCTCCTCCAGGTCGTCAAGCATCTTCTGGCAGGCCTCGCGGTGGATATCATCTTCGGGCACCTCGGTCAGATACTGGTTGATGGAGGAAATGGCCGTCCGGGTGGGCGTCTGGTCGAGCTCGTAGCGGAGGGTGCTCCGGAAGAGGCAGTCGATCCTGAGGAAACGTGCCTCATCCGAAAAGGGACTCATCGGATAGTTGGTGAGGAACTTGGTGAAGTTGGTCTCCGCCGTGTAGAAGTCTTTGTAGCGATAGTTGCTGAGGCCCCAGTAGAACTGCACCGTGTCGTCGCGGGCCGTGCCGCCGGTCAGGGCGGACAGTGATTCGAAGAGCTGGGAGGCCTTCTGGTATTTCTTGTTATTGAAATACTCGAAGGCGGCCTTGTACTTGGCATCGGCATCGTTGCTGGACAGGAGGGCGTCGAACTGGCTCTTGCAGGAAACCAGCAGGACGGGAAGCAGCAACAGGATGGTGTATTTCTTCATTTTATTCGTTGTTCTCGATTAAAAATCTTTCGGCATCCCGGGCGGCGCGGCATCCCGATCCGGCGGCGGTGATGGCCTGTCGGTACAGGGGATCCTGCACGTCTCCGGCGGCAAAAACGCCCTGACGGGAAGTTTCCGTGGTCTTGCCGCGGGTGATGATGTAGCCCTCCGCATTGGTCTCGATCCAGCGGGAGAAAAGTTCCGAGTTGGGATGGTGGCCGATGGCGAGGAAGAAACCGTCAACGGCGATATCGAAAACGGTACCGTCCTTGTGGAGAAGGCGGGCACCGGTGACGCCGGACACATCCCCGAGGATTTCCTGGGTGTTGCAATTCCAGAGGACCTCGATATTCTCCCGGGAGAGGACCTTGTCCTGCATCGCCTGAGAGGCACGGAACACGTCGCGGCGGACGATCATATAGACCTTGCGGCAGAGGCCGGAAAGATAGAGGGCTTCTTCGCAGGCAGTGTCTCCCCCGCCGACCACAGCGACGTCCTTCTTCCGGTAGAAGAAGCCGTCGCAGGTGGCGCAGGCCGATACGCCGAGCCCGCGGAATTTTGTCTCCGAGGGAAGACCGAGATATTTGGCGGAGGCACCGGTCGCAATGATGAGGGTGGAGGCTTCAATGGAATCGCCGCTGTCCACGGTGATATGGAAAGGACGCTTGGACAGGTCGGCCTCGGTCGCAATTCCCCGCCGGATATCGGCACCCATCGCGGCGGCCTGCTTCCGCATTCCGTCCATCAGGGAAGTCGCATCGATCCCGTTTTCAAATCCGGGGAAATTCTCGATGACGGTGGTCGTCATCAGCTGACCGCCAGGCTCAGGCCCCTCATAGAGGATCGGCAGCAGCCCCGCCCGCGACGCATAAATCGCCGCGGTATATCCCGCAGGCCCTCCTCCCAATATCAAACATCTCGTCTTTTCCATAAATAATCTTTGTAGCTTGCAAATATAACGATTTTTTTTGAGACTGGTTAACTCTGCGTCAACCAGTCTCATGAATAAAAGTCGGAAATCTTTATTATATTTGTGACGATAAAGCGATAGGACTATGAAAAAGTTTACAGTCATACTGGTTGCCCTGCTGCTTGCAGTGGTATCCTGCCAAAAGGACAAGGTGCTGTTCTACAACGATGTTACTTTCGTCAATGCGGTCGACGGAGTTTATACGACCGATTATGGTCTGATATTCAACGTCGTGGAGAATACCTCCGAGCGGGAAATTCCCACCGACGGGCGCCTGATTTTCCAGTGCGACGTTCTCAAGTCCACGGATATAGGCGTATATAACGTGCGGGTCACGAATTTCGCGGTGCCGCTGACGAAGGATCCCATTCCCGCAGTGGAGGAGCCCGAGGCCGACGACCCCATTACCATCGAGACGGGCTGGTTCTCCGGCGGGTATTTCAACGCCCTGCTGGGGCTGTATACCAAAGACGAGTCCGAGGTCAAGCACCTCATCAACGCGGAATACACCTTCCCCACCGAAACCAACGACACCCTCTACATCCGCATCCGGCACAACGCCCTCAGCGAACTGCCCGTCGATCCGGACGATGACAAAGACGAATATTCCTACGTGCGCACCTATGCCTGCTTCCACCTGGACGGCCTGATGCCCTCCGGCACGGAAGTCCCGGCCAAAATCCTCTGGAAATGGTATGGCGAAAAGGATGAAGGCGGAGAGGTAACCTACGAAGAGCATCATCACATCATCAACAATCTCATCTTCTAGCGGCCATTCCTTATGAAGAAATCGTTACGCTGGATTCTCGGCATCCTCGCCGCGATCATCCTGGCCGTCCTCTGCATCTGGGGCGGTGAAATCCTGACCCTTTCCACCGTCGAATCCGTGGAAGGGAACCCCTATCTCTACCGGATGGAATTCAAGGCCTCCTACGACCTGGATGATGTCATCTCAAAGGACATAGACAGCAATGCCAAACTCCTGGAGTATGTTGTCGGCCGGATCGGGAAAGGGATTCCGATCAAGATCAGCAGCGCCCAGGTGGCGGATGAGAACGGGGAACTTGCGACGTTCAACTGCACCAGTTTCCAGGCGACAAAGGCAGACGGGAACGGCTTCTGGTACGGACGTAACTACGATTATTTCAAGAATCCCACGATGGTCACCGTCTCGCACCCGAAGAAAGGCTATGCCTCCATCGCCGTGAGCGATATGTCCCATTTCGGGTATGGTCTTGACAAACTTCCCACTTCCGTCGCAAAGAAGGTCAACTGCCTCGCTGCCATCTACGCCCCCGTGGACGGCATCAACGAGAAAGGGCTCTGCACCTCCATTATGGCGCTCCCCCACCAGGCGGCCTGCCAGGAAAGCGGGCAGCACAAGGTCGGGACAACCATCCTGATGCGGCTCTGGCTGGATCGCTGCGCAACGGTCACCGAAGCCCTGGATCTCCTCAGTGGGCTTGACGTCCGCCACGACGCCACGGTAGGCTCCGGCTATCATTATATGGTAGCGGATGCGACAGGTGATGCCGCCGTCGTCGAATTCGACAAAGAGGACGGCTGGAAAACGATGATTGTGAGGAAAGATCCGTCGGAGAAATCGATGCTCGTCACCAACCACCTCCTCTCCCCAAAATACTACACCACCGAGCCCGACGAGGCCGTCGGCAATCCCCACAGCAAGAGCTGGTGGCGCTATGAGACAGCAGGGGCTTACCTCAGGGAACACGACGGCACCCTCACCCTCGAAGAGGCGCAGGAATGCCTCTCCCTGGTCCATTGGAAAGATCTCGTTTGGGATACCGGCACTATCGAAGACACCCAGTACAGCAATGTCTACGACCAGTCCGCGATTACGCTGTATCTCCGCAACTGGAACGATTACGAGAAAACCCTGACGTTCTCTCTATAACGTAGCTAGAACAGCGTCGGATGGCTCTGGTCGAGCTCGTCCAGGATGCGCTGCATGATGGCTTCGCGGAGGAGGACGCTGCGGGCGCGGGGATTGAAACGGCGGCAGTATTCGTCGATAGCTTCCCGCTCCATATCGTTCAGGTAGATGACCTGGCGGTGACGGTGGAGGAGCGCCTGGCGCTGTTTGTCGAGGTAGCCGGGATCGACGCCCGGCATTTTCTTTTTCCGGGGCATAGTTACGTAAGCAGTAGGCCTTTGCGGACGCTGGCGGCGACGTCGGCGCCCTGAAGGAATGAAACGATGGCGAGGCCGAATTCAATGGCGAACGCCGGGCCACGGCCGGTGATCAAATGGCCGTCGGTGACAGTGCCCTCGCCGGTATAGATGGCGCCCTTCTCCTGCAGGAAGCCTTCAAAGCCATCGTAGCAGGTAGCCTTCAGGCCCGTGATGCCGGGAAGCTGCGAAGCGACGAGGCCGGGAGCCGCACAGATGGCCGCGACCGGACCGCATTCGGCGAAATGCCGCATGGCAAAGGCCATTAGAGGACCGCATTCGGCCAGGTTGGCCGCGCCGGGAAGACCGCCGGGGAAGACGAGGATGGCATCTTTATCGGGAGCCTCCTCAAGAAACTCCGGGAGCGACATATCGGCAAGGACCGTCACACCGTGCGAACTGGTGACTTCCAGGTTGTTTTTGTTGATGGAAACGGTTGCGGCCGCGACGCCGCCCCTGCGCAGGATATCCAGGGTTCCGAGGGCTTCAATGTCCTCAAACCCGTCGGCGAGGAAGATGTAGGCGCCTTTCATAAGCAGTAGAATAAGTTGAGATATCAGGACTCGAACCTGAACTGAGGGAACCAAAATCCCTAGTGCTAGCCATTACACCATATCTCAAGAGTTCCAAAAATGGAAGTGCAAAGATACTTCCATTTTCGGAATAAACAAAATCCTCTTACTGGAGTTTGAAGACCAGCGGGCAGGTGTAGGAGACGTCGACGGGCTTGCCGTTCTGCTCGCCGGGCGTCCACGCGGGGGCGCTCTTTACAACCCGGAGAACCTCGGCGTCAATCTCGGGATCGACACCCTTTGCCAGGGCGACATCCTTGATCTGGCCATCAGCGCCGACCTTGAAGGTGACCACCACGCGGCCCTCGGCCTTGCGCTCCTTGGCCCCTTCGGGATAGACGATCTGGCTGTTGATCCACTTGGCAAAGCCGTTGGCATCGCCGCCGTTGAAGGTCGGCTTCTTCTCAACCACGATGTAGGGAATGACCTCGGGAATCTCCTCGGCGACTTCTTCCTCAACCTTTATGTCTGCGGCGGAATAGTCTCCGATGGCCTCGATAACGTTATTGGCAGCCTCTTCGGTAATCTCCTTGACGGCTTCCATATCGGTGCTAAGGCTGTCGGCGAGCTCCTCGAGGGGCTTCTCTTCCCCTTCGGCGGACGGCTCCTCGCCTTCCACTTTCACCTCGGCCTGAGGGCCGACGGGAATTTCGATACCCCGTTTCTTGAGGATTTCGAGGATGGCGTCCTTCACGACACCGTTGTCCTCGAGGGTGTTCTCATACGTATCGTTGTAAAGGGCGACCAATTCAGGGGTCTTCTCCTCGCTGATGCCGAGGGTGGCGTAAGCGGCAGCATCGGCGCCGAGGGCGGCCTTGATGTTGTCGGTGTCATTGGCCATCACCGCGGTCACGAGGTCGGTGGCGTTCTTGACGGCAGCGGCCTCGACGGCCTCTGCGGAGGGCTTGTGGGAGCAGGAAGCGGCGACAAGTAGCAGCGCGGCGCCTGCAAGGATGGAAACTAATTTTTTCATTATAAAATAAGGTTTAATGTTTTTCGCAACGCAAAAATAGCAATTTTCGGGGAGATACGCAAAAATGCTGAGAATCAGGGCCTTTTCTCCCGGAAGAAATCGAGCATCAGGGAGGCGCATTCCTCGGAGAGGACGCCACTCAGGACCTCGGTCTTCGGATGGAGCAACGACGGGCTGTAGAGGGAGTAACCCCTGCGCGGATCGGGAGCGCCGTAAACGATCCGGCCGACCTGCGACCAGTTCAGCGCACCGGCGCACATCGGGCAGGGCTCTACGGTGACATACAGGGTGCAGTCCGCAAGATACTTCGCCCCGATGGACTCGGTGGCGGCAGTAACCGCGATCATCTCAGCGTGGGCCGTGGCGTCGTGCAGGCGCTCGGTCATATTATGCCCGCTGCCGATGATCCGCCCCCGCGAGACGACGACCGCCCCGATGGGAATCTCCCCTTCCTCGCCGGCCTTGCGGGCCTCCCGGAGGGCTTCCACCATAAATTTTTCGTCCAAAGTCATATCGAAGTGCAAGTTACGAAAAAAATGCAGACCGTTTGCAGGCCTGCACTTAATTTCTCGAGAAGTTGTTGTTTAACCGTGTCCTAGAAGCGGTCTTCGTCGGATACGGTGAGTTTCTTGCGGCAGTGACGACGACGGGCAGAGAGCACCCTGCGGCCGTTGGCGGTAGCCATTCTCTCGCGGAAACCGTGCTTGTTGACACGTTTGCGACGTGAAGGTTGAAAAGTCCTTTTCATAATATCTGTTTTTTATATTTTCGACAAATGGACTGCAAAGGTAGTATTTTTCCCGGAATCTGCAAAATTTTTTTTCTTCTATCTCCTGGATCCGATGGAAATATAATAAAACAGCGTGGCGATGGAGCCCAGGGCGGCGATGACGTAGGTGTAGGCGGCCCAGCGAAGGGCGGAGGCGGCCATCGGCCGGGTTTCGTAATTGGTGATGCCGGCGACTTCGAGCCACCCGAGGGCGCGGCGGCTGGCGTTGATTTCAACCGGAAGGGTGATGAGGCTGAAGAGGGTCGTGAGCGCGAAGAGACCGATACCGATCCACAGCAACTGCGGGAATACTTCAACCAGCAGGATGCCGGCGAGGAGGACCCACATTACCCATTTATTGGCAAAGGTGACGACCGGAACAAGGGCCGTGCGGAGTTTAAGAGGACCGTATCCGGCCGCGTGCTGGAGGGCGTGGCCGCACTCGTGCGCAGCCACGGCGGCCGAAGCCACACTGCGACCGTGGAACACATCTTCGCTGAGATTGACCGTCCGGGTCTCGGGATTGTAATGGTCGGTCAGGGAGCCGTCGACGCAGACGACCGAGACGTCGCGGATGCCGTTGTCAAGCAGCATCCGCTGCGCGACCTGCGCACCGGTCAGACCGGAAGTAATCGGCACTTCGCCGTATTCGCGGAAGCGTTTTTTCAGCATCCACTGGATGATAAAACTCAGTATCATCACGGCGATCATTACGATCCAAATCATCATCGAACTCATAGCCATAACCTTTTTGAATGATTTACTGCAAAAATTACACCCGTGGGGTGGTGCAGGAATTGACTAAATAGACAATGGAGACGTACGGGATGCCGCTGTGGGTTTCGAGGCCGATCTCGCATGTGCGGCTGTTGGAATAGCCCACCGTGGCGCCGCCTTTCTCCACCGACTCGCGAAGATGGCGGAGCGCCCAGGCATTGAGCTCGGGGTGCGTCATACCCTTGTCGCCTGCGAAAGCGCAGCAGCCGACATCTTCCGGAACCGTCACATGGGAAGAGCATAGCCGGGCCAGATTCACGATCGTGTCTCCTAAGCCCATCAAACGCATCGTACAGGTCTGGTGAACGGCGACGGGCGTGTCGGTCTGCGTAAAGACCAGGCGGTCACGGAGGAATTTCCAGATGAATTCCGCCGGCTCGTAGAGCGGCATTTTCGTAATCTTTGCCCGCATTCGGTGGAGGCAGGGGCTCTGATCGCAGAGAACGGGATATTTGCCGCATTCAGAGGCCTTCCAAAGGGCATTCTCCAATTCGCGCACCTTCGCTTCGGCCACATCCGGCATTCCCTTGCTTTCCCAGACAGTGCCGCAACAGAGACTGTCCTTCCCCTCCGGGAAAATCACTTCGTAACCGGCCTTGTGCAGCAGGTAGACCGTCTCTTCCACCAGCGGCCGGCACGACGGGGATGCTTTCGACGGGCCCATCATCTGATTGAGACAACTCGGGAAATAGACCACCTTGGGCTTGTCGCCTGAGGAATCGGAAACGGCCTTGCGGGCATTGTACGCCCGGGGCGTCGAAGGAGTCCAGAGCGGCAGGCCCAGACCGTGCAGGCCGCGGCAGATCCCGCCCATCAGCTTGTCTCCAAGCAGGGCACGACCCGCCCAGGCGAGGCTCAGCACCCCGCGAATCATCGTCTTGGTACCGTGATAGTGGCCGGCGGCCCAGCGCCAGAGAGCCGTTCCGGAGGCATTCTGGCGACGGACTTCGTGCGTCAGGTCCGCTACGCTGATCTTCATCGGGCAGCTCATCGAGCAGAGGCCGTCTCCCGCGCAGGTCGCTTCCCCTGGCCAGGCGTACAGCTTCCGGAGCTGCCGGAGTCGTCCGGGATCACTACCGTCTTTTTCAAGTCTGGTCATCTCCCGGATGGCGGCAATCCGCTGCCGCGAAGAAAGGGTAAATCCGCACGAAACGCAATTGACCTCGCAGAAGCCGCATTCAATGCACTTGTTAAGTTTCCCGTAAGCCTCGAGCGTCTCTTCGGGGGCGCCGGGGCCGGGATGCAGGATGGGAAGCGCCTTGATATCCTGGATGAAGCATTCCGGGTCGTCGTTGAAAATAACACCGGGATTGAGGATCCCCTCCGGATCGAAGATATCTTTGATGCGGCGCATCACGCCGAAGGCTTTCTCGCCCCATTCGTACGGAACGAAGGGGGCCATATTCCGGCCGGTACCGTGCTCGGCCTTGAGGGAACCATCGTATTTGCCGACCACCATTTCCGCCACGTCGCGAATCATTGCCTCGTAGCGCTTCACCTCCGCCTCCGTGTCGAAGGACTGGTTGATGATGAAATGGAAATTGCCCTCCAGCGCGTGGCCGTAGATGCAGGAATCCTTGTAGCCGTGACGGTCCAGCAGGACGCAGAGGTCGGCGGTCGCCTCGGGAAGGTCTTTGATGTGGAATGCGATGTCCTCGATAAGGCAGGTAGTACCTTCGGGACGCATTCCGCCCACCATCGGGAAGATGCCGGAACGGATGGCCCAGTAGCGGGCACATTCGTCCTTGTCGCGGGAAAAGCGGACTCCCGTGACCGTGTCGAAATCCTTCAGGGCCTCTTCAATCTCCCGAATCTGCTTTACGAGGGTTTCTTCGTCGGAAGCCTCGGTCCGTACCAGAATGGCCGTGAGATCCTCCCCCGTCGTATCGCCGGCGGCCGCAAGGGACTTCTTGTCGAGCAGCTCGGCCGCCTCGATGGGCAGTTGCCGCATCCGCACCACGGAGCGGGCCGCGTCGGAGATGTCGCGGAAATAGATCATCGCACTCGCCTGCAGCGGAGCGAGAGGGATCGTCCGGAGCGTCGACTCGCTGAGGAAGGCCAGAGTCCCCTCGGAGCCCACCAGAAGATGGGCGATCATATCGAAAACATCGTCCTGCTCCACAAGCGGGAGGATGTTGAGACCGGTGACGTTCTTGATGGAATATTTGTAGCGGATGCGGTCCGAAAGGTCTTTGTCGCTTCGGACCTCGTCCCTCAGCGCCTCCAGTTGCCGCAGAAAGTCCGGATGGCTTTCCCGGAAGGCCGCCCGGCTCTCCGGATCGCCCGTATCGAGAAGGGTACCGTCCGTGAGGATCAGGCGGGCGGAGAGGAGGGTCTTGTCGGCATTGGCGTGCACGCCGCAACTCATCCCGGAGGCATTGTTGGCGATGATGCCGCCCACCATACAGCTGCCGATGGAGGCCGGGTCAGGGCCGAATTTGCGGCCGTAGGGCTTCAGAATGCGGTTAACTTTTGCACCGACGATGCCGCTCTGGAGGGTGATGGTCTCTCCCCCTTCTCCGACCCTGTACTTCTCCCAGCCTTTGCCAGCGATGAGCAGAACGGAGTCACTCACGCTCTGGCCGCTGAGGCTCGTCCCGGCCGCCCGGAAGGTAACGGCCTTCTTCTCCGCATTGCACTTCCTAAGCACGGCGGCCACATCCGCCTCATCGTCGGCGCGAATCACAAGTTGGGGGGTCTTTCTGTAGAAACTGGCGTCAGTCCCGAGACAGAAACGCAGGAGGGAGTCGGTGATCTTTTCCATAGTACAAATGTACAAAGAAAAAGAATCCGGGTCAAGCCCGGTATAGAGGTTCCGCACGTTTTCCCGGGTTTTCGCCCGGAACCTATGCATACAAACGAAGGTTCCGCACGTTTGGGCCACTTTTCGCCCGGAACCTATTCAGCGGGAAGGGGGCAAGTAACAGTTTGGGCCGTTTTTGTGACTTGCCTATTTCGTGGGTAGGGGGCCGTCGGCGCCGGGGAGGGTGCAGACGTAGGCGGCGACCTCTACCGCCCGGGCGTGGGAGGCCTGGAGCGACATTCCCTGGCGGAGACTGGTCGCGAAGGCTGCGGTGAAGGAGTCCCCCGCCCCGACCGCATCGACGAAGTCCTCGACGTGCGGGGTCGGGATTCGGGAGGCAAGGCCCTGGCGGTCATAGACTTCGCTCTTGTCCGCCCCGCAGGTATAGATTACATACGCCAAACGAGGATACCGCTGCATCAAGGAAGCGACCCAGGCCGCAGCCTGCTCATCGGGCGACTCGGGGGTGGCGGGGGAAGGCGTTTCGGCTGGCCGGAGCAGGACGTCGTGCGGCGCCGGGCATCCCGGCAATTCCAGCTGGCGGGCCACTTCCGGGAGTTCGTCCTCATTGAGTTTCAACATCGTGGCCAATTCCAAAGAGGCCTCAATGACGGGGCGGTCATAATACCGCTGACGAAGATTGACATCGAAGACCCGACAGCAGGCTTCCGGACTCGCCTGTACCAGAGCGAGAATCGCCTTACGGGAGGCCTCCGACCGCTGGGCCAGCGAGCCCCAGCAGATGATGTCGGCCGATGCAATGCGGGAGAGCATCTCCTCTGAGGCACTCATTGCATCCCAGGCGGAAGGTTTCACAATATCGTATCGAGGAGCGTTCGGATCGGATTTATCGACCCAGACGACACCCGTGGGAAGCTCATTAACCCCAATTCCCGATATATCCATCCCATCCTGCCGGATTATCCGAAGGGTTTCCAGCCCGAGCTGGTCCCGTCCGACGGCACTGACGACAACGGCATCCGCACCGAGTTCTTTGGCAAAATGCGCAAAATTCCTCGGGGCGCCGCCCAGGATGCGCTCCACGCGTCCATCTGGTTTCCGCTCGGAGTCCCAGACGATTTCTCCGAGGCCAAAGACAGTGATTTTTTCCATACTTTGGCAAGATAGTTTTTTTTTATATAACCCGCAAACTAAATCGATATACTGATTACTCACCGTACAGAACATCCGGTCGGTGGTGTGTGAGAATTGTGGATTCCACCATTTTTTTCTATCTTTGCAGGCTATGACAAGGGAAGAGGATTTCACCAGGCTTGAGATCAACCTGAAGGGCTGTACCGACAACTACCGGTATTTCCGTTCGCTGCTGCGGCCGCGGACTAAGATGCTCGTGCTGGTGAAGGCCAATGCGTATGGCCACGGAGCCGTGGAATTCGCCTCCCTGATGCAGGCAGCCGGAGCGGATTATCTGGCCGTCGCCTCCCCGCTGGAAGGAATTGAACTCCGCAAGGCCGGTATTTCACTGCCGATTCTCGTACTGACAGCCCGCACGGATTCGTTCGACGAGACCATCCGCAACCGTCTCGAGCCCGGCATTCCCAATATCTTCACCCTCCAGGCCCTGCTGGAAGAACTGAAGCACCGCGGTCTCCGGGATTACCCGATCCATATCAAACTCGACACCGGCATGCACCGCCTCGGCTTCACGACCTCGGAACTTCCCGCCTTGCAGGAGGCCCTTCGTCAGGAGACTAGCGTGCGCGTCCGCTCAGTGTATTCGCATCTCTGCGTCGCAGAGGATCCTGCGGAGGATCCCTACACGCTGGGGCAAATCGAAATGTTCCAGGCCAATGCCGGCGCGCTGACGGATTCGCTCGGCTACAAGCCGATGTGGCACATCCTCAACTCGGCCGGCATCGAACGGTTCCCGCAGTATCAGTTCGATATGGTGCGGCTCGGGATCGGCATCTACGGGATCAGCGCCCTGCCGGGCGTGCATCTCGCCCCGGTCGCTTCGCTCAAATGCAAGATCCTCCAGATCAAGCATCTGGAGCCCGGAGATGGCACCATCGGCTACGGCCGCTACGGTCACATCGCCCCGGGCGGGACGACCATCGCCACCATTCCCGTCGGGTATGCCGACGGCATCGACCGCCACCTGGGCCGCGGCGCCGCCTCATTCTCCCTAAACGGCCACCGCGTGCCTCCGATCGGCAACATCTGTATGGATATGTGTATGCTGGACATCACGGGCGTCGATGCGCAGGTCGGCGATACGGTCACCATCTTCGGTGACGACCCCACCGCCTCCGAACTCGCCGGCATCCTCGGCACCATTCCCTACGAAATCCTCACCTCCGTCCCGCGCCGCATCGACAGGGTGATTGTACGGTAGATGCATAAAATCCGCTTTTTCTTTGTTCTTTCGAAAAATCTCGCTATTTTTGCATCAGATTATTTGAATCAGCAAGTGGAGATAAGCGCCCACCAATGCTGGAACACCAAACAGAGCACCGATTCTTTTTATAGATTCAGGTGCTCTGTGTTTTAAAAACGGGCAGCGGTACTGTCACAAGCCGCCCCAATGCTCACAATCGCTTTTATGTAATCAACTATGATTCAAATAATCTATTTTCAAACCAGCATTGTAGAGCGCCTTTGCATAGTATGCGAGAATGAGCTCTCTAAAGCCGTCTTTGTCAGAGGTCATTTTAAGATGGTCAATGGCAAAAAGGTATATGTGAAACCTCATTACCGTAAGAGGTAGTTAGGGTCTCATCCGAGTTGTCCGTTCTGCAGTCACCTAGGGGTGGCTGCAGTTTTTTACAAATCGACATACCGCCGGGTGACGATGCCTTTTTTGTCTAGATAAATGAGATAGGGAAGGCTGGAGAGATCGAAGTCGTCCAGCAGGTCGGGGGATGCCTTGGTGACGAGGACTTTGAGTTTGCGCGGGCCCTGAGAGAGAAGGCGGTCGATGCCCGGGGCGGCGTCGGCGCAGGAGGCACAGGAGTCGGATGCAAATACGACGACACCGGGCTCGCCGCGGAGTTTCCTTAGACGCAAGCCCTTCACCGCCTTGTCGGGGCGGGGAACAAACGATGCCTCGCCGCCGGAAGCCGATTTCGCGCGCCGCCCCGGCCGCCGGAGCGTCCCGTCCACCGCCACATCGGGCGCAGGAGATCCTACCGGGCACTTCGCAAGCAGACCCATCATCATATCGGCAAGCGTAAGCACCTGCAGAGAATCCGTCGCTGACCAGACGTCCCGGCCGTAGATATAATGGTCCATAAAAGGAGTCAACACCTCCCGGAACGCCTCGCTCCGGTGGAAAGAAAGGTAATACAGCAGATCTCCCATCGTGTGGGCGTACGCGGCCGGATTCCCCTCCCCGAGGGTCCGCTGCTCGATGTAGGCAGCCGTCTCCAGGACATCGGCGCCATTGGAGAATATGCCGTCCAGCATCGCCTCCGACTCCTTGGAGCCATACACGTACGCCTGCACCTCCTCGTGCGGCGCCAGTGCCTCAACCAGCGCCGTCAGCGCCTTGGTGTCGAGCCGTCGGCCCACGATGGTAAGGTCCGGGGCGATTAGAAAGAGCGCCGGGGTCTTGATGACGCCGTACGCTTCGTGGAAATCGGACTGCATCCCCGGGTCCCAGAGATGCTGTACGCCCTCCAGCGTAAGCCCCGTCGCCCGATACCGCGCCCAGGAGGGCTCCCGGATGCCGACATACACCGCCACGACATCCAGCGGAATCGGCGCTTCCGGCAGATAGCGCTTGAGATATTCCGTCTCCAGCGCGCACGGGGCGCAGGTCGTATCGTAAAACAGCAGCACCGTATAATTCTCCCTCGGCTGGTCGAAAACACTGACGGTCTGCTGATTGACATCGCGCAGTGTCAGCACCGGCGCCTTCATTCCGATGAGCGACCGTCCGTTAAAGCGGACGTAGGACTGTGCCGTTGTGAGATCGGAGGGCGACACTTCCACCTTGCCGGCCATCATCCATTCCCGGGCGACATACACCGCCACGGTCTCATCCCCCATCACGGAAGAGTTGCTGTAGTGCGTGAAGACATATTGCGCGATATGCGCGCGAATCGCCGGATCCGTCGCTGAGGAAATGAGGAAGTCCGCCTCGGAGCACTTATCCGCCGTCGAGGCCGCTTCTATTGTCTTGAAATAGGCGTCCATCTTCCCGTCCAATGCCGAGTAGTCCTGGGCCGCCGCCCCGAAAAGGGACAGCAGCAGGGCCGTCAGCACCGGAAGGAAGCGTCTCATAGCTCGATACCTTCGGGAATAAAAGCCGAATAGTCGCCGTGGTGCTTGAGAATATCACGCACCGCGGAAGACGAAATGTGGGCGAACTCCTGCGCCGTCGGGATGATGACGGTCTCGATGTCGGGTGCCAGCCGGCGGTTGGCGTCAGCGATGGAACGCTCCGTCTCGAAGTCGATCATATTCCGGACACCGCGGACAATGTGGTGAATGCCGAGAGACCGGCAAATGTCGATGGTCAGCGTATCGTACTGGACGACGGATACGCCCTGCAGCCCTTCCGTAGCCTTGCGGATAATGTCAAGACGCTTCTCCATACTGAAGAAGCCCCGCTTGTCCTGGTTGATACCCACGGCGACGACGACCTCGTCGAACATCGTGAGGGCGCGGCGCAGGATATTGAGATGACCGGCCGTAAAGGGATCAAATGAGCCCGGGAACAGGGCCCTGCGTATCTGTGTACTCATAATTGCCAGTTGATGGGTGTTTTGCCCTCGCGAATGAGGACTTCGTTTGTCTTGGAGAAATGCCGGCAACCGAAGAAAGCGCCCCCCGCGAGCGGGGAAGGATGCGCTGCCTCCAGCACGGTATGCCGGGAAGTATCGATGAGGGCCTTCTTTCCCCGGGCGAAATTGCCCCAGAGAAGGAATACGACGCCGTCGCAATGATCGGAAATATAACGGATGACCGCATCGGTGAATTCCTGCCAGCCAATGCGGCTGTGGGAAGTCGGCTGCCCAGCCCGCACCGTGAGGCAGGCATTCAGCAGAAGCACGCCCTGCCGGGCCCAGCTCTCCAGATTGGGACGGCCGCTCATCGGAATGCCGAGATCGGTGGAAATCTCGCGGAAAATGTTCCTGAGCGAGGGCGGTGCGGGAACGCCGTCGGGGACGGAGAACGAGAGGCCCATTGCCTGGCCGGGCCCGTGATAGGGATCCTGCCCGAGGATGACCACCTTCACGGCGGAAACGGGCGTCAGGTCAAAGGCGCGGAAAATGGCGCCTCCGGGCGGATAAATCGTCTGCCCGGACGCCTTTTCCCCGTGGAGGAATCGCACCAGAGAGGCGAAGTACGGCTTCCCGAACTCCGGCGCAAGCGCTTCCTTCCAGCTCTGTTCTATTCTTACATCCATTTTATTCGGAAAATTTATGTGATACCCTTTCTGCAATCATTTGCACCCGCGCAAGTAGCGGGAGGGGCCCAACTTGTTGGGAGGGACGAGGGCCGGACGGCCCGAGGATGGAAGAAAGGGTATCACTAAATTTTCATTCAAATATGTATTTAATCACTTCCTGAATATCTTTTACGTAGACAAAGGTAAGACCTTTTACGTAAATATCCTTGATATCCTCGACATCTTTGCGATTTTCTTCGGAAATAACGATGGTGTGGACCCCGGCGCGCTTGGCAGCGAGGATCTTTTCCTTGATGCCGCCGACCGGAAGCACGCGGCCACGGAGGGTCATTTCACCCGTCATTGCGACCCCGCTCTTGATCTTCTCGCCGCGAAAAGCGGAGACCATCGAACTGACCATCGTGATACCCGCGGAAGGGCCATCCTTCGGCACCGCGCCTTCCGGCACGTGCACGTGGATATCCTTCTCGGCGAAGGTATCGTACGGCATATTGGCAAGCTCCGGATGTGCCTTGATATACTGGTAGGCAATCTGGGCCGACTCCTTCATTACGTCGCCGAGATTACCCGTCATCGTGAGGACGCCCTTGCCCTTCGACACGGAGCTTTCGATGAAGAGAATCTCCCCGCCCATCTCCGTCCAGGCCAGGCCGGTCACCACGCCGGGAGCCTCGTTGCCTTTCTGGAGGTCGTGGAAGGCTGTCGGAAGACCGAGATAATCCTTGAGGTTGTCCTTCCGGGGGCCTTCATTTTTCTCTCCGAGGGCGATCTTCTTGGCCGTCACGCGGGCGATCTTAGCAATCTGCTTCTCCAGGCCGCGGACACCGGACTCGTGCGTATAGCTGTCGATAATCTCCCGGAGGGTGTCCTGGGAAATCTTGAGATCGTTCTTCCCGAGCCCGTGCTCCTCCGTCTGCTTGGGGATCAGATAATGTTTCGCGATTTCCATCTTCTCCTCGGCCAGATAACCAGTCACATTGATCATCTCCATCCTGTCCTTGAGGGCCGGCTGAATGGTCGACGTGACGTTGGCCGTGGTGATGAACATCACGTGCGAGAGGTCGTAGTCGATGTCGAGATAATTGTCGTGGAAGGTAGAATTCTGTTCGGGATCAAGCGCCTCCAGCAATGCGGAGGACGGGTCTCCCTTGAAGTCGTTGGAAAGTTTGTCGATCTCGTCGAGGACGATGACGGGATTGTTGGTCCCCGCCCGCTGGATGCCGTTGAGGATCCGGCCGGGAAGGGCGCCGATATAGGTTTTGCGGTGACCGCGGATCTCCGCCTCGTCGTGCATACCACCGAGCGAAATCCGGATATACTTGCGGCCGAGGGCCCGGGCAATGGACTTGCCGAGCGAGGTCTTACCCACCCCCGGAGGGCCGTACAAGCAGAGGATCGGGGACTTCATATTGCCCTTGAGCTTGAGGACGGCCAGGTACTCGATGATACGGTCCTTGACGTTCTCCAATCCGAAATGATCCTCGTCCAGCACCTTCTGGGCGTTCGAGAGGTCCAGGTTGTCCTCCGAATATTCGCCCCAGGGCAGATCAAGCATAAACTGGATATAGTTGTACTGGATGCTGTAATCCGGCGAGGAAGGATTGTACTTCTCAAGCTTCTGCATCTCGCGGTCGAAAATCTCGCGGACCTCTTTGGACCATTTCTTCTCGTCGGCACGGGCGCGCAACTTGGCGAATTCCTCCTCCTCGTCCATTCCGAGGGCCTCCTGGATGGTCTTGAGCTGATTGTTCAGATAGTATTCCCGCTGCTGCTGGTCGATATCGGATTTGACCTTCTGGTTAATTTCCTGCTTGATCTTCAGCAACTCCACCTGGGTATCGAGCACCTTCAGGAGAGCCATTGCACGCTCCCGCAGATCCGTGTAGGAAAGGAGGGCAACGCGGTCGGCGAAGTTGTCGACCTCGATGGTGGTGCCGATGAAGTTGACGAGGAATTCGAAATTCCCGATGGATTCCATCGCCGTGATGGCTTCCTTCGGGGCGAAACCCGAGCTCCGGATGATGTTGCCTGCCTTCTCCCGGAGGGATTCCGAGAGCATTTTTTCCGTGGCGGGATCCATCTGCGGGACAAAATCATTCAAATAATGGACGCGCGCAACTAGATAAGGGTCCGACTGGATGATATCGTCCAACTCGAAACGCTTGAAACTCTGCAGAATCGCCGTAACGCTGCCGTCCGGCATCTCCAGCATCTTCACCACGCGGGCGACCACGCCATAGCCGTACAAGTCGGTTTTGGCAGGCTCTTCAACGGAAATATCCTTCTGTGGGAGGGCGCCGATAAACAGATTCTTCTCCTCGGCTTCCCGCACCAGCCGCATTGATTTGTCGCGGCCGATGGTGACAGGATAGACCGTCCCAGGCAGGATCACGGCATTGCGCAATGCCAGGATGGGAAGCACGTCGGGCAGTTCGGAATCACTCACCTTCGGAAGGCCTTCACCCTGGAGAACGGGGATAATATTGACTTCTCTTTGCATATCTTTTATCCTATTTTAGTATCACACTGACAAAATGGCATATTTCCCCCTCTTTCGGGGGCGGATCCCTTTATGGTCAATCTCCGTGCCACATTTATAAGCAAAAAGATTTTGATAATTGAAAAATAAAGGCTATTTTTGTCGGCTGAATTTGAATAATTAAGCAAACTCTTATAATATCATATAAAATTTTACAGTAACTATGACAAAGGCAGAAATCGTAAATGAGGTTGCTAAGTCAACCGGCATTGAGAAAAATCAGGTACAGGCAGTAGTTGAGGCATTTATGGAGACCGTGAAGGATTCTCTCGCCCAGGGCAATCACGTTTACCTCCGGGGCTTCGGCAGCTTTATCATCAAGCACCGCGCCCAGAAGGCTGCAAGGAACATCACGAAGCACACCACGCTGACGATTCCCGCGCACGACATCCCGGCCTTCAAGCCTGCAAAGGTTTTCATAGCCTCTGTAAAGAAGTAAACCTCTAAATTTTTCTAATTATGCCCAGCGGTAAAAAGAGAAAGAGACATAAAATGGCGACGCACAAACGTAAAAAACGTTTGCGCAAGAACCGTCACAAGAAGAAATAATCCGGTGTCTGTCATTTTAGCAGTCTCTGCTTGAAACTAAGGGCCGACCGGCCATCCGGGACGGCCCGTTTTTTAATTAAATTCCCAATGGAGTCTGAAAAACCGGACAAAGACCTGATCGTCGACGTGTCGGCGAGAGAAGTTCGCATCGCCCTGATGGAGAACCACAGGCTGATCGAACTGGGCAAGGAGTCCAGCGAAGGGGAGCATTTCGGTGTGGGGGACGTCTATCTTGGCAAAGTCAAGAAGATCCTCCCCTCCCTCAACGCTGCCTTTGTGGATATCGGTGACCAGAAGGAAGCATTCGTCCATTATCTCGACCTGGGGCTTTATTTCTACGCCTTCGACGAATTCGTCCGGAGGAGCAATCCCAACACCAACCTCGAGGACCTCTACCACAGCATCAAGCTCAAGGATGTCCTCCCGAAGGAAGGCCGGATTGAAGAGCAGTTGAAGCCCGGACAGATGATGGTGGTGCAGATCGTCAAGGAGCCCATTTCCACCAAAGGTTCAAGACTGACTGCGGAGATTTCATTGGCAGGACGCAACATCGTGCTTCTCCCCTTCGCCGAGAAGGTGTCGATCTCGCAGAAGATCGGCTCGAAAGAGGAGAAACGTAGACTGGAAACGCTCGTCAGGAGCATCCTCCCCGGCAACTACGGGGCCATCATCCGCACCGCGGCCGAAGGCAAGAAAGCGGCCATCCTGGTAGCGGAAGTGCAGGCCCTCATCGAGAAGTGGGAGTCCTCCTGGACGAAGATTGCACACCACAAGGTCGTCAGCCCGCTGTTCAACGAGTACAGCAAGACCACCACGATCCTCCGGGATCTGCTGAACGATTCCTTCTCCAACATTTACATCAATGACGAGAAGGTATGCGATGAGGCCATCAAGTACATTTCGCTGATCTCCCCCGGCCAGGAGAAGATCGTGCACCTGTACGACAACAAGAAGCCCATCTTCGACCATTTCGAGGTCACGCGGCAGATCAAGAGTTCCTTCGGGAAGGTGGTTCCCCTCCGGGCAGGCGCATACCTTGTCATCGAGACGACTGAAGCGCTGAACGTAATCGACGTCAACAGCGGCATCCGCGCCAAGACCAGCGACCACGAGGAGAATTCCTTCGAGGTCAACAAGGCGGCCGCAGAGGAGATTGCGCGCCAGCTCCGGCTCCGGGATATGGGAGGCATCGTCATCGTCGACTTCATCGATATGGAGTCAAACGATCACAAGAACGCCCTCTTCAAGTATATGCAGGAGCTGATGGAAAACGACAGGGCCAAGCACAACGTGCTCCCGCTCACCAAGTTCGGGCTGATGCAGATCACCCGGCAGCGGATCCGGCCCGTGACAGAGATCAACACCATGGAAGTATGCCCGGTTTGCCACGGCACCGGCAAGATTGCTTCCAGCGTGGTGATCGACGAGCAGATCGAGCGGCGGCTCTCCTACTACGTCATCGAAAAAGGCATCCGGAGCTTCATCCTCAAGACCAGCCCGATTCTCGGGGCCTACCTCACGAGGGGTTTCTTCAACTCCTATGTCAAGAAATGGAGGAAGCGCTACGGCTGCAAGATCGAAATCCAGGAATCCACGGACTTCTCCGTCCTGCAAAATGAAATGTATGATGAGAAAGGGGGCAAGCTCGACTGAGCCCCCTTTTTTTATGCCTTCCTGCGCGGCAGGATCGCCGCTCCCAGCAGGAGCAGGAAGACGAGGATGGCGAGGCGGCCGGAAATATCGCCGAAGCGGACAAAGAAGGTTTGCCGGTCGGAGAGATTGACCCGGCCCGAAAGTGTGGCGCTCTGCCACCAGGGGGTTTTCGCGACGATGCGGCCCCGCTGGTCGATGAGGGCGGAGATGCCCGTATTGGCGCAACGGGCGATGTCGCGGCGGGTCTCGATGGCCCGGAGCGAAGCGTAGCTCAGATGCTGCTTATAACCCGGAGTGTCGCCCCACCAGGCGTCGTTGGTAATCACGGTCAGGAGCCGGGCTCCGGCCTTGATATAATCGCGGCAGTAGTTGCCGTAAATAGATTCGTAGCAGATGGCGCAGCCGATGGGAATTTCGCGCTCCGCCGCCCGGAATGTCAGGCAGGTGACGCTGTCCTGGCCGACGTCGCGTCCCATCACGCCGCCGAGCAGATTGTCAATCGGGACGAATACGGCCGGATAAGGCGTGCTCTCGACGCCGACGACCAATTTGGACTTGTGGAAAATATCCGTCCGGGCCGTCGAGTCCACCATCAGCGCGGAATTGTGCGTCTCGATCCATCCGTCGTAACCGGCCCACTGCCGGGCAGTACGGGAGGGACGGGCATCAAAGCGCTCAAGCGTCACGGCTCCGAGGAGAATATTGCACCAGGGATGCTCCCGCGTGAAGCCAACCATCCGGCGGAAGGTGGGACTCAGCATCGGGTCATTGGCCCAGACGTCGCTCGTAAAGGTTTCCGGGGTAAGGATCAGCAGCGGGGAGACGGTGTCGTTCCGTTCCCGGACGGCCTTCTGCGCCTGATCGAGAAGGATGGCGTTCTGCTGCTGCTGGGTCATCGCCGTGAATTTGTTGTACGGGTCGATGTTGGGCTGGAGGATAGCGACATCCAGCGGATCCTCCGTTTCCTTGTAATTCCACCAGATGCCGAGTGAAAGGGCGATGGGCGCAAGGACTGACAGAACGATCCCCGTAATAGCAGATCCGCGGGCTTTGCCATTCCAGCGCCCCCAGGAGCCATCCGAGAGGGTTACCATCAGTCCAAAAAGGGCCAGATTGACCGTCCAAACCCAGAGCGAGCCGCCGAGCGTGCCGGTGAATTCATACCACTGCACCAGCGGCAGCGTACGGGAAAAAGCGTTGCCGAAAACCAGCCACGGCCAGGAAATCTGGGCCGCATCGAGGTAGTATTTCTCCCAGGCAATCCAGGCGGCCGCAAGGAAAATATACGGCAGGACGCCGCCCTTCATCCGCTTTTTCACCCAGCGGAACAGGCCGAATACCACTGACATCTGCAGGGCATTGGCCACCGAGGCGAAGATACCGCCCCCGACGGTGGCGTTGCAGACCCACCAGGTCGTGATGAGATTCCACATCAGGAAGAACGGGTAGTGGAACAGCCAGAAATGCTTCTTCCCCTCCAGCGTCGCCATCCGCTCGGCTGAGAGAAGAGGAATCATCGCAATCAGCATCAAAGCACCGCAACCGGGCACGAGAAACGCACCCGAGGCGAGCAGTACGCCAAGGGCGAAGAGAAGGATGTATTTCCCATTCTTCTTCATTGGAATACAAAGATATGATTATTTTTCGTAACTTTGTCAAAATCTCGTCTGCTATGGCAAAGACCCAAAGAAAACACAAGATACCCGAAGGAAAGCTGACCTGGGGTTTTGTCCTCAAGAACGCCGTCGCGGCGGTGGTGGTCATTACCCTGATTTTTCTCGGCATTTCCTGGTGGCTCAACGGATATACCAACCACGGCAAGACCGTCGTGGTCCCCGACCTTACCAACATGACCGGCAAAGAAGCCGCCAAAGCCGCCCGCAGCGCCGGTGTACGGGCGACAGTGGAGGATTCTGTCTTTATGCCCAAGCTTGGCAAGGGAATCGTCTTCCGCCAGGAGCCACGGGCCGGCCTGACCGTCAAGAAAGGCCGCCATATCCGCCTTACGGCCAATGCCGTCATCCCCAAGAAAGTCCAGATGCCGAACCTCGTCGGCTACAACATTATGGAAGCAAAGGCTGAAATCATCAGCCACGGTCTTACGATCGGCCGTCTGGAATACGTCCGGGATATCGCCACCAACGTCGTGATGGAGCAGAAAGTGGCAGGCCGGGTCATCCGCCCGGGAACGGAGATTATCTCCGGGTCCGAGGTGACGCTGGTCCTGGGTCTCAATCCCCGGTTTGGCACGACCGTCGTTCCGAATGTCGTCGGCAGCAAATTCCTCAGCGCCATTGACGGCCTCCACGACAACTTCCTCAACCGGGGCAAGGTCGTCGCCGATCCCGACATCCGCACCTACGCCGACTCTATCCAGGCATACGTCTACCGTCAGGATCCCTCGCCGCGCGCCTCCCGGTCGATGGGTTCTCCCGTCGTCCTCTATCTCACCAAGAACGAGAGCAAGATCCCCACGAAATGAGTCCGGACAGCGGCGATCTCTTCGAGCATTACCGCCTGGTGGCCGACAAAGGACAGGCTCCCGAGCGGATCGACAAATTCATATCCACCCACCTCGAGGGCACTTCGCGCCATCGGGTACAACTGGCCATCAAGGCCGGTTACGTCTTCTTGAATGAGACCCCGGCCAAGGCGAATGCCATCATCCGGCCGGACGATGTCATCTCTGTCCGGATGCCGTATCAGCGGCGTGGCGTGGAGATTCTGCCCGAAGACATTCCCCTGGACATCGTCTACGAGGACGAAGACGTGCTGGTGATCAACAAACCCGCCGGAATGGTGGTGCATCCCGGTCACGGCAATTTCTCCGGCACGCTCATCAACGCCCTGTCCCATTACCTCGGCATCACCCAGGGCCCGGACGCAGAGGACGAGCGGATGGGAATCCTCGTACATCGCATCGACAAGGATACCTCCGGACTGCTGCTGGTCGCCAAAACCGTCGAAATGCAGCAGCGTCTTGCCAAGCAGTTCTTCGAGCATAGCATCGAGCGCAAATACATCGCAGTCGTCTGGGGCAACATCAAGGAAGACGAGGGGACCGTGGAAGGCACCATCGGCCGCGATCCCAACGACCGCCTCCGCTACCGCGTCTACGACGACCCCGAGAAAGGCAAATACGCCTGCACGCATTACAAGGTGCTGGAGCGCTTCGGCTTTATCACGGTCATCGAATGCCGCCTGGAGACGGGCCGCACGCACCAGATCCGCGTACATATGTCTTCACTGGGGCATCCGCTCTTCAACGACGAGCGCTACGGTGGCGCTGAAATCCGCCAGGGCACCATCTACAGCAAATACCGCCAGTTCATCGAGAACTGTTTCGCCATCTGCCCGCGCCAGGCCCTCCACGCCAAGACCCTCGGCTTCGTCCATCCCCGCACCGGCGAGATGATGCGCTTCGACTCGGAAATCCCCGCCGACATGACCGCCCTCATCGAAAAGTGGCGGCGGTACGTGGCGGAGTAGAAGATTATTTCAAGAAAAAATTGCAGAATTTCAAAAACTTTGATTATCTTTGCAGTCCCTTTCGGGGAATCTGGGTGTGGCGCAGTTGGTAGCGCACCTGGTTAGGGACCAGGAGGTCGCTCGTTCAAGTCGAGTCACCCAGACGCAAAAATCAAGCACTTGTGGACATTCCGCAGGTGCTTTGATTCTTTTCCGGCAATCAGACAGCAATATCTTGGCAAATCCGCCGAAAATCGCTAACTTGCAGCGTTAAATCAAGCATTCCCCGATTATGAAAAGAATCCTTCTCCTTCTTTACTCCATCGTCGCGCTCGTGATGCTCGGCAGCGTCAATGTTTATGCGCAGAACAAAAAGGACAA
>JAFZAI010000084.1 GCA_017557325.1 Bacteroidales bacterium
CAGGCATTGCTGGATGAACTGCTCGCCCTGATTGACGAAGATACGGCCGCCTTCAACCGGATTATGGATGCATTGGGGATGCCAAAGGGTACCGAGGCGGAGAAGACCGCCCGGGCCGATGCCATGGAGGCCGCGACACTCTGTGCGGCGATGGTCCCCCTCCGCACGATGGAAGCTGCCTTGAAGGCCCTTCCGCTGGCGCTGGAAATGGCGGAGAAGGGAAATCCCGCTTCGGCTTCCGACGCTGGTGTAGCCGCCCTTGCAGCCCGAGCCGCCATCCGTGGCGCCCATCTGAATGTCCGCATCAACGCCGCCGGCCTCAAAGACCAGGCCCCGGCGAGGCCGCTCCTCGAGCGCGCTGCCGCTATCGAGGCTGAAGCAGCCGAGCTGGAGGCAAAGGCCCTCTCCGCTGTCGAAGAAAAGATTTGATTGGATTTGACCGCATCGCAGGAATTATGTATTTTTGAAGTAAATTAATAACACTATGGCTTGTTTTATCGTCCCCCTCGTGCAGGCAATCGGCACTTCCATCTATCGGAAATGCCATGAAAAATCCATTGCCGACCCGGCATCGAACACCTTCAAGCACCACCTCCCGGCCCTCGAGAAAATGCTCTGGGGCGGTTCCGTGATGCTTATCGTCGACCATATCATTAACGGAGAACTCACCTGGCGCTTTCCGTTCTTCACGGCCCTCGGCGAGACGGGCGGCGCATCCATCCTGCTCCGCGAAATGCTCACGGTCGGCGTCCCGATGTCGCTCGTGCTGACGGGCGTCTGGATGATTTACGCCCTGGTGAAAAGGAAATCCTCCCAGGTTTCCGTTTAGAGGTGTTACCGGTCCTCCGTCAGTATGGAGGACCGGTGACGAAAACAATGGTAAAACGCGACTAGTCCTCCGTCGGCTTGGAGGACCTGTAACAGTTGAAGAGACAGTGATGACTTTTAGTGAAGAAATTTTGGCGGGTATTCCGGCGGAGTTGCCGGAGCCGAAGCCATACGATCCGGCGGTCAACCACGCCCCGGTGCGGAAGGATATCCTGACGCAGCAGGAGAAGGTGCTGGCGCTAAGGAATGCGTTGCGATATTTCCCGGAGCGGCACCACGCGGTGCTGACAAAGGAATTTGCAGAGGAACTTCGCCGCTACGGGCGAATTTATATGTACCGTTTCCGCCCCTCGTACGAGATGTACGCCCGGCCGATCGACGAATATCCCGCCCGGTGCCGCCAGGCCGCGGCCATTATGGCGATGATTCAGAATAACCTGGATCCCCGGGTCGCCCAGCATCCGCACGAACTGATCATTTATGGCGGCAACGGGGCCATTTTCCAAAACTGGGCACAGTATCGCCTCGTGATGCAGTATCTCGCGACGATGACTGAGGAGCAGACTCTCGCGATGTACTCCGGCCATCCGCTCGGGCTCTTCCCTTCCCACAAGGATGCACCCCGGGTGGTCGTTACCAACGGAATGGTCATTCCGAATTACTCCAAGCCCGATGACTGGGAGCGCTTCAATGCCCTCGGCGTGAGCCAATATGGCCAGATGACGGCCGGATCCTATATGTATATCGGCCCTCAGGGCATTGTGCACGGCACGACGATTACCGTGATGAATGCCGCGAGGAAAGTGCTTCGCGCCCGGGGAGCGGCCAATCCGGACGACCGGGGAGGACTCCTCTTCGTCACCGCCGGTCTCGGCGGAATGTCCGGTGCCCAGCCCAAGGCGGGAAATATCGCCGGCGTCGTGTCCGTCACGGCCGAAATCAATCCGCTCGCGGCGGAGAAACGTTTAACCCAGGGCTGGGTGGACGAGTTGCACCGTGACCTCGACGAACTGATTCCGCGCATCCGCAAGGCGGTGGCCGGGAAGGAAGTCGTCTCGCTGGCCTACGTCGGCAACATCGTCGACCTCTGGGAGCGGCTTGCTGAGGAAGACATCCACGTCGACCTCGGCTCCGACCAAACATCCCTCCACAATCCTTGGGCGGGCGGGTACTACCCCGTAGGCTATTCTCTGGAGGAATCCAAGCGGATGATGGCGGCCGAGCCGGAACGCTTCAAGGAGGCCGTCCAAGCATCACTACGGCGTCAGGTAGCGGCCATTAACAAGCTCGCCGTCAAGGGGATGTATTTCTTTGACTACGGTAATGCCTTCCTGCTGGAAAGTTCACGCGCCGGGGCAGACGTTCTCCTCCCTGACGGGCGTTTCCGCTATCCGTCCTACGTGCAGGACATTATGGGGCCGATGTATTTCGACTACGGCTTCGGTCCGTTCCGCTGGGTATGTATGAGCGAGAAGCCCGAAGATCTTGCCAGGACCGATGCCCTCGCCGTAAAGGTCCTCCGCGAAATCGCCGCCACGGCTCCCGAGGAAATCGCCGGGCAGATGCGCGACAATATCCGCTGGATCGAAGAGGCCGGCCGTAACCACCTCGTCGTCGGGTCCCAGGCCCGCATCCTCTACGCCGACTGCGAGGGCCGTACCAAGATTGCCCTTGCCTTCAACGAGGCGATTCGCAGCGGCGAAATCTCCGCTCCCATCGTCCTCGGCCGCGACCACCACGACGTTTCCGGTACCGATTCCCCGTTCCGGGAGACCTCCAACATTTACGACGGCTCGCAGTTCATGGCCGATATGGCCATCCAGAACGTCATCGGCGATGCTTTCCGTGGCGCCACCTGGGTCTCCATCCACAACGGCGGCGGCGTCGGTTGGGGCGAAGTGATCAACGGCGGCTTCGGTATGGTAATCGACGGCAGCGACGATAGCGCCCGCCACATCCGCGAGATGCTTTTCTGGGATGTGAACAACGGGATTACGCGCCGGAGTTGGGCACGGAATGAGGGGGCGAGGATGGCTATCGAGCGGGAAATGCGCCGCACCCCCGGCCTCCGCGTCACTTTGCCGAATTTAGCAGATGATAAATTGATTGAAAAAGCATTAGAATTTTGAAAATCTACTTTATATGGTTCACTATATTTCGAAAGACTGGTTGCCGTTGGAACGGCTTAAGGAAATCCTGGACAGCCACGCGGAGATTCGGTTGTCGGATGAGGCGGCGGAGGCGATTGTGAAGTGCCGGAAGTATCTCGACGACAAGATGGAGGCGACTGACAAGCCGATGTATGGCATTACAACCGGATTCGGCTCGCTGTACAATGTCACCATTCCGAAGGAGGATCTTTCACAGCTCCAGCATAACCTCGTGATGTCGCACGCGTGCGGAACGGGTGAGACCGTCCGGCCGGAGATCGTCAAACTGATGCTCTTCCTCAAGGTGCAGAATCTATCTTACGGGCATTCCGGCGTCCAGCTCATCACCGTGCAGCGGCTGATGGATATGTTTAACCACGATATCCTTCCGGTTGTGTACCAGCAGGGTTCCCTGGGCGCCAGCGGCGACCTCGCGCCCCTCGCCCATATGAGCCTTCCGCTCATCGGGCTTGGGGAGGTGCTCTACAAGGGTGCCGTTCGTCCCGCTGCGGAGGTCTGGGCCGAACTGGGCTGGGAGCCGATCCGGCTTCAGAGCAAGGAGGGGCTGGCGCTGCTGAACGGTACGCAGTTTATGAGCGCTCACGCCGTATGGTCGATTCTCAAGAGTATGCGGCTCTCCCGCTGGGCCGACCGCATCGGCGCGATGTCGCTCGACGCTTTTGACGGCCGCATCGAACCATTCCTCCCGCTGACGCATCTCCTCCGCCCTCACGTCGGGCAGATCGAGACCGGGAAGGCATTCTGCGAGCTCCTGGACGGCAGCGAGCTCATCTCACGGCCCAAGGAACACGTGCAGGATCCCTACAGTTTCCGGTGCATCCCGCAGGTGCACGGAGCCGTCAAGGACAACATTATGTACGTCAAGTCCGTCATCGAGAATGAGATCAATTCCGCGACCGACAATCCCAACATTTTCCCCGACGAAGACAAGGTCATCTCGGCCGGCAATTTCCACGGCGAACCCATCGCCATCCCGATGGATGCCCTCGCCATTGCAATGTCCGAGCTGGCCAGCATCTCCGAACGGCGCACCTTCCAGCTGATCAACGGCGTTCGGGGCCTCCCGAAATACCTTGTGGCCAATCCAGGTCTCAACAGCGGCTTTATGATTCCGCAATACACCGCCGCTTCGATCGTGAGCCAGAACAAGGGGCTCTGCTGGGCGGCCTCCTGCGATTCCATTCCCTCGTCCCAGGGCCAGGAGGATCACGTGAGTATGGGCTCCAATGCCGCTACGAAGCTGGTCCGCGTGGTCGACAACGTCGAGACCGTGCTGGCCATCGAACTGTTCAACGCCGCCCAGGCCCTGGAATTCCGCCGTCCGGCGAAATCATCCCCCGCCCTGGAGGCCATCTTCGAAGCCTACCGCAAAGTCGTTCCCTTCATCAGCGACGACACCTATATGTCACCGCTGATTGCCGCCTCGGTGCAGTTCCTCCACACTGAGTAATATCGGACGAGGATCCGGGCAAAAACACAGGAAAAGGTGCGGAACCTATATTAAAACAGATAGGATCCGGGCAAAATTGCAGCAAAACGTGCGGAACATAAATAACGTCTGAATGAAATGAAGACCTTGATCAAAAATATCGGCCTGCTGGCCGGGATTGTGCCGGAGGGCGTGCTCCGAAAAGAGGGCGCCGGGATGGCCGAGACCGGGATGCTGGAGAATGCCTGGCTCCTCGTCGAGGACGGGTTGATCGCGGATTTCGGGACTGGAGCCCCTCCCGGGCAACTGTCCCGTCATTCCGCGCAGCCTTTGCGTCATTCCGGGCTTGACCCGGAATCTGTCACCGTCATCGACGCCGCGGGCGGGATGGTCATCCCGGCGTTTTGCGACAGCCATACGCACATCGTGTATGCCGGGAGCCGGGAAGGCGAATTCCTCGACAAGATCAACGGGCTCTCCTACGAAGAAATCGCTGCGCGGGGCGGCGGCATCCTCAATTCCGCCGACCTCCTTCACGAGACCTCGGAGGACGATCTCTACGAGCAGTCGAT
This sequence comes from Bacteroidales bacterium, assembly GCA_017557325.1. Classification (GTDB taxonomy): domain Bacteria; phylum Bacteroidota; class Bacteroidia; order Bacteroidales; family UBA932; genus Cryptobacteroides. The sequence continues at coordinate 5,001 of JAFZAI010000084.1, forward strand.
GGTCCGCGTCCGCGAGATAATGGCCCACGGCACCGGAGCAATGGAGATCAAGAGCGGTTACGGGCTCAACCCGGAGGATGAACTAAAAATGCTCCGCGTCATCGAGCGAATCAAGCAGAACATCCCGGCTATCGTACGGAGCACCTTCCTCGGCGCCCACGCCGTCGGGCGGGGGTATTCCCACGAAGAGTACGTTCAGGCTGTCATCGATATGACACCTGAGGCTGCCAAATATGCCGATTTCATCGACGTCTTCTGCGACGAAGGATTCTTTACCCCGGACGATACCGCGCGGATTCTCAAAGCCGGCTCAGCCGCCGGTCTGCGAGCCAAAATCCACGCCAACGAACTTGCCGTCAGCGGCGGCGTCGAAGTCGGGGTGCAACATGGGGCGCTGTCTGTCGATCACCTGGAGCGCACGACATCCGCGCAGATGGCTGCCTTGAAGGATTCCGCGACGATGCCCACAATGCTGCCCGGATCGTCCTTCTTCCTCGGCATTTCCTTCGGAAACGCCCGCGGGTTCATCGACGCCGGTCTGCCACTCGCCCTGGCCTCCGACTACAATCCCGGCTCCTCCCCTTCCGGCGATATGCGCTTCGTAATGGCTCTCGCCTGCATCCGGATGCGCCTCACCCCTGTCGAGGCCTTCAATGCCGTCACTCTCAACGGGGCGTACGCTATGGGCATCAGCGACATCGCCGGTTCCATCACCCGCGGCAAGCAGGCCAAACTCCTCCTCACGGAGCCCGGCTGGAACCTCACCCGCCTCGCCTATCAGTACCGCACCCCCTGGCTGCGGCAGGTCATAGTTTAAGTCCCGCCGTCCAAGAAAATGGGCAAAAACTTGGACAGCTCCGGCAAAACCATTAAATTTGTCAAAACGCAAAACCGATAACGATGAAACGCCTCCTTGTACTGCTCAGCCTGCTGCTGATGTACGGCGCCTTGAACGCCCAGGAAATATTCACGGTCGTATTTACCACCTCCGATGACGGATTCCTTAACGTCCGCTCCGAGCCCTCCAACAAAGGCAAGATCCTCACGACCCTTGCAATGGCCTTCCACGGCCTCGGAGACGGCATCCTCATCGAAAAGGGCGACCAGTGGAGCAAAGTCCAGGCCCACGGAAAGACCGGCTGGGTCTACAACAAATACCTCGGCTACCAGACCTGGTACACCGGCAAAGGCAAGCACAAACTCATCGCGGGCCGCGACAAAATGCCGCTCTACGGCGAAGACTATTCCGGCGAAAACCGTCGTCCCCTCTTCGGCACCGTCCCCAAAGGCACCATCCTCGCCGACGACTTCACCGAAGAGAACGGCTACTACATCCTCTGGACCGCCCACGACAACCTTTTCATCCGCAAGAAAGACGCTATCGTAAAATAGAACCCAATATGAAACCCATTATCTTCTGTATGTCTATGTTACTATCCCTTTTCGGATGCCAGGGCGGATATTCGGCCGGTGGCGAGAAGCCGGAGGGTTCGCTCCGGTCGTATGAGTATCGGGAGTCGAGGATGCGGATTTCTCCCGCGGAGTATTATCTGCTGCAAAGAACGGAGGAGGGAGAGATGCAGCTGACCTGGGCGAAGGATGCTTCGGATGGCACGATTATCCGGGTGGCGGACGATGCGCTGGAGCAGGTGGAATCGATGGTGCAGGCTTACAAGCTTAATCGGCTGAAGGAGAATTACCGGCCGATCGGCCACGTGCTGGACGGGACGATGTGGAACGTGTATTTCCGATATGAGAAGGGGTCGGTGTCTTCCGGCGGGGACAATGCCTGGCCGGGCGAGAAACTATGGAATGGCGTTGAAGCGATCAACGCCTATCTCAACACGCTGATCGATGCCGCCACGGAGGCGGATGTCGTCGGGACCGTGAGCAATCGCGACCTCTAGAACAGCATTACCCGGATATAATCCTGCAGGCGGGCGTAGGAATTGCCCTTGCCGCGCTCCGAGTCGTTCACAAGGAGGACGGTCGGATGGCTGTCGACCACCGGGCCGAGGCACATTCCCTCGAAATTGGCCAGCTGGGGATCGGCTCCTGCCAGCAGGCTGAGCGGGCCGGGGAAGCGGGTGTAGAAGGACCCGACCAGCACCTTCGACAGCAGGGCCTCCTTCGAGGAGGTCGGATCGACCAGATACAGTTTCACCTTTGCCATCGCGTTTGCGATCATCGACAACATACTCGCCTTGTTGGCGGAATCGTAGGACGGCACATATACTTCCCGCTCCAGGACGAGGAGCGTTCCGTCGTCCATCGCGAGGAGTTCCGCAACACCGTGCACGTATGTGTCTGCTGAGGCCGGTTTGTACTGCGGGGCATCCATCGCATAGAAACGCTGCTTTTTCGGAGCAAGCGTGTTGCCGTCAAAGGCCTGTAGACGGAGCATTCGCCGTCCCTCCCCTGCCGGGAACCATTGCAGGTCGCGTTTGAGCGGCTCTTCCGTCACGGTCCACATCTCTCCGGTCGCAGCCGAATAGGACAGCGATTCGAAGCCGTTGCCTGTGGACAGCTCCGCCGGCAGGAAGTCGGAAGGAACAGCCATCTCCCGACCCGTCGGGCGGCCTTCCAGATCGTATTCCAAGATCTTCTGATCCTTCTCTCCGGATACCCACAGCGTCTGGGTGGAAGACATATAGGCAATTCCCTCCGGATCGCGGACATCCTTGGCCTCGAGGGTCCCGGGAGCCGCCTCAATTCGGGCAGAAATCACTTTCCCACCTTCAAAGGTCAGGTCGGCGAAATAGATGCCGCCGCCTTTCGCAGAATTATGGACCAGGGCATAACGGGCATCTGAGATCTTTGTAATGCCGGAATATTCACCGCACACATAATCCTTCCCGGTGGAAAGATTCCGGGTCTGAAGCGTCGAGGCCATCAGCGAACTCGGCAAGGCGAACCAGGGATCCGCGGAGAAATCCGCCACACGGCACGTCCCGGGCGCTCCGGCTCCGAGCACTGCCGAACGGACACCGGAGGTATCCCGAATGATGGCTGCAAGATCCTCGCTGTGAGGAGGAAGCATCATCAGCAAGCCGCCTTCCGGGACATTAACCTGCTCACGAGAATAGGTAGAGACGAACGGTTCCATCTCCACCGGCGAAACACGGGAATCCAGCAGGACGAAGGCGGAATTATGCCGAAGAGTAATGTCCAACACGCCTCCTTGCACGACACCCGTACCGGAAAAAGCATCCACAGGATCCTTCCATCCATAGCCGACCTCCCGTCCAAGAAGAACGGAGAAGGTCGCCCCGTCGACAAGCGCCGGCTGCAGGACAAGCGTCCCGTCCGGAGTGCCAAATCCCTCCTGCAACTGCAGGGGCAAAACAGACGCTTCTCCTTGCAATTCGATTTGATCCTCCTGCTTCCAGACATCCTGAAGCACCACCTCACCAGTCCCGTCCAGCAGCACAGGTGCGAGATGCAGCCTCACAATCGTCATCGTATCGACGGTCTCCGTCTTCTTCCCAAGTCGGACCGGCGGCTTACGATGCAAAGCATAGACTAACGAACCGGCCAGGGCCAGCACTAGGATGGAGAGGAGGAACTTTTTCATATTCAATGTATAATTTTTTCAAATATAATAAGATTTCTTGACTTCTGTAAAATTTGTAAATTTGCAATATGAAACGAAATGCGATCATAGCCGCGGTGATGATGGCGGCGGCGCTGGGATTGGCGGGATGCCGGTCCGATGCGGAAAAACTGTATGAGGAAGTCAAAGGGTATGTGCCGGCGTATGCCGTGATGGCCCACAGGGGGTCCACATATTGGGCTCCCGAGGAGACGGAGAGCGCCTGGAGATGGGCGCGGGAGACCGGAGCCGACTACCTCGAGTCCGACCTCCAATGCACCAAGGACGGCATCATCCTCGCCAACCATGACGTCAATCTTACTCGTACGACTGATATAGAGGAAGTCTTCGGTGCAGATATTCCCGCTTCACGGAAGGATTTCTATGTCTCCTTCGGGTTCGGCGAAGAAGATGCG
>JAFZAI010000008.1 GCA_017557325.1 Bacteroidales bacterium
CCGCTGATGCCGCCGATGGTGTAAGCCATCGCGACCACCGAGAGGCCGAATGCAATCGCGGTACCCACGACGCCCGCCGTGTCAGCGCAGCCGAGGAACATCGCTGTTCCGCAGCCGAGGAAGGTAAGAACAAACGTTCCGAGACATTCTGCAAAATACTTTTTCATTTGTACAAAAGATTTTGGTTTAGCATTCCAAATATACGACATTTTGCCGGATTCCGCACAAATTTTTGCCAAAAAAATAGGTTCCGCACGTTTCGCCTCCTTTCTGCCCGGAACCTACACCTACAGCACGAGGTTCCGCACGTTTTGTTGTATTTCCGCCCGGAACCTTTCAGGGGGAAAAGGGTCAACAATATTGTGCTGCCGAATTGGAAAACCAGCAAAATTGGTTATATTTGTACCTATGGGACTACGGAAAAAGAAAAATGCGGACGGGGTTAAAGTGACCCTGGCGTATATTATGGCGGGACTGAGCCTGGTGCTGATCATCGGCAATGTGGCGGCATTCCTGATGCTGCCGAATATTGCCGCGAAACTGGCCATCCTGCTGTCGAATAGCGTGACGATTCTGCTGATGCTCTTGGCGATCCGGCCGCTGAACGTGCTGATCCAAAAGGAATTCGACAAGAAGGCAGAGGAACTCGCGCGAAAGGTCCGGGAGCAGGAGGAGATGGAGGAACGGATTGCCGTCCTGGAGAGCGAGAACCGCGAGCTCTCGAGCCGGCTCGATACCGTCAGCCAAACAAGCGGACTGCCAACCAACGTCAATTTCTCGTTCAAGGTGGAGACGATGACCTACGACAAGTCGGGCTACATCGTGAAGGAGGAGCCACTATCGCGCTTCCTGGAGGATCCGGCCTATAAGATTGCCGACAAGAAGGGCCTTGGCAACCGCATCTCCAAATGGATTGACGACTACATCAACCATCCAGGCGAGAAGAAGGTCCTTTACATCGGAAAATACTATATCAAAGCCTCCATCGGCATCGACTTTACCAAGATCAAATACGCCCTCGACGGCGATTCCATCATCTTTTACGGGGTCCGGTTCTCGAAGCTCAACGATCTCGCCATCCAGCGTTCCCCCGAGGATGTCAACCATTGCTGGCTCCTGAGCGACAACGATTTCGAGACCTCCATCAACCGGGGCGATTTTTACCGGGAATTCACGCAGGAATATGCTCGCCTGCGCGCCGAGGAGGCCGACAAGGCCCTGGAGCAGGAGGTCGATAATCTCTGCGACCATTACACCGCCGTCTTCCGGGAGAATCTCATCCAGCGCTTCCCCTCCGTCCAGTTCTGCGATTCCATCGAGGACAGCACCGCCTCCTGGTTCTCGCTCAAGGAGCACATCCAGGACAGACGCATTCTCGGCATCGCCTCCAGTATGTTCCTGATGGCCGACGTGATGAGCGATTCCCTGGTCCGGCAGCTTCCCCAGTAAAATCGTATTGCAAATCGATTAAATTTTGGCTAATTTTGTACGATATTCAACGCAATCTTTATAAAAATGGAAAAAGGACCTATTTCCCAGTTCATCCTCCACAATTACCGCCATTTCAATTCCGCGGCCCTTGTGGATGCCGCAAAGGCGTATGAAGACCTGCTCGCAAAGGGCGGTAAAATGTTCCTCGCGATGGCCGGCGCCATGTCGACCGCCGAGCTTGGCCTCTCCTTGGCCGAGATGATCCGGCAGGACAAAATCAGCTTCGTCTGCTGCTCGGCCAACAACCTCGAGGAGGACATTATGAACCTCGTGGCCCATAGCCACTATTATCGCGTACCCGGTTACCGCGACCTCACTCCGCAGCAGGAGCAGGAGTTGCTGGACAACCATTACAACCGCGTCACCGACACCTGCATCCCCGAGGAGGAAGCGTTCCGCCGCCTGGAGAAGCATCTGGTCGATGTCTGGGACAAAGCCAAGGCCGAAGGGAAGCGCTATCTCCCCTACGAATACATCTACCAGATGATCCGCAGCGGTGTGCTGGAGCAATATTACGAAATCGACCCGAAGGACAGTTGGGTCGTGGCAGCCTGCGAGAAGAACATTCCGATTATCTGCCCTGCCTGGGAAGACTGCACTACCGGCAATATCTTCACCGCTCACGTCATCCGCGGGGAATACGAGCCCACGCTCGTCATCCAGGGTGTCGAGGTGATGATGTTCCTTGTGGATTGGTATAAGAAGAATTCCCAGGGCGCAGGCGTCGGCTTCTTCCAGATCGGCGGCGGCACGGCGGGCGACTTCCCCATCTGCTGCGTCCCGATGATGGAGCAGGACCTCGGCTGGACGGGCACGCCCCTCTGGGCTTATTTCTGCCAGATTTCCGACTCAACGACCTCCTACGGCTCCTATTCCGGCGCCGTCCCCAACGAGAAGATCACCTGGGGCAAACTCTCGCCGACCACCCCGCGCTTCATCGTGGAGTCTGACGCGACCATCGTCGCCCCGCTTATCTTCGCCTACGTCCTCGGCTGGTAACCGTTATTCACGGCGTCCTTTAGCATCATTCCCGGGCGGTTGGTGAGCCTGTCGAACCACGTCCCGGGAATCTCTTTTTTTCAGCAGTCGCTTCACCTTGCGGCTGCGCATCCTGAGCCAGTGTTCGACCATCTGGTTCTCGATTTCGCTTTCGTCCAACACCACCTCCTCCTTCTTCTTGCGCTTTCCGGAGTTGAAAAACCGCAGGTAGGCTCCGATGTGACGCTTCTTCTTGTCGTGGTATAGCGCGTCGAAGGGAAGCAGGAGGGCCGTATCTTCGATGTTGTGCATCAGCCGGTTCACCGCCGTTCCGAACATCATCATCTGGGAGGTGGAGGAAACATACACCGAGACATTCGGCGGAATATTCACGCCTCTCATCCGCACCGCGGCCTTGAGCAACTTGTAATCCTCCAGCAGATCCTCTTTGTTCAGGATTAGATTCATCAGATCCGGATCGGAATCCGGCATCAGGGCCTGGTCGTCCCACGGGCGGACGAGCTCTTCCTTGTCGCCGAAATGCTTCCAGAGGAAATGGTAGATCAAATCCCGGCTGATGTGGTCATACGAGGGATACACGGTAATCTTCCCGAAGAAATACAGTACGTCGGGATTCTTCATAATAATGGCCACGAGGCCATCCCAAAGGTTGTCCATCGCAAAGATGGACTTGGCGCCGGTACGCGTGCTCTGATAGGCGGGCGATACAAAATTGCGGCCCAGCTCAATCACGTACGGGAGGTACTCGTCGATAAATTTCTGCGAAAAACGGAACTGATGGGAGCTGGCCAGCATCGGTTGTCCGTTCTCGTCAAATACCGCGTCCGTGCCCAGGAGAAAACGATAGCCGCCGATAATGGCCTCGTTGTCCGGATCCCAGACAATCAGTTGCTGATAGGGTTTCTCCATCTTGTCATACTCGTCGAGGTCGACGGCATTGCCCGAAGAGCCGCCGGCTTCGCGGAAAGCCGCTTCCCGCAGCCGCCCGATCTCCGTGACGACATTCGGAGAGTCCTGCCAGGTAACGATGTAAAGCTCGTTGTGGCCCTTATTGGTATCTTCCAGTTTTTTGGAAGGCGTAAGTTCGGCCTTGATCAGCTCAACAGGCACGGGGTCGATAATGGTATGCATAGTTCGGGGAGAATTAGTCAAGTCCGGAAGGCCAGGGATTGGAAACAATTCCGGCCATATCAAGCATTTGTCTGTGGGCGAGGTCCCGGATGCGGGCCGTCTCTTCCTTACGGGAGGCCTTTGTGTCCGGCACAATCGGGTCGCCCACATGGATCGTCAGAAGCGGTTCGCCGTTCCCAAATAATTTGCGCCATCCGGTGCGCGGACGGAAGGAAATCATCAGGGGAAGGACCGGGAGGGCATATCGGTAGGCCATATTGAAGGTGCCGATCTTGAAGGGACGGAGCGGCGAGTAGAATTTCCAGCTACAGCTTTCGGGGAATACGTGGATCCATTGCCGGCGCTCGTGCAGTTCGTTCATAGCCTCTTCGAATTTCCGGAGTCCGCTGATATTGTCGGGAATGGCGATTCCACCTACGTATTTCATCTTAAATCCGTCCTTTCCGTTGAAAGGCAGGGAATACATCGGAATCCAGGCCATCCGGTAACGCATCGCCTGCAGGACGCAGACCATATCCCATCGGTGGACGTGATTGCAAACCGTCATCATCCCACCGGCAAAGAGTTTCCGGTAGCGGCGGATTTTCTCCCGGCCTTCGATCCGGAGGCCAAAGCGGATACGGTTCACCGGGAATCCGACGATCCAGACGATCAGATAAACCAGCAGATGCAGGAATTTGAACTTTAGCGACTTGTCCAGATACGTGTAGGTCCCGTCGAAGTTGATGTCTTTGTTTTTTCCACGAATGGGGGCCATCCTCGTGAACGGGTTGTCGCCGGAAAATTCATCGACAGGCTCCGGGACAAAGACACCCTCCCGGACCTTGAAATTCCGGTAAGCGGGGCCGTATGAGGAATAGTCTGTTGCCATATCAAGCCATCAAGGCCTCTGAAAGGGTGGGATGGGCGTGGATGATGTCGCGGAATTCCGCCAGGGGGGTATGGCGGGCGATGAGGGCCGTCATTTCGTGGATCAGGTCGGAAGCGTGCGGGCCGAACAGGTGGCAGCCGAGAATCTTGTCATCCTCCTCTGAAACGACCACCTTGATGAATCCGTCCGTCTCCCCCATCGTAAGGGCCTTTCCGTTTGCGCGGAAATTGGATTTGAGGCATTTCACCGGAATACCCCTTTCTTTGCAGTCATCCTCCGAAAGCCCGACCGTGGCCGCTTCCGGTGAGGTGAAGACAGCCGCAGGCACGATGCCGAAATCGATGCCGTCTTTTTGACCGGTCAGGTGATTGAGGGCGTGAAGCCCCTGGGCGGTCGCCACATGTGCCAGCATATAGCCGCCGATGATGTCGCCGAAGGCATAAATGCCGGGAATGTTTGTCTGGAAGTTCTCGTCTACGATGACGCCGCGGCCAGTCTCGATGCCGATGTCGGCGAAATTGAGCGAGTCGAGGGCCGGGCGACGACCGACGGCCATCAGGACCTTGTCGGCTTCTACTTCCTGGGGCTGGTCTTTCTTGTTGTAGGTTACCTTGAGCGACCCATCCGGAGACTTTGCGATGGCTTGCACCGCAGCTGAAGTCTCGATGGAGATTCCCTTCTTGGAGAGGCTCTGTTTCAATCGCTTGGAAAGATCAGTATCGAAACGCGGAAGGATTTCTTTGCAATACTCCAGCACAATTACGTCGGAGCCGAAGCTGCGGTAAATCGAGGCGAATTCCAGCCCGATAACGCCAGCGCCAATGACGCAGAGGCGGCGGGGAATTTCCTGCAGGGAAAGTATCGCGGTCGAATCCACGGCAAGCTCCGCGCCCGGAATCGGCAACGACGCCGAGACGGAACCAGTCGCCACAAAGATTGCGTCGGAAGAGACGGTCGTCTCTCCCCCGTCGTTCAAGGATACTCGCACGGTCCGGCTGTCGACAAACGAGGCCCTCCCATACAGCACGGAGACTTTCGCCTTGTTCAGCAGAAATTCGATGCCGCCCCGAAGTTGCGTGACAATCTCCTCTTTGCGGGCCATAATCTGCGCCAGGTCAAGGCCGAGGGCCGTTGCCTGGATGCCATAACCAGCTGCATCGGCTACCAGATCAGCCACCTCCGCACTGCGCCGGAGCGCCTTGGTCGGGATGCAGCCTTCATTGAGACAGGTCCCGCCCAGCGGACCCGCCGAGATCAGAGTCACCTCTAATCCTCTCTCCGCTGCCTTCAGCGCCGTTTCGTAGCCCCCCGGGCCACTACCTATAATAGTTAGTTTCATACTCTCCTTGTCGTAAAAATTCCCCACCCACAATTCTGCCCATCACGTCCAAGTTTTCAGCCGTTTTCTTGGACAACTCGCTACTTTTGCCCTCGCCATCCAAGTTTTCAGCCATTTTCTTGGACAACTCGCTACTTTTGCCCCCACCGTCCAAATTTTCAGCCGTTTTCTTGGACGAGCGAGGCCGGGGCGTACTTCAATACAGGGTTCCGGGCCGCGAGGGTTTCGTCCGGGCGGCGGACCGGCGTGTTGTGCGGGGCCTCGTGAAGCATCGCCGGGTCGGCGGCGGCCTCGGCAGCGATTTGCCGCATCACGGCGATGAAGCGGTCGAGGGTCTCCTTCGATTCGGTCTCCGTGGGCTCGATCATCAAAGCCTGGTGGAACAGGAGCGGGAAATAGATCGTCGGGGCGTGGAAGCCGTAATCCAGCAGACGCTTGGCCACGTCGAGCGTCGTGGCACCCGGCACGGCAGGTGTAGAGCCATCGTCTAAGGCAGGACGCGCTCCATCGCATACCAGTCCATCAAAGACGAATTCGTGCTTGCAGACCCCCTCGATCGGGAGTTTATAGACATCTTTGAGGCATTCCTTGATGTAATTGGCGCCCAGTGTCGAGAGTTCGCCGACCCGGCGGACGTGCTGACGGCCCAGCATCTTGATATAGGTGAGCGCCCGCAGGATGACGCCGAAATTGCCGAGGAAACCGGACACCCGGCCGGCCGAAGCGGCGGCAAAGGCGCCGGTCGTCCTGGCGGAAGCGTCGGCCCTCTCGGCCGAATCGCCATCCGCCCCGACC